>CAZCZK010000034.1:0-18269 GCA_964503195.1 uncultured Methanoregula sp.
TAGAGACAAAAGAAGCATCACAGTGTTTATACTCCTCCCTGTTTTATCCTCTAGTGAAGTATATGACAAAAACCTGTGGTAAATGCGGCCACGCGGCACTGGATGACCAGGCGCAGTTCTGCAACCGGTGCGGTGCTGTCGTACCCGAAGAGAAAAAACCCGCATTCCCGGTCTGTCCCGGGTGCGGAACAGTAGTATCGGACGAATTTGCACAATTTTGCAACCGGTGCGGCGCAAGAATCCCCAAGATGCCGGTGGCGTGCAGCAGCTGCGGCAGCCCGGCCATCGATATCCAGTCGCGCTTCTGTACCCGCTGTGGTTCCACGTTTGAACAAAAACCGATCCCGCGGAATACCACCTGTCCCTCGTGCGGAGCTCCCGATCCGGAAGGCCAGTCGATCTTCTGCAACCGCTGCGGGGCACCGTTCAACCGTCAGGGAATCCATGGTGCTCCCCCGCTGGTTCAGACACCGGTGATTATCACGCAGAGGAAAACCGCCGGGCCGCTGCCATCGGTCTCAGTTCCCGATACAGACTGGGAACCATGGAGTGATGTACCCCCTGCGTCCGGTTTTTCAGGAAACCCCGGCTCTGCTATTTCGGAACAACCGGTGCAGCAGGACCGGCAGAGTGGTGTTCCTGAGAAACGCTATGCCCATCTCCCCCTTATTGCAGATGAGATGAAAATAAAAGGGAATATAACCTCCCCCCAGCATGGACCCGACATCCCCGGAACCTCCCCGAAAAAAAAAGCGGGTTCCCAAAAAAAAGGAGTGCTGGGTTTCCTGAAAAAGTGACCAGCGGTTGACGGGCAGCTGCTCCCGGGCCATCCTTTTTTTACCAAATTGTATTTGTAGTTCCCCCTCACATCCTAGCTGCAACAATTGATGAAGGTTCTGTCTGCATGGAATCGGTATACGGGTTGATCGTAACGATATTTCTTATCCTCTGTGGTTTTTCAGCCGGTTGTATCGGCGATGACACAGCGTCAGGGGTACCGGTGGGGGGAACCATCCGGCAACCGGGGGTTCTGGTTCAGACTTTCGGGGATGTAACCGGCCAGGGGGTTATTCTCCAGGGTGTCCCCCGGGGCACCATCGATACCATTACGTTCACCATCGGTCTTGCACCGGGGGGAACAACCGTAGATCTCAGTAATCTGACCATTGTCTATGCCGATGCCGTCCGGAGCGAGATCCTGACACCGGTTGCGGGGTACCGGGGCAGCCCGCCCCCGGGATGCTGGGGTATCCTGGAGACGCTCAACGAAGCAGGAAATCCCAACATGCGGCTGGAATTTGAAGAACAGGTTGTCATACGGATCAACCCTCGAGCACCGGTAGTCCCGAATCAGATGATAACCATCTCTGTGAAGCCCCATGAGGGAAAACCCGTGATAATACGGTCCATAGCACCATCAGCAATTCTGGAGGATGATAACATTCTCCCCGTCCTGTAATTGCACCAGAGACCACACACGACCGGGTTCACCATGCTGTCCGGAGCGTGTCTGCGGGAAAAGCCGGGAGGGCCCCTTTACCGGGACAACAAAATTCCCATAACCGGGGGATAAAAAAAACCGGCGGATTTCCCGTGAAGTAAAATCTGCTCTGTAGAAATCCTCTTTTCCAGTGATGATCGCCCCCCTTGCGCCAACCCTGCCCCCATTGGGGGCGGGGGCGCATTGCGATGCCGTGGTATAACCTAAACGGGAAATATCTCCACGATTACGTACAGGAAATACTGCCCAATCGCAACCGGTGGATGCCATAGCGGCGGGGGCAGAGCCCCCGAGAGCGTCATAATTATTATCAAATGATTTCAACAGAGCAGAAAAATCCCTTCCCGGATCCCTGCATGACGAACTGTCTCCGTAAAAACCCCGTACATGGAAAAATTACGGATACTGCGATACCTGCCAAAAAATTCTCACTTAAAGGAATGTTCATAATATACCCGCTCGCACCGGATACACATGAAATCTTTCCAAGGCCCCGGGCAAATCCTGCCCGGCCTCCTTATCTGTGGTATCCTGCTGCTCCTGGTTATTCTGGCAACCGGGTGCACCGGGCAGACTGAAACTCCTGTCGTGACCACCCCGGCACCATCAGCGATGCCGAATCCTGCGTCCGTGGCATGCGTGAATGCCGGGGGCAGTCTTGAGATTAAAACGGACACTTCCGGCGGGCAGTATGGCATGTGCACCTTTGCCAACGGCACTTCCTGCGAGGAGTGGGCGCTCTTCCGCAATGAAGGCTGCAAAGGCGGTGTGGCGGCCTCACCACCAGAGGGGGGTAAGAAGATGGTGACGCTCGCGGAAACTGATAAGGGGAAAACCGAGGACATTGCACAGGGCACGCGTTTTGCTGTCCAGTTGAAGGAGAACCCCACAACCGGGTTCGGGTGGAACGCAACGGTCTCTTCAGGTCTTGAGATCCAGTCTTCCGATTACCAGCAGGACAAGGCTGCTGAGGGCATGGTTGGTGTCGGCGGGACCCGTACCTGGGTGATTGTTGCAAAGGACCTCGGCACCCAGACATTCTCGGCCTCATACCGGCGCTCATGGGAGCCGGTGACCGGGAATGAGACAGCGTACGGCGTGAATATCAACGTCGTGACGATCTGAAACGCCGGGAATTACCGGAGATCGGTTCTTTTTTTTTGGTAGAGTACCTGGCGTGGAACACCTGCATGGACACTAGCGATCTGGAACCGGCCAGCACCAGCCGGGAGATCCCGCCGGAATTTTCGGAAATCAGAAAGGCTGCAGAGGAGCCAGACGTGTCAGGATTCGTCCGATGGTACCATTCCAGAAGGCGTCCTCGATTCCAGTCGAGAATGGTACCCTGCGAATCAGCAGGTATCGCAGTTTAGTGAGAGAAGAATACCGGTATCAGTGATAATGGGAGATCCCGATTCATTGCCCACGCAGTATCCTGTCCAGGCCGGATCCGGCTCTCCGGAAAAACCCCATTTTTTTCGGCCGGGTTTGTCCCTGGATGGATCTTGGGGGGGGCCCCGCCACTCTAACTGTTCTGTACCCTGCCATCACTCTCCGGCGTAAAAAACCACCTGGTTTATGAGAAACCGTGCCGGTTTCCAGGAAATACGGGGTAATCCGGGCTCTTTAACGGCCCGGATTTTTCCAGCAGCCTTGGCTTGCTTATTGTCTGATCCCTCCCGGGTCCGGCCGCTGTAATTGTACCATTCCCTGATTTCTGCTCCGGCGTAAAATCAACCGGATTTGCGCAAAAACATGCCGGTTTTTCAGGAAACCCTGCCGGTCTGGAGGAAATACGGGGTAATCCGGGCTCTATTCGGGCCCGGATGAGTGCAGCCGGGGGGTACGCCGTCTGGTGCCCCCTCCGGCCGGGCCACGTTGCAACCGGGGGCCCTGATATGCTAAAAAACCCTACCGGAAATAATCCACAATATTCCGGAACAGCTGCATGTTCATCGATTCTTGTGGTATCGCACTGCCGGCCCGCTTCATCTGTTCCTTGAGAAGAGGCCAGTCATAGAGATTCGTAAACTCCATTGCCCGCTCGGGATGTGGCATCAGGCCCAGCACCTTCCCGTCCGCGGAGGTGATGCCGGCAATATCTTCCAGAGATCCATTGGGGTTGTAGGGATACTCGCCCCGGGCGGGGGTCAGGTCCTCCCGGCAGTACGTGAACGCGATCATCTTCTGGCGCCGGATGCGGTCAAGGGTACTTTTTGCGCAGTAGAAGTTCCCCTCGCCGTGGGCAACCGGGCAGTAGATCCGTTCAATGCCCCGCGTCCAGAGGTTTTCTGCCGCAGGTTTCAGGGTGACATACCGGCATTCAAGCACCCCTTTCCGGTTGGGCATCAGGGCAATATCGCGCCGGTACTGCCGGTCGAACGCCGGGACGAGGCCGAGGTTGGCGAGGATCTGGAACCCGTTGCAGATCCCAAGGACAAGGTTGTCGCCGGCGAGGAACGCCTCCACGTCCCGCCAGAGCTTGTTCCGCACCCGGTTTGCATAGGCATTGCCGGCACCCGTGTCGTCGCCATATGAGAAACCGCCGGGGAATACCAGCAGCCGGTAATCGAGCAGGCTGAACCTGCCATCGATCATGTCGTTGATATGGACAATATCGGAATCCATGCCGGCGCGGGAGAGCACCTCTTGTGTCTCCATCTCGGAGTTGATGCCGAAGCCGCTCATGATGAGAGCTTTCTCGGGGATCATCTCCGGGCCGTGTGCGCCTTTGGCCGGCATGCTGCGTTTCCGGACCTGAGGATGGGGACGCATGACTCAGTACCTCCCGAACGGTGCCTTGTAGGCAGCCTCAAGTTCGCTGACGGGAAGGTCGAGCACGGTCTTTTCCTGCGTGATCCGGAGGGAGGCCCCGTGCACGCGCCCGAGCAGGTGGGCATCGCTCCCCAGCTCCCGTTCGAATGCACGCTTGTTGGACGGATCAACGGTGACAACAAACCTGCCGAGCGATTCGGAGAACAGATAATAATCCGGGCGCATACCCGGGGGAATCGTGATATCCATGCCGACCCGGCCGGCAATCGCAACCTTGGCAAGGGCGATCAAAAGGCCACCATGGGTGACCGGTAATGCTGATGCCACGAGCCCGTGCCGGATCGCATCGGTCATTCTCCGGTAGCGCTCCTTCATGTTCTGGGCATCAAGGGCCGGGACGGTATTTCCCGCAAAGCCGAGATAGGCGAAATATTCGGAGCCACCCAGTTCTTCAGCAGTGTCGCCGACAACATACACGAGGTCCCCCTCAATCTTCGCGTCCAGCGAAACCGCCTTTATCACGTCATCATGGACGCCGATGGATGAGATGAGGAGGGTCGGGGGCACCGATATCTTCACAGGATTATTATCCCCGTCAAACCCGGAAAAATCGTTGTACATACTGTCCTTTCCCGAGATAAAAGGGGTGCCGAATTCCGTGGCAAAATCGTAACACCCGCGGGCTGCCCGTTTCAGCTGACCGAGGCGTTCAGGGTCGTCCGATGAGCACCAGCAGAAATTATCAAGGAGGGCAATCCTGTCAAGCGGGATCCCGAGCGCGATCAGGCCACGGATAGCCGTGTCAATACCTGAACCGGCCATGAGATAGGGATCGATCTCGGAGTAGGAAGGGAACATTCCCTGGGAAAGCCCGACTCCCTTCGTTGAACCCTGAACCACTTTTGTAAGGGTTGAGTCCGCCTGGACCCGCCCCGGACCCTGAAGCGGACCAAACACATGGCCTCCCTGCACAGCATGATCGTACTGGATCGAGATAAACTCCTTGGAGCAGATGTTCGGGCGACGGAGCATGGACGTGGTTGTACTGTCAAGACGTTCGGGGCAGGGTGTGCCCGGCTCAGGAAACGTCTTTTTCGTGTACGTGGTCTTCAGGTGTTTTTTCGGGAGACCGTCGTGAAGGAAGGCGAGATCGATATCCATCACCCCATGCCCGTGGTATTCGACAACACACCGGCCGGAGTCCGTGAACTCCCCGATGACCGTGGCCTCGACCTCGCGGCGCTCCATCAGCTCCATGAATGGCTCGAGATGTTCGGGAGGAACGGCGAGGGTCATGCGCTCCTGCGACTCGGAGATCCAGATCTCCCACGGGGCCATACCAGGATATTTCAGGGGGACAAGATCAAGCGTGACCCGGCAGCCGCCCGACTCTTTTGCCATCTCTGCAACCGAACAGGATATCCCCCCGGCACCATTGTCCGTGATGCTGCTGTAGTACCCGAGATCCCGGGCTTCCTTGACGATCACATCGGAGAACTTCTTCTGGGTGATCGGATCACCGATCTGTACTGCGGTCACCGGGCTCGCCGGGTCAAGCGCTTCTGAGGAGAAGGTGGCACCGTGGATGCCGTCCTTTCCGACCCGTCCACCCACAACGACAATGAGATCACCGGCACGGGCATGTTTTTCATAGAGATTTCTCCCGTCATGCTCGCGGGGCATGATGCCGACTGTTCCGGCAAATACCAGGGGTTTACCACTGTAGCGGTTATCGAACCAGACAAAGCCCTGAGGGGTGGGGATACCGGAGCAGTTTCCCCCGACACCGACACCGCGGATCACACCATCAAGGATCCTCCGCGGGGGGAGGACCGGGTTCTGCCGCTCTCTTCCGCGGAACAAAGGCGGGTCCGTATCAGGATCGCCGACACAAAAACCGTACACGTTGATGCAGGGTTTTGCCCCGAGGCCAAACCCGATTGTGTCACGGTTGACCCCGACTATACCCGTGAGGGCACCGCCGAACGGGTCGAGGGCAGAGGGGGAGTTATGCGTCTCGACCTTGTGGGTAACAAGGTGATGGTCGTCAAAGACGATCGCACCGGAGTTATCGGTGAACACCGTCACGCAGATGTCGTGCTCCCCTCTCTCCTGCCGTATTTTGTTGGTGGCTGCCTGGATGTACGTTTTATACAGTCCACCCGGCACATCATCATCCATTGCCGAGGCAAAGATCGTATGTTTGCAGTGCTCGCTCCATGTCTGGGCAAGCGCCTCCAGCTCCACATCGGTCGGGTTTCTCCCCTTGTTTTTGAAATAATCGCGGATCGCATGCATCTGGGCGAGGTCGAGGGCAAGCGGTCCGCGACGCAGTCCGGACACCGGGTCATAAATACCCTCTTTTCCTATCCTTGAGAGTTCACGGTCATCACTGTCAAGGTCAACCGTTTCAGCAACAGGCAGCTCGTGGAGCCTGACCGACGGTACAATAACGTCCATCCCCCGGGTCCCGTATTCCTGCCGGGTCTTCCGGTGTACCCGGTTCACGAGCGGGTTTGCAAGGGTGGATGCCAGCCTGTCGAGATCTGCGTCCGACAGGCTCCCGCAGACGAAAAAGAGCTGCGAACTGTAGACCGACTCCCCCTCCCGGAATTTCATGGAATAGAAGTCTTCGATTGTCTGCCGTGCGGTAGTACCAACATTGTCAGTGACACCGGGGAGGAATCCGATTTCAATCGCGTGATCGAATGGCATACGGGTAGGTTCGTCCACAACACATTCCTGCACCACCGGGTTCATGAGCTGCGAGCCTATCTGCTGGAGTTCTTCGCGGGAAAAGTCCCTCGCGTCCGTAGCGATGGTGTATACATCCACGAGGTGCAGTTCCTCAATAAACAATCCCCGCTCACGTATCCTGTCAGTCCGGGTTTTCAGCCGTGGGTCCCGCAAATAGTGTACTTCGATCCGGTGGGCAGAGGCGGCCATGATGTATGTGATTTGATCGCAAATTACAAAATAAGTATCGTAACGGTACTGGAAGCGATGAAACAACAGCACATCGGGATCAGATCTCATCTTGCCGGACGGGAGACCCCGGCCCCCATACCATTGAGGAGGAAATGCCCTGCAGGCACGGTCCCGACAAAATATTGCCTGAAAATCTCGCGGGGCATCGTTGTGTGGTTCCGGGTCTCACTTACGGGTCAATTGTTCTCCTCCTGTTTCAACAGCAGCGTTGTATATCTGGCAGAAAATCCGGGTTTTTAAAAAAAACCTCCCGCACGCAGGTCATCATGCACCGTGACCACTATGGTGCGGTCATTTCTGAATGACAGAGGGTAGGCGGCCAGCCGGAGATTCCGGACCACTCCCAGAGAGAAGATAGTTATTATTTCAGGATCAATATTGGAACGTGTTAGGCGTATCCGGGAACTTGACGAGAGTGGATCGGGGGCTTTTGATCATCGCTCTCGTATTTATCATCATCATTGCCATGAAGACGATCTCCTTCATTGTCACCCTCTTTTTAATGTCACTCATCCTCACGCTCCTGACGCTGCCCGCTATGCTCTGGCTTAAGAACAAAGGACTCTCTGATCTCCATGCAACCCTGGTCATAACCATGGTCGCGATCCTGATCATTCTGGGATTTGTTTTTTTCACCATGCTTTCGTTCAATTCCCTGGCAGCTGACCTGCCCCAGTACCAAACCGAGCTGGATACCCGCCTGCATGATATTACCGGCATCCTGAACTCCTATGGTATCACGTCGGCAACGGATGGTCTGCCCCCACTCAATCTTGGCGATTTCATGGGATTCGGGTTTATCGGCCTGATGAGTGCCGCCGAAGCGATAGAGTTCCTCTTCTTTGTCGGGGTCACGACGTTTTTTATGCTGCTCGATGCACCCCGCATCTCTGCCAATATGGAGGCCCGGTTCGGGAAGGATTCGGCGACCATGAGGCAGCTGAACAGCCTGACCGGGTATGTCATCGATTTCATTGTCGTCCGGACCGAGACCAACTTCATCCACGGCCTCCTCTTCGGGGGTTTTCTGGGCATTATCGGAGTGCATGGGGCGATCCTCTGGGGCGTCCTGACATTTCTCCTCGGTTATATCCCGTTTATCGGCCTCATCATTGCCGCGATACCGGCCCTCCTCTTTGCCTGGCTCCAGTACGGTTTACCAGGAGCACTTGCGGTCATTGGGGCCGTATGCATCCTGAACCTGCTCGTGGAGAACCCGGTCTACTCATTCCTTGCCGCACGAAAGTTCGAGATGCCTGCCCTGATCGTCGTCCTCTCGGTCATCTTCTGGGGATGGCTCCTCGGGCTTGTCGGGATGCTCTTTTCAGTCCCCTTCACGCTCCTCCTGCTCCTCGTCTTCGAAATGACAGACGAGCTGCGCTGGATCAACGTAGCCCTGGGCGTCCACCACCTCTTCCAGGATAAAACAACCACGGAAACACTATCCTGATTTTTAGGATCGAACAGAGGCTTCATGCCTTCGGATGAGAGTCCCACAGCCAAAACCCTGAACATCCTTTCATGATGTTCAGCAACGCATCTGCCTGACCGCGGTTCTGTCCTCACCATTTTCTGGAATACGAAAAGACTCCTCTTCCTCTCTTCCTGGGATTGCAGATCCTTCTGCTTTGTTGTGAATCCACAGGAACCAATGGCTTGTGATCATGGAACCGGGAGGGGGTAGTTTCTCCATGGGGCTCACAGAGGAGGATAGGTTACCCCCCCCCACATATCGGGAGTGGGGGACCAAAACCCAGCGGGTTATAACTCATACATGGGTACATCGGTCCGGATAGGTTGTTTTGCGCAATCAATATCCCGATCGAACACCCCAATCAGGGGTACGGTGACTATTTTTCAAACGGGGTCTTTTTAAAAAATCCATCCCTGCCATGGGAAAATCTGAACCGGGTAGGTAATATATTGTTAACCCCCGCTCCCGCAAAGGTCCCACCAAAAGCGGCTGTACCGATGATTTGTTATTCTGTGTATCAAATGAATTCCGGGGGGGAGGAAGAGGAGATCTCCCGTGCTTTACCTGCCTGAAAATGTCCAGCCAGGATACATACCCCGCTGCTGATTATCCTGGCTGCCTGAGCCCTCGCGGGATAGTTCATGACCAGGGACTTCTCGGGAAAAATCATGACCACAATTCTCACAATGACGGGAAAGGGTGTGATTTTCTTTGTGGCATTTTGGACATCTCAGCACATTTTCACCTTTTGTTAAGGAACGGAAGATCCGATCACATCTCCAGGAAATTCGGATCTTCCTCAGGCAATGAAACCGTTTACAGGATTTATAAATTTATGATGCCAAAGGTTACATGAAAAAATTCATCGTACTCGTGTTTTCGCAAACAGGTCCGGCGGATTGTGTTGTACAACTGGCTGCGGATACCGCTGTATAACAGATAACAAGGAACATGTCAGGTTTGGATCCCTATAAAATGCATGCGAGCCGGGACTCATAAACCCGGTGAGACCTGCACCCCTTGGGGGCTCGTGGCGCATTGCTATTCCCTGGGATCACCTGAATGGGGATTTTCTCCACGATTGCGTACAGGAAATACGGCCCAATCGTAACCGGGGGTTGGCCCGGCGGCGGGTCAATAACCAGGAGCATGGTTAAAAACACGGAACGCCCCCGTACCCCACTGTGCCCCGCGAGGGACCCTGAACCGGGGAGCCCTCATATCTGCGATTTTCATGCTTCGGGTGTGAACTCCATTTCATGTCCGTTTCTCCAAAGCAGAATTTTTATAAAACAGTGTATCGAATTGTTGATCCAATGATAAGCCAGTTCCCCGTGAACCGGAAAGCTGCTATCGCACTCTGCCTGCTGGCACTCATTACACTGATGCTCTCGGCCGGCGGCTGCACCCAGCCGGCACCGCAACAACCGCAACAAGCACCGTCGCCGATCACCGTGACTCAGGCAGACAACAGTCATCTTTTGATCACGTATCCCGGTAGTACTGCGACGAGTACGCTCCTTGAGCTGGAGGTCACGGTCACTGACAGCGCGGGAAAAATCCGGACCCAGTCAATCGGTGATCGCCATTCAACAACACCACTGAAATTCGGGGCTACCCTTCCCCTCACCGGAACATTTAACGGCAATGTTCATATACTGGTGACCGGCTATTTCATGGACGGATCCCAGACGCTCGTGCTCGATACAACAATCTGACCTGTTTTTTGAGCCGGCACGGTTTCCGGCGGGGTCCTGATGTGAACGCGTACATTTCGGAACAGAGGTGATCCGTGGGGAATAGTGCTGATATATCCTGTTTTTTCGGGTCCCGGATACATAAGAACAGGCCCTGAACCTTCAGGATTTCCGCAGGGCACCGGAACGGGGCCGGGAACCGGATATGCTCCTGCTCCGCAGCAGCCGGTTGTAGGTAATTGCAAAACGGTGCGCCTCGTCCCGTATCTCCTGGAGGTAATGCAGGGCCATCCCCTTCTCATCCAGCCGGCGGGGGAGCATCTCCCCGGGCAGGTAGACCTCCTCCTCCCGCTTTGCAATCGCGATGACGGGGATCGTGAGACCGAGCTCGTTCTCCACCTCCATTGCGGCGGAGAGTTGCCCTTTCCCGCCGTCGATAACAATAAGGTCAGGTATCTCCGCAAACTCGTCGACAAGTCGCTTGTACCGCCGCCGGACAATTTCAGCGATTGAGGCAACGTCATCAATACCTTCAACGGACTTGATCAGGAATCTCCGGTAGTTCTTTTTGTCCGGCTCCCCGTTCCGGAACTGCACCATCGATCCGACCATCGAGGTCCCGGACAGATGCGAGATGTCGAAGCACTCGATGATGGCCGGGGGTTCGGGGAGGTTGAGGTTTGCCTGAAGGTCCTTAACCTTCAGCTCGTTTTTCAGGAACGAATGTCTGATGTTCTTCTCCACCAGTTCCAGGAGCTTTTTCTTCTCGCCGGATTTCGGGACGGTCACGTGGACTGCCCTGCCCTTCCGCTCCGACAGGTACGCGGGCAGGGCTTCGTCCACTTCATGGGGCAGGATCAGTTCCGAGGGGGGAAGAGTGTCGGCATAGTACTGGACCAGGAACTCGTCGAACGCGTCCTCCCGGTAATCAAACGAGTACTCCTGCTTGCCCGAGAGGAGGCCCTTCTCGACCGTGAAAACCATCAGGTACATGGTATCGCCCGAGAGGGTGTACCCGATAACATCCTCGTCGGTCTCCCGCAGCCGGGCAACATGCTGGCGCTCGGAAAGGCCCGCTATTGCCGCGATCTGGTTCCGAAGCCGGAGGGCATGCTCGTACTCCATCCTTCGTGAGCATTCGGCCATCTCGTCCTGCAGGATTTTGAGGAGTTCCGTTCCATTCCCCCGGAGCAGGGTGGTTGCGCGCTCAACCTGCACCTGGTATTCCTCAACGCTTACTGCCCCGATGCAGGGACCGCTGCACGAGCCCATGTGGTACCGGAGGCAGGCGCGTTTCGGGAGTTTCCGGCAGGGACGGATGGCGAAGATCCTTTTTGCGAACTGGAGGATCTCGTCCCGGGCCATCGCCGAAACGAACGGGCCGAAATAGGTTGCCTCGCCCCGGGTCGTGCGCCGGGCGATACCGATCCGGGGGAACGGTTCTTTGGTAAGCTCGATATATGCGAATCGTTTGGCGTCCTTCAGGTCGATATTGTAGTGAGGCTGGTGCTTTTTGATGAGGGTGTTTTCCAGGATAAGCGCCTCGGTCTCTGTGTTCGTGATCATCAGGTCGAACGAGGCTATGTTCGCGACGAGAGCTTCCGTCTTCGCATCGGAGTCCTTCTTCTGGAAGTAGCTCGTTACCCGTTTCTTGAGGTCCTTGGCCTTCCCGATGTAGATGATCTCGCCAGCCTGATCTGAGAAGAGGTAGCAGCCGGGGGCGTGAGGGAGGGTAGCGAGATCGATCATCCGTCTTCTTAGTCATGTGCCGGAGGTCATAAGGGATTAGGATCGGGCAGAGGGGTGTCCTTTCTCAAGGATGTTTCGATGGGGGTTGAGACCCCCATACTCCTGGTGACGATGAGTACCGCCTCCCCCGCAGGGACCCCTCCGCGGCGGAACTGACCGGTAGAAGAGAATTTACATTACCGCGATAAAACCAATCTCGCCCCGCCGTACCCCGCAAGAGGCCCAGAGGCGGGAACCCTCGTTAAACCAGATTGACCCGGACTTTTCAGTCCCTCGCCAGTATCGGCCTGAGGAACTGCCCGGTGTAGCTCTCCTTTGTCGCCGCAACCTTCTCCGGCGTCCCGGTCGCGATGATCTCGCCGCCGGCATCCCCGCCATCCGGGCCGATATCGATGATATGGTCGGCGGACTTGATCACGTCCAGGTTGTGCTCGATCACGACAACGGTATTGCCCTTGGCCACCAGATCGTCGAGCACCTTGATGAGCTTCTTCGTGTCATCGAAGTGGAGCCCGGTGGTCGGCTCGTCCAGCAGGTAGAGAGTCCTCCCCGTTGCCCTTTTTGCCAGTTCGCGGGTCAGCTTGATCCGCTGGGCCTCCCCGCCCGAGAGGGTGGTGGAGCTCTGGCCGAGTTTGATATAATCCAGGCCTACCCGTGAGAGGGTCTCGAGTTTTGCCCGGATGGACGGGATATTCTCGAAGAGCTTCAGCGCTTCCTCCACGCTCATATCCAGCACATCGGCAATCGACTTGCCCTTGTACTTCACGTCCAGCGTCTCGCGGTTGTAGCGCTTCCCCTTGCACTCCTCGCATTCGATATAGACATCGGGCAGGAAGTTCATCTCGATCCGGATAAGGCCGTCACCCTCACAGGCTTCGCACCGGCCGCCGCGGATGTTGAACGAGAACCGGCCCGGCTTGTAGCCCCGCATCTTGGCATCTTTTGTCCCGGCAAAGACCGTCCGGATCTCGTCAAAGACCTTGGTGTAGGTGGCCGGGTTGGACCGCGGGGTCTTGCCTATCGGGGACTGGTCGATCACGATCACCTTGTCAATTGCGGAGTCGAAGACGATCTTGTCATGCCTGCCAGCCTGTTCACGCGAGTGATGGAGGATCTGCATCATCCCCTTGTACAGCGTCTCTTCGACAAGCGTGGATTTACCGCTGCCGGAGACCCCGGTGACAACGGTCAGGAGACCGATGGGGAATTTCGCATCGATCTTCTTGAGATTATTCTCCCGGCACCCTTTAACCGTGATGTAGTGCGATGGTTTCCGGCGGCTCTTTGGGATCTCGATCTTTTTTGCGCCACAAAGATACTGACCGGTGAGGGACTTCCTGTTCTTCTCGATCTGTTTCGGGTTGCCTTCCGCAACAACTGCCCCGCCATGGAGGCCGGCACCGGGGCCCATGTCAATGACATGCTCTGCTGACCGGATCATGTCCTCGTCATGCTCCACCACGAGCACCGTGTTCCCGAGATCGCGGAGCGTCCGCAGGGTCTCGATCAGCTTCCGGTTGTCCCTCTGGTGCAGGCCGATAGAGGGTTCGTCGAGCACATAGAGCACGCCCATCAGGGTCGAGCCGATCTGGGTGGCGAGCCGGATGCGCTGGGCCTCCCCGCCCGAGAGTGTGCCCGCGTTCCGGGAGAGGGTGAGATACCCGAGGCCGACCTTCTCGAGGAAGTCCAGCCGGGAGCGGATCTCTTTTAAGATCTGCTTTGATATCTCCTGTTCCTTGCCGGTCAGCTTCAGGCCGTCAAAGAACCGGATGCTTGCGGAGACGGAGAGATCCGTCACATCGATGATAGACTTACCGTTGATCCGGACCGCGAGAATCTTGTCCTTGAGCCGCTTTCCCTTACAGGACGGGCAGTCAGAGACCCGCATGTAGCCTTCCAGCTCGCGCTTCCTCCAGTCGGACTTGGTCTGGGCATAGAGCCGGGCGGTCTGCGGGAGAAGACCTTCCCACTCGCCGTTGTGCGACCACTGGGCATCGCCGTTCCTGGCGCTCATTGAGAAATGCATCCGGTCTGCCGAGCCGAACATCAGGGCATTGTACTGCTCGTTGGTCAGGTCTTTGATGGGGGTCAGGACCGAGAACCCGAAATGTTTTGCAACCGTAGCAAGGTACTGGCCCCGGAACCCGTCCATCGGGTTGCGGTACGGGGCAACGGCACCATCGGCAATGCACCGGTCCTTGTCCGGGATGATCAGGTCCGGGTCGAACTCCATTTTGACCCCGAGGCCGTGACACTCCTCGCAGGCCCCGAACGGGCTGTTAAACGAGAACATACGGGGCTGGAGTTCCTCAAACGTCATCCCGCAGACCGGGCAGGCAAGGAGCGAGGAGTAGGTGGACTCTTTCTCTTCTTCATCGAGCACGATGATGAGCCCTTCGGATTTTTTTAAGGCATTCTCGATCGCTTCCGTGAGCCGTGAACGGTCGCTCGCCTCAAGCCGGTCGATCACGATCTCAATATCATGTTTCTTGTACCGGTCCAGCGTGATCTCCTCATCGGTCCGGATTATGTTGCCGTTCACCCGCACCCGGGCATAGCCTTCCTTGTTCAGGTCTTTTAAGAGCTGCTGGTAGGTGCCCTTCTTCTGCCGGACAACGGGGGAGAGGATGGTGACCTGGCCGGGATGTTCGGCAACGATCTGGTCGGCGATCCGGTCCGGGGTCTGGGAGGCGATGGGAATATTGTGCTCGGGACAGAACGGGATCCCGATGCGGGCATAGAGGAGCCGGAAGTAATCATAGATCTCGGTCGTTGTCCCGACCGTTGACCGGGGATTCTTGGAGGTGGTCTTCTGCTCGATGGCGATGGCCGGCGAGAGTCCCTCGATATGGTCCACATCAGGCTTCTGCATCATGCCAAGGAACTGCCGGGCATAGGAAGAGAGCGATTCCATGTACCGCCGCTGGCCTTCCGCATAGAGCGTATCGAACGCGAGCGTGGATTTGCCAGAGCCGGAGACTCCCGTTATGACGACTAACTTATCCCGGGGGATGGTGACGCTGATATTTTTGAGGTTGTGCTGGCGGGCACCTTTGATGATGATATCTTTCATACCTGGTGCTCAGACAATCAGCTTGGGCATTTAAAGGGCTGAGGGTTGGGGCATGAAAGTGAAGGGGGTGGTTCTTAATCAAAGAAAAGTGTTCATCGACCGGAACGAGAAATCCTTTAAAATACATGCCCGACCCCACCTAACCTCACGCGGCCAGCATGCGAGTGACAATCAGACATTCAGGAAAAAAATCTACCAGGCAAGATTCATTCCTGCTTCAGCATCTGCCGGATCTTAATATATTAACATAGACATTCAAGATTCATAGGAATGGCAAATCAAAAACGAATTCGAAATTTTATAACAATTATCGATTCGTTTTTGAGTGGTGATCATTGGGGAGTGGCCCGTTGACACGCTCCCGCACTGCCTACGCTCTGGCATTCATCCTCATCCTCGCGTTTATCCTCCGCTTCTGGCAGCTTGACCTCAAACTGCTTCACCATGACGAAGCTGTCCATTCCTGGTTCTGCTACGAGTTCCTGACCAGCGGTGTATGGCAGTACGACCCCAGTTACCACGGGCCGTTCCTCTATTACGTGACCACGGCTCTATTCGCCCTGATCGGTCCGTCGGACTTTGCAGCCCGGCTGCTCCCGTCGCTCTTCGGGTTCGCCATCATTCCGCTCGTGTACGCGGTTTACCGGATCGGGTATATCAGTAAAAACCAGATGCTGGTTGTCGCTCTCCTCATCGCCATATCGCCGGACATGGTCTATTTCTCCCGCTTCCTCCGGCACGATATTTTCATGCTCTTTTTTACCATGCTCCTCCTTGTCGCGATCCTGTATTACTTTGAACGGGGCCAGACGAGATTTGCCGTGCTCGCCGCTGTTGCAGCAGCCGGTGCGCTCTGCTGCAAGGAGGAGATGCCGGTCATCATCATCATTTTTGCCGTCTTCTTTGCATTTTCTGCATGGAAAGGACGGTTTACCCTTCCCCAAAAATGGAAGGCCGACCTCCTGCTCTTTGTCATCATCATCGTCGTGATCATGAGCATGCTGTACTCGGCGTTCTTCAACCATACTGATACCCTGATCGGCCAGAACTTCAGCATCGCCATGCAGGGAGTACATTTCGAGGCGAAGACGACCGGCTGGTACCAGGCCATCGATCACTGGACGGACATGCACAACCAGCAGCGGCTCGGTGGCCCGATGTATTACTACATCCCGCTCTTCCTGCTCTACGAACTCCCAATCTTCATCCTCGCGCTGATCGGGACGGTCCAGTTCATGACGGTCGAGCTCCACTTGGTGCTTTTTTTCCGGAAGGTGAAGAACTGGATCCGGGAGCGCCGTTATATCTTGCCAGTGAGCGATCTTGCGGCAGTCACCCTGCGGCAAATGCGGGACGGACATGATGTGAATAAAAAATCCGAGGAGTTCTTCCGCTTCTGTATCGTCTGGATGCTGGCAACAATGGCCTTCTATGCCTACGTGGGGGAGAAGGTTCCTTGGCTCATCATCGCCCAGCTGCTGCCGATGTGCTTTGTTGCTACCTACCGCTTGAACTGGCAGAAGACCGCCTTTGCGCTGGCGGGCTGCCTCTTCCTTATTGTCATGACCTGGCACGTGGCATTTGTACCGGTGGACATCAACGAGCCGATCGTCCAGGTCCAAAACTCGGAGGATTTGAGGGGGGTCATGGGGCTGATGGACAATGCCAGTCTTGTCGTCATCGCGTCCGAGCACTACTGGCCCCTCCCGTGGTATTATAGGGGTGATGCCTGGAATAAGAAGATCAAATTTTATGGTAACATCACCGATATCGATATCATAACCGGGAATGATCCCGGCGTGATCATCCTCCACGATACGGAAAGTTTCCCGTCCATTCCGGGATATTCGAAGAAGACCTGCAAGCTCAGTTACTGGTTCCCGTTCGATGACAACGAGAATCGGCTGCCGGAATACTACTTGCGCCGCGACGGGAAGATGGGAAGCATCAACATCGATGTCTTCACACCACTGCCGGCTTATGCGCTCCCTCCGGAGGTACTCCCACCCGATACGCTCCCGGTCAATGTACCATAATTTTCCGTATTCCGGGCACGAATTGGTACTCGTTATTAAAGATTTGTCTTGCTGGGTTGCATCCCGGCAGGGGCCGGGTACCTTCTCATACTCTTCCGTTCCGGTGGCCGGCAGTGCCTCTGATATTCGCAATCGGTTTCCGATTTTAAAACTGCAATCGCGATCACGATCGCGATCGAAAACCTTTCCGGAAAAATCAGTAACCGATTTTCATTTCACAACCGGATCCCGATTTTTGCGGTAAAATCTATCTGCGATTTTCATCTGCAAATCGGATCGCGATTGAAAACCGGTTTTGGACCCCAATTACAGACGGAACGTGAAATCGGATCCCGATTTTGAAAAATTAATCGCATCCATGATCGCAATTGAAAACCAATCCGGATCAATCGCGATCCGATTTTGATCGCAGAACCGGATCCCGGTTCTTCCGGCAAAATCGATCCATGGATGTTTTCTCCAGAGCGGAAATATCCTGATTCCAGGCCATTCTCAATGCCCTTGGTACGAGCGAATGACGACAGCCTCCCCACCAGTTCCGGGTCCGTCTATCAAAAGAGAGCCCAAGCCGAATCTTTGATGGCAGAGGAAAAATTGTATACTCTTTCGTGAATAATGAGTACTTATGAAATATACGGTGGTGCTCGAACCCCAGGAAGAAGGCGGTTTCACGGTCCAGTGCGTGGAGATCCCCGGGGCAATCAGCCAGGGTGATACCCGGGAAGAAGCGCTCGCCAATATCAAGGAAGCGATAGGACTCGTCCTCGAAGTCCAGCGGGAAGAACTTCACAAGAGATCTCCTGCACACCACCGCGAAATCTCCAAGGTCGAAGTGGCGGATGTCGCATAAACTTCCGGTTATTTCCGGGGAAGACCTGGTCAAGTACCTTGCGAAGAACGGGTTCGAGGCGAAACGGCAGACTTCGAGCCATGTTGTCGTGCAGAAAGAATGGCGTGTCTTTTCTGTTCCTCTTCA
>CAZCZK010000035.1:0-18191 GCA_964503195.1 uncultured Methanoregula sp.
GCACATCGCTGTCTTGAAGGAGCGGCAGTCCAGGAGTACCAGAAACACGGCGTCGGGATCGCTCCCGGCATGAAAATAAACTATGTGGTAACCGATGCACGAAGATACCAGGTTAAACCGGCATGGGCAGCTGATTCATTCGACCTGCCGTTTTACCGGGGCTTAATGGAAAAGGCCTGGGCTGAAATTTCATGTGCGTTCGATGTTCACCAGTGACCTGCCGGTGACGCTCCTGTCATGTTCACTCGTCCCCGTTGATGCTCCGGCTCGCTTCACATCACCTCGCTGTTATCCGGAGTTGCCTGCTGGCAGGATGACGCCCCGGGCTTGTCGCGCTGCCTCCCCGATACCCTGCTGGCAGGAATACTGACCAGGATAAGGGCAGCAACACCGGCAAGAAGGTATTCAATGACTGTCATGAGGTCCGGTCCGGCGGCCCCTCGTCCCCGCCTCTTTGCCCGCTCCCCAGCAGCCGGGTAGACTTCCGGATCTCCCGGATCGTTGCTGCCATGCCCTCGATCTGGAAGAGGACCCGGGAGAACTCGCTCCCGGAGGGTGTCTTATGGGACGCGAACCGGTCAAGGTACTCCTGGTACTGGCGGGTGATGGTATCCCGCAGGATATCGTCCTGCTCGCGCATTGCCTCGTTGATCGGATCGCTGATTCCGGGGAAGTTGTCTGTAAGGGTCTTCAAATTCATTGTGCAGGGAATGAGGGTGAGTTGCACAGCGGCTTTTGACTCCTCCGAGAAGAGGATCCCTTTGTCCTGAACCCCATGGATGATCTCAACAAGTTCTCCTGTCTGCTCGGCAAGCACCTGCCCGAGCTTGGAGATGCGGACAAGACCGGCAATGCGGACACTCTCATGCGATGTGAGGGTCCTGCCTGAGAGTTCGAGTGCGGACTCGCTGATCCGGGCGTCAATATACTTCGCGTAATCGCGGAGCTGGCCCACCTGCGGGGAATACTTCTTCGGGTTGTCAACCATCCCCTCCAGTTCCTCAAGGAGCCGGCCCGGGATGGTCAGGATGTTCTGGATCTCCTGCTCGATCAGGGTAATGGTCGTTGGCGTGGATACTGGCAGGGGGTGCAGGAGGTGTTTTGGCATGAAGACAATATCATCTTCCCTGCCCGGCACAACCCGCATCACGAGCCGGGAGAACGGCCCGATCAGGATAAGGAACACAATGCAGCAGGTCATGTTGAAGATGAGGTGGGCGTTTGCCGCCTGCTGGCCGGCATCCCCGCCGAGCGATATGATGAGATTCGTGAACAGCCCGAGGACTGGCAGGAACATCAGGACCCCGAGGAAGTTGAAGAGGAAATGTGCAACGGCTGCCCGCTTTGCCGAGGTGTTCATCCGTGCGGAGACCAGGAGGGCGGTTGTCGGGGTTCCGAGATTTGCGCCCAGCAGGATGGGGAATGCTACTTCCGGGATGATGAGCCCGTTCTGGGACATCACAACGACAAGACCGGTCGTCACCGAGCTGGACTGAAAGATATTGGTGATAAGAAAACCGAACGCGATCTGTAAAAAGACCGTATCCATCTTGGCAACAAGTGCGATCAGCTGGGGATCGGTACGGTACGGCACCATCACGCTGGAGATGAGCGACAGGGAGAAGAAGACAAGACCGAAGTAGAAGATCGGCCGGCCGAAGATCCGGTACCTGCCGGGAATGATCCCGATGACGAACCCGATCAGGATGAAGATCGGGGCAAAGGCGGTCAGGTTCAGGGCAACGAGCTGCGACGTGAGCGTGGTGCCGAGGTTTGCACCAAAGATGATCCCCAGTGATGCCGCAAAGGAGAGAGTCCCGGCGTTGACGAGCCCGACCGTGATGACCGTGGTCGCCGTGCTGGACTGCACAACCGCTGTTACGAGTGCGCCAGCCACCGCCCCGCGCACGGGGGTCTGCGTCAGCCGCTGGATGATGTTCCGGAGGTATTCCCCCGCGGCGAGCTGGACTTCGCGGGAGAACTGCTCGATCCCGTAGAGGAAGAGGATGATGCCCGGGATAATTGCAAAGACCAGTTCCCACGAGACCATGGATGCACGACGCTCCCCAGATGAGTATTGAATCTGGGAACACCACCCAGATATACCTGTGTGATCGGAGACGGGGGTAGGGGGTTATTCTGTGACCGGCACGAGTTTCCCTTTCAGCTGTGATTCGTTACCAAGCCGCAGGAACTCGATAACATTGTTTACGATGCCCTTCGTCTGGCGGACGATCAGGTCATCGTTCCGGAAGAACTCCCGGTCCGTGCTGCTGTTGAACTGCGAGCCGTGCGTCCTGAATGCAATGCCGAAGGGCGCAAGCATATATCCCATCTGCTGGAAATTCAGCCAGACATCCATGGAGGTCTTAATCGCCCCGTCCTCATGGCCGCAGACAAGGATACCCGCCACCTTCCCCTCGGTCAGGCCGGGTTTGTTGAGATGGTAGAGATTTTCAAGACAGGTCGTCCGGTCAAGGAAGATCTTGAGGCGTGCCGACATGCCGTTCCAGTTGATCGGCGAGGCAACAATGACTGCTTTCGATGCGACAAGCATCTCGTGGAATGCGGGCATATCGTCATTTTTGTTCCGGCACGGGTAGCTGCAGGACTCTGCCCGCACGGCATAACAACACCAGCAGGGATCGATGCGGTACTCGCTCAGGTTATACCGGCGGTAACTCACACCCCGTTTTTGGAGATACTCTTCAGCAATATCGGCCATGTAACCGGTATTCCCGGCGCGGTGCGTGCTGCCGTTGATCAGCAGGACATCAAACGGCCTGCCATCATGGGTGAGTTGTACCCGGTCCGTTTCCTGGATAAATTCATGGGACGGGCTGTGGCATACGGGGCAGCCCTTTGGCGGCTTTTCACCCGCAAAGACAAAACCACAGACGGTGCATCTCCAGGATTTTTCCGGGCCGTTGTTCCCCTCGGTTTTCTCTCCCTTTGTCATAACAGGCATTTTCTCTTTTCTCCCAGATATACCCCATTCTCCTGCAGCCGCGTGAGGCAGTACATTTAACCTGAAAGCAGCCGACACGGCCGCGCTTTTTGGAGAGCCTGTCACCATTTTCTGGTCCCGGCAACCGTTCTGATGATGAGAAAGCACGAAAAATTCCTTTCCGTACTGCTTCCTTGCATTGCACCGTCCGGTGATCTCCGGCGGATGGGGTGCCCTTATACCGCTATTCCTGCCAACATGAGAGAGCAGTGGGCCGGTGTAAGCCCGGACCCAAAAACAGGCCTTCTTTTCAGTGTAACCTGCTCCAGCACGTTTTAAAAACGATCGCCCGTCCAACAGCGTCTCTTAGCCCGGCCTTTGATCACTGACATAAAAAAATCGACCGGTGCCCGTAACGGGCTTTAAAATCTCCGTATTGTACTGTTTTTCCCCAATCCCCCGGATTTGGGAGTGCCCGTCGGGGTTCATGTCACGGGTTCTCCGACAGAGATGGAGTGCCTCCGGAGTACTATTCACGGGTGTTGCGCCGTCCGGCTACATCCGGCAGTAAAGGTGTCCCTCTGGCACGAGAGCGCAGTCTGCGACAGGGAAAGGGCCTTGGGGGGATGCAGGTCCCCGGGCAAGGATCGCGATGACGGTCCTAATCCAAATTTCAAATCTCCGGCTCTTCCAAATTCCGCACCGGGAACTGTTCCGTGAAACCGGCTTGTCCGCACGGTCGTCTCTTCACTCCCGTGCCTTTTTGATCTCCTTTGCGAGTTTCGTGATCCCTTTCCACCGCTTTCGTTCCGACCGTACAAGCCCGATATCGGCCTTCTCCTGCTCGAACGCAAGTTCCCGCATGAGCCGGTGATAATTCTCCAGCCGGAATGAAGAGAGCGTCCCGCCCTTCACGGCAGCCTGCACCGCACAGCCCGGCTCCTGCTCGTGCCGGCAGTCCGAGAACCGGCATCCAGCTGCATGTTCGAGAATATCGGGGAATGTTTCGGCAATGCCGGCTGATGCCGTCCCGATGCCAACCTCCCGTAACCCGGGGTTGTCGATCATGAGTGCCCCCCCCGGGAGGATGAAGAGCTGCCGGACGGTCGTGGTATGCCGGCCTTTCCCGTCATAGTCCCGGGTATGCGAGGTCTCCTGGAGCGGCCGGTCCAGCAGCCGGTTGATCAGCGTAGACTTGCCGACACCGGAGGAACCGATGAGCACGATCGTTGTGCCGCATGAGAGGAAGGAAAAGAGCCGTTCGATCCCGTCGCCCTTGACAGCACTGACGGGAATCACCGGAATACCGGGTGCGACCGGGATAAGTTCCCGGGTAAGGATTGCAGGGTCGTTTGCAAGATCGGATTTGTTGATGACGATCACGGGTTTTGCGCCCGACGCGTGGGCGATCGCCAGGTACCGTTCGATCCTCCGGGTGTTCAGGTCATGCCCGGCGGCCGTGACAATAAACACCATATCAATGTTGGCCGCAATGACCTGGTCTGTGCCCTCTCTCCCACAGGTTCCCCGCGTGAATACGGATTTCCGTGGCAGGATATCAACAATCGTATCGGAGCCGGTCTCCGGCTGGTGGAGCAGTACGACAAAATCGCCTACCGCGGGAAAGCGGCCGCGTTTTTTCAGCGCCCCCGTTATCCCCGCCGTAACGGATGTGCCATCGATCAGGACATCCCACACGGTCTTGTGCCGGCAGGCCACGCGGCCGGGCACATAGGGCCCGGCATATTTTGAGAAGGTTATGGTATGTTCTTCTGTCCAGCCAAGCTGTCTCAGGGTACAGGAATGCGGCTCCCCGCATCCGGTCTCGGATGTGTCCATAGTAAAAAAACCAGAACGAATTTTTCAAAAAAGGTAGCATGCAAAGGCTCAAGTGGTTTGTGGTCGGGTCTGGCAGACTCGATCTTGTGCCCGTGGCGAATCGCAGGGGTTTTGTCCCGCCACGACCTGCCCCGGCCCGGAGAACTGGCACCGGGGTGCTCCTTCACATGGTCCCTGTTGACGTGAAATCACTAATGCCGGCGTAAGCCCGATCCGGATTGGGGGCCTTCTTTTCATGTGACCTGCTGATTTGACCTGCGCCAGTCCGATCCGGCAGGTGACCGCCCTTCCGGACGCTCCTGCATCGTGCAGTCATTCTCGTAGGTGAACATGAAGAACACCGTGAAATAGTGGCGGTTTTTTTTAAGAACCCGTTTCATGTGGGGTGGGCAAGGGAGGATCCGATGGGGACTCTGCAACGGGAAATGATGATCCCAAAACTGTGTCTCACCCGCCGGGATCCCATGGGGGTCACCAATGGAGAATCTCCCGGCAGTCCCCTCCCCCCGTCACCGGCTGTCAGCCAGACCCTCTGCGGCATATGGGCCGGTTCCCGGCCGGGGCAGCCACAGGTGCGGGAGGGGGCACATCCATCCTGTATCACCCGCTCCCGGAGGATGCCCCTGCATGCTCTTTCCCTCATAAAAGCGCATCATTCGACCGTGAGAATATCCGGGTACGACACCTTCAGCAGCTGCTCAAGGTGGCTGAATGCCCTGGTATGGTCGATATAGACCCGGAACTTCCCCCCGGCTGCCGTTCTTATGGTGAGGGATCCGGCAAGGAGTTTCGGCCGTTTCAGTGCCATGCGGGTGATGTCCTTTTTCCAGACCTCGAACACCTTGAGACGCTCGAGTTCGTCGATCTCCCGCGGCCGGGTATCGACATTGGTCCCGAATAACTCGCCAAGAATGAAGGTGCCGAAGGTGATGCTGTCGTTCCGCCGCGCATCCAGCTCCGGGTTGTGGATCACAAACAACCGCCGGTCGGTCACGTAGACCCCGTACCCCCCGACCGCCGAGCCAATCGCACCGGCAATCGCTCCTCCCATCCCGCTGTCGGTGACCTTCAGGATGATAGAGGAGATCCCCCCGAAATAGTACTCCCTCTCGGGCTGGTCCCTGCCCTTCTTCGCCGGCTGTTCGGTTCTGACCAGGATCGACTGAACCGCGGCAATCAGCGATCCTTCTGCATCATAGATGCCTGCCCCCTTGCTCCAGAGATGCACCGTCTTTCCCCGCAACCGGACTCTCTCGGGATCGCTCTTGAAGACATCCCCGTCATGGGTGATGCCCAGGGATTTTTTCAGATTCAGGTCGTGCGGGATCTTCGCGATGTAATCGATCAGCATGGGCCGTCTCTCCCCCACGAGAACACTCGCGTGGGAATACCGGTCGCTTCCGATCATTTCGGCTGCCTTCACCCCGGTCAGCTCCGCAACTGCACGGTTCCAGGCAATGACCTTCCCCGCGGTATCGATCGCGAAGACCGGGTACTGGACATGTTCTACCGATTCCGTCAGCTCATTGACGTAATCCTGCATCCGCTTCCTCTTCTTTGCCGGTGCGGGGTGCTGGGGCGGGGGCAGGGAGACGGTCTGTACCACGGGTTCCGCCCTGATTCGGGGTTCTTCCAGCGAATGCAGGGAAATGGAGGAGACGGAAATGATACCGGCCATAGGTGTTAAAATTGCCGAGAATCCCGTGACCGTGCCGGAATTGTCCCTGATTGCACGGTAGTTCCCGAGGACCAGTTTCAGGGTCCCGTCCTTTGCCCTGACATGGTGCAGGAGGTGAGCTGCGGGATTCTGTGCCGTCAGTGAGGTGAGGTGGGAGATGACCTCGCCACGCTCGTCCTCCGGGATGCCGGAAAAGAACCCTGCGCTCTCCTCCGCAGCAGTACCGATCTCCTGGTCATAGATATGGTTGGCGTACCGGATCCGGCCGTTCTGGTCAAACCCGCAGACAGGAACGAACTGGGTTTCGATCAGTGAAGGGGAAGGAGCGTCAGCGGAGGAGGCCGGGGATGAAAAAGCCCGGTTGTCCTGGTTCTTCCGGACCAGATCAATCACTTTTTGCATGTCATCCATGAGCGTGAGGCCTTTCTGCAGGTAGTAATTCCCGCCATAGTTGAGGGTATCGACTGCGACCCGGGCAAAGTGCCTTCCGGTACAGATGATAAAAAATGCATTGTTTCCCCGTGCACGGATCCGTTTGAGGAATTCGATGCCATCCATCTCCGGCATCGCAAAATCACAAAAAATCGCATCAACGTGCTGTGATTTCAGCCAATCAAGCGCAACCAGTGGTGATGAACAGGTCAGGACCGCGAGACCCGGATCGCGGGTAAAAGAGGTAGTAAACATATCCAGAACAGCGGTATCGTCATCGATACAAAGGATCGAGAGCGGTGCGGAAACCTGCGGTGCCGGGGACATAGTGAAACGTTATCCTTCTTCTATTTTCACCAATAACGTTTCAACGTTCCGGTAGCAGGGAGAAGGTTTTTGCAGCTTTACCCTCTCACGGACCATCGAGGATTCGTGCGGGGAACCATTTCCGGATACCCGTCGCGGGAGCAGGAGAGAGGCGGGAGCGCTTCTCCTGTCGTTTTATGAGGAGGAGAGTTCCCTCTCCAAACTGATCAGGGCACGCTTAAAAGACCCTTCCCATTGATCGAACATCCTGACGCATGCCGTTAATTTCCGGATTTTTAATGCCGATTCGAGCGGGAAAAAGGGTCGTGGGATATCATTCCCCGACATTTTTTTCCACGTGAACAACCCGGAACTTTCAGAAATACAGGTATGATATTCTTTTTCCAGCCAGTCTATTTCCGAATACAATGCATCAAACTTTTTCTGCAATGGTTTCTCCTTCCCTAATTTTTCATGGGTTTTGAAGATCCGGTACAAGGAATCAACCTTTTTCCGGTAAGTTTTGTCGCGGACAATAGTCTGGTAAAATTCCCTGAACCGGATGAGGTGCGGGGCTGCCAGATATTGTAACTGGCGCTTCTGCTGACAGGCAGCGGCAGTATTTTCGAGATAGTTCCGGTAATGCCCGTTCAGGACCTCCCTCACCCAGACCGCAAGGGAAATTTTTGGGTTATTGGTGGTGTACAGCGTCTGTTTTTTTCCACGCAGCCCGACACTTCGGATGCCCCGGGCAATGAACATCTGGTTTTCAGGACCGGTAGCAAAGAGTGAATTATCGACATAGGGGATTGTTTCCCCACGCATCTCGTCTTCTTCGGGCAGATGAGCACGATACCAGGACGTATAATCCCGGGATCGCGGGAGGAAATGTTCCAGTAACCAGTACGATTCAATCCCTGCATTCCGGTATTTCCTGTCCCGGTCTTCCAGCTCAGTGGGGGAAATCGTACTTATCTGGATTTCAAAAACAATCTTCCTGCCATCCCGGGTTGCGTAGACATCCGAGATCCAGGTCCGGTCCGGTGCCGGGAATTCGACAGAGGTCTCCCAGTTTTCGGATTTGCAGATCCGGTATATCTGCTCTTTGATCTCCAGGTGCTCCCGGGACTCCTGTTCATAGGCACATCCGGAAGCATGTGCGTGATAGAAATGCCGGGTACCGTTTTTCGATATCCGTAAATGTCCCGGCGCTCCGCAACAACCCATTGCCACCGAAAGTCCTTTCTTATGCCGCACTTTCAGGGTAGTCCATTCCTCTTCGGACAGGTCCGGGCCCGTTACTGTTTTGCCATCAACAACTGCCGTAAGGGGCACACTGATCCCCTATAGTTCTTATCAGTTAAATCCTGACCGGAGGCCGGGTAGAGTAGCGGGCCCAACGTGCCGTAGCCTGCTTTGGAGGGCACGTGATTTTCTCTATACGACGGCCATCAGATGTGGAGATAAAGAGAATACCCGGCGTTCCATGGAATCCGACGTGTCAAATGATAATCGATAGTCGTCAGCCACAAGGCCGGATAAGAACCTGGACAGCTCTTTCGATCCCGGGAATGGTAAAAACCTTCAGGTTTGTCGATCTCTGGTATACAACCTCCCGCCAGCAGGGAACCAGCCGGGTATATCTTTTCATTCCTACCAGATCCTGACTGAGGAAAAAACGGCATGAACGGGAAGGGCATTTTTCATATCCTGTTCTGGTATGAGGCGCTGCTCAATGTGCTGCTCTGGATCATCGACAACCCGGGCCGAACGTGGCATTTCGGGGATTGCACGACAGGGTTACCCGCGGGCTTCCTCATTTCCCGGGTTCGCCGGATGCGTGCTGCAACCTTCATACCCTGATACCGGCCCGAATTCCGATTCTGTACCAATAGTTGCGAATTATTTTGTAGTCAAAGGTTTTTTTATTACCCGCTGCATCCCATCTTTCTGCATGATACCTGCAAAAAAGAACAAAAAAATCCCCCTTCTTCCCGTTCTTGCGGGCCTGATGATTCTTCTCCCCCTTCTTGTTGCTGCAGGATGCACCGGGAAATCACCTCTTCCCTCTGAACCTGTGCTGCAGGGAACCCGCTGGACCCTGACGGATTATCTCTCCGATGGCACGGTCCGGCAGGTCCTGCACAGTACCGCAGTCACCCTGGATTTTGGTGATGAAGGGCGTATCTCCGGTTCGGCCGGATGCAACCAGTACTTTGCCGGCTTCGAACGGGAGGGCACGAATATCACGATAGGACAGGCAGGCTCTACGATGATGTATTGCCCTGCAGAAGGCGTGATGGCGCAGGAGACTGCATACCTTGCACTCCTTGGCCATGCAGCTACGGTTGCTGTCGATGGCGACCGGCTGAGCCTGGCCGACGCAAAGGGCATGACGATCCTCTCATTTACCCGGACGGTGCCGCCAGTACCGGAACCCCTTGTCGGGACAAACTGGACGCTGGGATCCTTCCACACGGCAAGTGCAGTCTCATCGGTTATGAGCGGAACAACTATCACTGCCGTCTTCTCTGAGGACGGGCGTATGAGCGGCTCAGCCGGGTGCAACCGCTACTTCGCCACGTATAACGTGACGGGAACCTCGATGTCGATCGGTACGGCAGGTTCAACCAAGATGTACTGCAACAGCCCGGGCGTTATGCAGCAGGAGGCTGCCTATCTTGCATCCCTCAGCACGGTGACAGCCTTCACCATCAACGGTGACCGGCTGAGCCTGGTGGATGCGCATGGTACAACCCTCCTTACCTTTACCAGGGAATCCTGACGGAGATCAGGGATCTGTTTTTTTTTTCGTCAAACCGTTGCCGGTTGCTCATTCTTCTACGGTTTCTGCCCCGGCAATACCTGACCTGACGCAAGCACTGGCAAAGGAATGACCGGTATTCTCAAACACTCTGCCGTAAATCTGGCGTGACTGATCCCTTCCGTTCAGGAGCACATGCCTTCCTTCCATTTCACCTGATGCCACCCGATCCAAAGAGAGCGCGCCCTTCCATAGCTTCTTTCAGGATCCATACTGCGGGTGTTCTTTTTACAACGAAAAAAGGTCATTTTCCGGCGGATTTTTCGTATCCTTCCGGGTGTTTTTTTAGGGAGTTAGTCCCGTCCGGGGGTAGATACCGGGTAAACGAACCTGGTGCGTACCCGTAGTCACGCACTCCGAAAATCGAGGGAGATCTGAAAGGGGATGAATGGCCTCCAGATTTATAGGTCACATCCGCCAACCATAGATCTGCATGATGACCACCCTTATGGAAAAAGTGAAAGGATTCCTCCTGGATCCTGTCGGTGCGTTCCGACAATCGAAGGACGACGAACCGGGAGCCGTTCTACCGTATTTTGCCCTGCTGCTCCTGCTCCATGCAGTCATCTCCGCCCTGCTCTCTGCGACCCTGGCCGGGACCACCCCGGTGCCGGGTCTGGTGACCGGGGGAATCTCGGGTGCCATCGTTGTATTCTTCGGTTTCCTTGCCGGCGGTTTTATCGGGATGCTGGTTTTTGGGGCATGGCTCCACCTCTGGGTGTATCTCTTCGGAGGGAGACGGGGGGTCTGGCAGACCCTCAAGGCAGTCCTGTACGGGAGCACGCCATACCTGCTCTTCGGATGGATACCGTTCATCGGGTTTGTCTTCACCCTCTGGTCGCTCGTGCTCGGCATCTTCGGGATCCAGGAGCTGCAGGAGCTCAGCTCCTTAAAAGCAGTCCTTGCCGTTGCCCTTGCCGTGATGATCCCGCTCATGCTCCTGCTCATGCTCGCGGCGTTTTTCATGATCGCGTCGGTGACAACGACCGCAGTGCCGGCCCCGGTGGCCGGCCTGGGGTAAACCTTTTTTCCTGGCAGGGGACCGCTCTGCGCCGTCATCCCCGGGTCACGCGGGAAAGCCGCGACCTGCCATTCGGTGCCACCCTTTTTCTGTCAACGGAAATCCCGTCAAAAAATCTTATGAGGTCCGGAAGAGCAGCCAGTCGTTCTTTCCCGCACGCCTGAATTGTACGAGCACATACGCCCCGTCCAGGCGCCGGCCATGGAGCATCACCTCGATCTTCGCGTCATCCCAGTGTTTTGTCTCGTAAATCCCGCTGTCCCAGATGGAGACCGTGCCTGCCCCGTACTCGCCTTTCGGTATCTCGCCTTCAAAGGATACATACTCGAGCGGGTGGTCCTCCACGGCAACGGCCAGGTGCTTCTCGCCCGGCGCCTCAGGGATACCCTTGGGAACCGCCCAGCTCTTCAGCACACCGTCCCGCTCCAGCCGCAGGTCATAGTGCAGCTTGTGAGCGTGGTGCTCCTGGACTACAAACCTGTTCCCGCTCATAGACGGCGCTCCCTCCGGTTCATGGGTGTGTGAAAAATTCCGTTTCTCATGATAGCTCCTCAGTGATGGTTTTACTGCCGGCGGGGGTGACGTCGTCGCCGCCGCCGTGGCTGCTTTCCGATCCGGTTTCGAACCCCAAACCTGATCAACCGTGCAGGCTGTTGCGGGCTTGTCGGTTCGGAGCCGGATGAAGCGGGGGATCCGGAGCTTCTTGTCCCGGGTCACCTCCATGTACCCAATCTCGCAAACAAGGGCAGGTTCCAGCCAGATCACCCGGCCACTGGTGCCGGGGAACTGGGGGACGGCAGTGACCAGCGGCGCAAACTTCCCCATAAGCTCTGCGAGCAGCCGGTCGGAAAACCCGGTCCCGACTTTGCCGGCGGGGACCAGCGTTCCCCCCTTGTACAACCCCAGCAGGAGGGCCCCGAACACCCGGCTGCGTCCGCCCCTTCCTGCCGTGTATCCCGCAATCACGCAGTCGCAGCTCTTCATCGCCCGGATCTTCAGCCACGCGCCGCTCCGTATCCCGGGTTCATACAGGCTGTCTTTTTTCTTCGCCATCACCCCTTCAAGTCCCCGGGCAACTGCGGCCTGGTAATAATCCTCGCCCCGGCCCTCGACCGGCGCTGAGATGACGACATGCGGGCCTTCCCGCACCGCGGACTGCAGGATTTTGCGGCGTTCGGTGAGCGGGAGTGATGTCAGGTCCTCATCCCCGCGCCGGAGGATGTCGAAGACAATGTAGGTGACCGGTGCTGACCCGTGAGCAGGGCGGGTCTCATGAAGCCGCGGCAGGAGGGCCTGCATGTCGGGTTTTCCTTCTCTCATCACGACGATCTCCCCGTCCAGTACCGTTGCCGGAGCCAGCATTGTGAGCTCGGCAAGTTCCGGGAACTGCCCGGCCAGTTCCGTGTCGTTCCGGCTCTTCAGGGAGACGGTTGTCCCCACGGTCGCGATCGCCCGCACGCCATCCCACTTGATCTCGAAGAGCCAGGAGTCATCGCTGAACGGTGCGGTTGCGGTACCCGCAAGCATCGGCCGGTAGCGGGGAAGGGGCGCATTCATTTCCGGCCGAGCGTTGCAATGGTCTCCTGCAGTGCCTGCATCAGCTCTTTTGCTTCCTCGGGATGCGGTTCCGCGTACACGATCTTCTCGCCCGCCAGTTTCTTATCCACCAGGGCAAGGACCGCTTCACGATAGCGGTCGGGGTAATCATGGATGGAGAAGTCACCGGACAGGTCCGTGATGATCCGCTTTGCAAGCGCCAGCTCGGCTTCCTTCGGGACCGGGAGCCGGGGCAGGATGGCAAACGCATGCGGCATCGTGACCTCGTCGGCATGCCGGAGTGTTGTCAGGACAAGAGCGCCATCGTACACGTGCACCACCACCGGGTACTCCTTGGTCCGGAGCGTGATCGTCCCGGCAGCGGCCCGCCCGAGTTCCTGCAGGGCGAAAACGAGCAGGCCGTATGCCTCCTCGCTCCGGTCGGGTACGAGGATGTAGGAGGACTCGAAATAGACCGGGTCTAAGGAGAGGTAGTACACGAACCGGTTGATCCGTATCTTCCGGTCCGACTCCGGCATGACGGTCTTCAGTTCGTCCGGTTCAAAGACGAGGAACTCCCCTTTCCGTATCTCGTACCCCTTCACGGTATCCACCCACGGGACCACCTTTCCGTCCCTTGAACAGACCCGGTCGTATTTCAGGGGCTGGCCGTCCTCACGGTGGAGCAGCCTGAACGAGAACGAGCGGTCCCGCACCATGGTGTGGAGCCGGACCGGCACGTTCACGAGGCCTATCGTGATGCTCCCGCTCCAGAACGGCCGGCCGGGCTTTGCGGGGAGTTCCTCCTCGCCGGGGGGGAGATGTGCTTCCTTTACCACCGCTTTTTCGGGTTGTAGGGCCTTAGCCCCTGCAGCGGTCCTCTTTTTCTCGGCGGGTGGCGTTTCAGCGGATTTTTTGCCGGTCTTCAAAGATATCCCTCCAGGGATCCTCAGCTCTTGAGATTACGGTTTTTATATTAAAATCTTCGGGACGGAGCCCTGGCCGGAGTTCCTCCCACCGGACCGGTGCGGAGACGGTGGCGCCCGGCGTTGCCCGGAGGCTGTACGGGGCTGCCATCGTCTTGCCGTGGGCGTTCTGGAGGTAATCGATAAAAATCGTGCCGGGATCCCGTGACCGGGGGAACTCCGACACTACCAGGGGGGTGTTTTGAGCAATCACCCTCCCAACCCCGTGGGCAAAGTCCCGGATTGCGGAGAATGGAGACCCCGTCTCCAGCGGCACAACGATATGGACCCCTTTCTTCCCGGAGGTCTTGACGAACGGCCGGACCCCGTCCTCTTCCAGGTGTTCGCGTACCCGATGGGCAACGTCAATCACGTCATCGAACGTGAGCGGTGGCTCGGGGTCGATATCGAAGAGCAGGAGATCGGGTGCCAGATAGGAGGGGGCAGTCGAGAGGGTGGTATGGATCTCCAGGGATGCAAGGTTCGCGATCCAGATGAGCGTGTCGAGGTTATTGCACAGGACAAAATGAACGTCCCGCCCGGCGGTCTCCGACCAGTGGGTAAAAATGTCCACGTACTCCGGCGTGCCTGCCGGTGCGTCCTTCTCAAAGAAGCTTTCTCCCAAAATCCCGTCCGGGAAGCGGTGCATGGTCAGCGGACGGTCATGCAGGAAAGGGAGGAGGAGCGGGGCCACCCGGATATAATACGTGAGCACGTCCTGCTTGGTGATACCCGCTGCCGGGTACAGCACCTTGTCGAGCCGGGTGAGGTGGACCCGCGTCAGGTCGCGAATCGCCCTTCCTTCGGGTCCTGGGTTACCTGCCATCACGGGTAGTTGCCGGTACGGGCAAAAAGGATTTCGCCTCCCGGCAACCTCCGGATCCATGGTCCTGTCCACCAGGTGAAAGGGATTTTTTCTGACATACCCGGTCCTGGTTTCGATGGTAAACGGATGATCCAGCCGCTGGAAACGCTCATATCTCGTTTAAAGAGATCTGGTTATAGAATTATGCTCTGGAGAAATACATTTTCCAGTGATGATCGCCGCCCTTCTGCCAGCCCTGCTCCTGGTGGGGGCCCAGTCGCGCATTGCGATGTCTCGGTAGTACCTGTACGGGGGGCTGCTCCTGGGTCTGATGGTAATATGTATGAGGGATGTGTTTCGGAACGCGAATGGGACGGTTTTTTTAAGGGATAAGGAAGAGTGATACCTATGGATGTACCGTTAAAACCTGACGAGGAGATTGTGTTTCGCGAATTTTCCCGTCTTGATGTAGAACCGAACCAGATACCGGTTGAATTATTTATTGGATTTGTAGAACGGCTTGCCAGTGCATGTAACATCTCTGTCCCGCGGGCGCGGAGTGCAATACAGGGATTGATCGATAAAGGGATATTCGATAGTACCCCGGAGATACAAGAAGAACGGGTACACCAGGAACGTGAAATAATCCGCGACCTGCTGTTGCATGACCCGGAGATTCGGGAACTGCTGAAGACCATGGTTGCGGAACTCTGTCCTGACCGGAAGTGAGGGGAGCTGCCATTCGGGCGGTATTCCCTCAATGATGAGATCAATTTTCTGCAGTCCGGGCGGCACAGCGACATAAAAAAGCGCACCATGACTGAATACCTGTCACGGGTATCGACTGGAGAGATAAACCTCCCGCTCTCATCGGTGAATGATTTCCGCGTTTTCTCTTCCTTCCTCGTTCCGGAGGATTCCTCAGGTAAGCCACCAATACGAGCAGGGTTTTTTAGGTTCTCTGATGATTCCCTGCATGAAAATTTCTGGACGGTCCCGGATGCTTTCGCTCACGCCCCGCCCCGCTTCCGGGGCACCCCCCGGTCGGGGTATTGGGGCATCAGCCCCCATTGTATATATTGAGGAATGCAAAGGACCCCTATTCTGGCAGTGCTCAAATTATGGTAAAAAGGTGGCTCTTGTTCATCACCATAATTTTTTTACAGAACAATCCCCTGGACCATCTGCCCCCAGCGGGAGCGCATGACCTTTTCTCTGGAACAGACCTGCGTGGATTATAAGAGTAAAATGCATACAGGAGCATAACCGGCCGGGTACCATGCCCTCACTCGAATCGATCAAACAGAGTACAGAGGCCCTGATGAGCGATGTCTATGCGCTCTACCTCGCCCGGGGCGATCCACGGATCCCCTGGTATGCAAAAGCCATCATTGTCCTGACCGTTGTCTATGCTTTCAGCCCCATCGATCTGATTCCGGACTTTATCCCCTATCTCGGATATCTCGATGATCTAATCATTATACCGGCGGGGATCGCTCTCGCCGTCAGCCTCATGCCCAAGGATGTCTGGGAAGAATACCGTAAAAGGGCGAGGGCGGGGTTTGCCGAGATCAAACTGACCAGCTGGGAAGGGTTTTTGATCATCCTCTTCATCATGCGGGAAGTCTGGATCATTCTGGCAGTCGGCCTCATTACGTTCATTATCGGGTGTATCGTGACGGCTGTTTTATACGCAGGACAGGGCCTTCTCAACGTGGGGATAATCATTGTTCTCCTGGGTTTGGTGATGTTGTTCATAACCTATGAGAAATTCCGGAGAAAACTGAATGCCTGGAGGAATCAGGCACAGTCCTCCCGGACACCTGACCACCAATAAGCAGCATCACCGGATCGCTGTGAACGCGGATACCGCCATAAGCATTCCCGGTGTTCTTGAGGTTCCGGATCACCGCACCCCGTTTACCGCCGGTGCACTGCTGACACCGCCCACCAGGCCACCGGCCAGGTCATGGACGGAAAACCCGGTTGTGGTGTGTTTCGCGGGAATGCGTAAAACATCTCATAAAGGTTGTCCATTAGTATTATGGTTCAGGGAACGTCATAGAAAGAGGATGGTCGATAAAAAATACGAATCCCTTAAAGTCGAGAACATTGTTGCATCCGGTGTTATCGCAGAGTCCATTGATCTTACCGAATTTTCTGAGAAGACCAGTAACTGTGAACTCAATAAGAAACGCTTTCCCGGTGCAGTCTATCGTATCGCGGATCCCCGGATTGCGTGCCTGATCTTCTCGTCAGGCAAGATTGTGATCACCGGCGCCCGGAACGATAAGGCGCTCACCGACGGGCTTGCTATTGTCATCCAGTCATTAAAAGATGCCGGTATCAGGCCACTCAAAGAGCCCCGGGTTGCAGTCACCAATATGGTCTGCTCGTACGATCTCGAGAGGTATATCAACCTCAACAGGCTGGCGGTCACGCTCAATGTTGAAAATGTCGAGTACGAACCCGAACAGTTCCCGGGGCTCGTCTACCGGATCAAAGACCCGAAGATCGTTGTTCTCATCTTTTCATCAGGGAAGATCATCCTCACGGGAGGAAAGACCCTCGATGAGGTCAGGAAGGGACTCGGGTTCCTTGAAATGAAGCTGGATAGCGTCCGGTAAAAGGGAGGGTATAGTCCGGATAATTCGGCTGATCCGTCGGGAGTTACGAGCGTGGACCCCGGGTCACCACTCCACCGGCAGCCCGTATCGTTGTTTCGATGGTTGTGAGGAGTTCTTCATCATGGAGAGCATAATCCAGCAGCTCGAAACGGTTGACGAGCCTGATGGGCTTGAGAACAACAATCGGCTTTTTTCCCGCGGTCTCACCGGTGTAATCTGCCGGCACCACGGTCAGGGTCCCGGTTTCCCAGATGGCAATATTTCCGTTCCCCGCCTCATCCCAGAGCTTCCTGACAATGTCCTGTGTTATCATGCGATGGTGGTCCCCTTTCCTGGTACTAAAAAAAAGCCTCCGGAACATATAAGGGAGTAGTACCACAATCCGGCGTTGATCTGATTTTTCTGGAGGAGACCCCCTGCGGGGAACTCTGAGGATCCCGGGGGTGAGCAGGTATTCCCCCGCTGCTGTGGCACTCCGATTGCGATAATTCTCTCGTACCGAAACCGTGATCTTGTGCTTTACCGAGGAATCGCATGAGCATTTGAGCCCCCGAAGGAGGCAGAGCTGGCGCAAGGGGGGCATTCTCTGGAGCGCGGGAAGTCCGGGGCTCCGGTGATAGTTTACCCAAAAATAATACGGGGAAATTACCTGTTGACCGGCCGGAAGGATACCGGAGAACCAGCCCCGGGGGCATCGTGGGTGGTGAGTGGTGTGACCCGGGTCAACACTCACCATTAAATGCTCTGAAACGAATGTGGAATCAATGGACTATAATTCACTCCCGATCGAACGCCAGAAGAAACTGGCGGTTCTCATTGATGCTGATAACGCCCAGGCAAGCATCATCAAAAACCTGCTCGACGAAGTTGCCAAATATGGTGTGGCATCCGTGAAGCGGATCTACGGCAACTGGACCACGCCCCAGCTCCAGGGATGGAAAGATGTCCTGTTATCCAATTCGATCAACCCCATCCAGCAGTTCAACTACACGACCAAAAAGAATGCCACGGACAGTGCGCTCATTATCGATGCAATGGACCTGCTCCATACGGGAAACCTGGACGGCTTCTGCCTGGTATCGAGCGACAGCGATTTCACCCGTCTTGCCTCACGGATCCGGGAGTCCGGCCTGATGGTGTACGGGTTCGGGGAGGAGAAGACACCCAAGGCATTCGTCGATGCCTGTGACAAATTCATCTATACGGAGATC
>CAZCZK010000036.1:0-4418 GCA_964503195.1 uncultured Methanoregula sp.
GCTCAACGGCAGGATTGATGATAACCCGAAGGATTCTTCCCGCATTCTGCGGTATGCTTTTCAGATCTATTCGCCCTCTCGTTCCCGTTCTTTTTTCATAACAATACGGATCTGCTCTTTCAGGACCGGCAGCTCCTCCCGGATACTGATCCAGAGCAGATTCCAGTCAATCCGGAAATACCGGTGCGTAATGATATCCCGGACACCGGCAAGACCGCTAAAGTCAACTTCCGGATATCTTCTGAGGAGTGAATCCGGCAGGTTCTTTGAGGCTTCCCCGATGACCTGGAGGTTCCGGAGAACCGCATCCTTTGTCCGTTCATCGGTTATCAGCTCGTCAAGGGATATCCCGCGGCAGAATGTGTCGATCTTTTCAATGGCCTCGAGGATGTCATACAGCAGAAGTGATGCTGATCGTTTTTCAGACATACACGACCTCGTGCATGACCTGGTTACGGATAAGTGGATGGAGACCATCCGGAGTAACGAGATCGACAGGTATCCGGAGCCGTTCCGCGACCAGGTTTCTCAGGTGGATGAACGCCATCATACCGATTGGCTGGTCAAATTCGACAACGAGATCGAGATCGCTGCTGGCGGACTGGGCCTCCCGTGCATAAGATCCAAAGATACCGATACGCCTCACATGAAACCGTTCCCTGAGTTCCGGTCTCATGCTCCGCAGCTGGTCCAGTATCTCGGAAGTGTCCTTCATGATCTGTTCAGGGAATTATTAGCGGTTCATATATTTGATTGATATGAATGTGGGCGTGCTGTAAAAGAACAGAAGTTCCATGGAGCAGGACGAAGATACGAAAGGGGATTATGGTAAGAGCGGCATTTCCGCCCCGACAGTGACATCGATATTATTGTGGATTTCCCGCCCGGCTCACGCCACACGCTCATCCAGCTCGCGAAGATGGAGGAGGAACTGGAAGTTATCTTCGGCAGGAAAATCGATCTCCTCACCCGGAAGGCGGTTGAAGAGAGCCGCAACTCTATCCGGAAAAATGAGATCCTCGCATCTATGGAGAAAGTCTATGGAGCGTGAGGGGCAACCCGTGATGATTAAGAACCCGGAAGGAGCGGTACGGATCCGGGTACGCTTCCCGGGCACTTCGTCTGAGGACACCCAAAAAGAGTAAGGTATCTATCCCTTGACGATCAGGATGTAACAGGGGCAACTGGTGCCACATGGCAGACCCTGAGGTGATCTGAATGGGTTTTTATCTGTATGATTCACGGGGATTGGTCGGTGACCTGGCAAGCATCCACGGATTGTTCGAACTGCGGGAGTTCCTGGAACGGCAGGATACGCATCTCCGGGAGTTCTTTGACCGGGGATACACGGAGGAGATCTCCCGGCTCTCTGCTGCATTATCCGCTGCAGGGTCCGATGATGAGACTATCGACGAGACCATCGTGAACCTCAGGGGCCTGCTCAAAGGATGCAGGGAGATAGCCATCATCAGCGATGCTGTCGAGACACAAGAGGAAGAGGCGCGGAAGAAGGCCGTGAAAAAGAAGTATGCTCTCCCGCGAGGGAAGCGGCATGATGCTGCCACCCGGCGCAAGCGGGCCCTTGAGCTCTACCGGCCCTGGGGCCGGAAGGCGCAGGACTTTGCCCATGGCAAGCTGGAGCGTCTGGCAAAGGACCTGGGTGCCGGGATGACCCGGGGGACGCATTCGTTTGACCTTGCCCTCGGGAGGAACGTGATTGATATCGAACTGCGGTTGCCCGAGGCGTTGTACGGGCAGGAGCCGCCGGCCCCGGAATGAGGGCCACGACTCAAAAACCGGGAGAAAAAGTGTTCAAACCGGATTCCTGCATTTTTTCGCTTATGGAAATCTCCGGCAAAAAACCTTGCGGTTTTATGTACCAGCCGCCTGCACCGGTCCGAGGGTATTTGTCAGGACATCGTACCCCTTGCTCTGGATCCGGGCAACTGTCTGATACGTCATAAGGGTCCAACTCCACCGACTGGATAATTCATGGGAGCTGAACAGCGGTGCATCCCGGGTTTTAAAAAAAGATCGCTGCTCAGCAGGGTACCGCAGAGCCCGGCACATATCTCCGGATATCTACCTGTGCCCCGCTCTTTGCCATCTGTTCTGCGATGTTCTGGATATCGCGGGCGACTGCATCGTCAACATACCCCTCCCCGCAATTGGTGCAGACCTGTGCCGGAACTTCCTTGACAATGAAGGTCAGGCCTTCCCGTTCAAAGGTAACCGTGGTAGTCCCCTTCTTAGTTGTCCCGTGTTTACAGATAACGCACTTCATGGTATTCTCCGTGAAAATGAATCCGACCAGATTTCCGGGTCCGGTTCATATGCTGTGATAACAATTACCTCATGGTCTACATTATTGTATGCCACAACGCAATGGAGTGCACGTTCGCTGACCTGCCCGGACACAAGACAACTGGGATAAGGGGTATCGTCCGGATACTGTTCAATGATGGTCCCGCTACCGAGCAGCACCCGGATATCTTCAGCAGATATCCGTCGCTGGAACATCTGGCGCAACGCATGCACGCGGAATACAAGGTGGGTGAATGCAGGAAAGCGGGTCATGCTCATGAAATATCTGTCCGGGCGCTAACCCTTTGTATGTTCACGATACCTCATCAAACCATGTGAAAAAATCAGCCGAAATCCTGAAGGGGACATTTTATATGATAGTCAAAACAGATTTTTTTCCCCACTGCCTCCTACGGTGGAAACTTCCCGGCCGGGCAGGAAAATGTGTTCAGACCGTACACAATTTGTGAACGGTTTGTAAACACCGGTTCTCAAATCACCCAAACAGTATCCGGACCGTCCTTGCGGAAGCGTAATCACGGTGCAGACACCGTCTGCCCGATTCTTATCATGTTCATTACGGGAAGTTCTTCCAAACAAAATTACTTTCCTTCTCCGCATTTCTCTCCGGCTGCCTCATCCGCCACGGGCACCGACAGCTTTGCCCGGGAGCAAATTTCTCAAATGATCCCCGCGCTTCCGGTACGAAAGTATATTGTCAACCGGATTGAACCAGAAACCAATGAGGCACATCTTCTCCCTTCTTCTCGTGCTCTCCGTCCTGGTGACCGCGGGATGCATACAGGAATATGCTGATAATACGACCATGACCACGGCAACGACCCTGACGCCATCACCGGTCATGACTACGGTATCCACACCCGCACCACAAAGGGCAGAAATGGCATACCTGGCAGGCATTCAATGTACCCTGGACCCGACAACAGAGCGTGCGTACCACTGTAACGGGAACGTCCGGATACGGAGCGGGGCATCCCGGGAAGTCCAGGTTATCGCCCGGTACCCGGATAACAATACCTTTTATGGCGGTAGTGCCGCTATGGGGGGCAGCAATCCCATAGCAAAGCCCTTTGTCGTATTCCCGGACCTGAAATACCAAGGGCAGGACCCGGACTGGTTCGTGAAACTGGACAACACCACCTACAAGGTCACCTGGAGCGGGGATACCGGGGTTGCCTGGTCGGATCTCCTTCCGGCATAGGGAGGAAGGACACCAGGGCCGTTGGAAAACTACCTCGTCACCGGACCGCGGGCACAGCGTAGCAGGGCAGGAGGATACCGGGGGGATACCTGAGCCGGGCAGGAAACATCCCGTAAAAAAATTATGGTACCTGGAATTGTACCCGGTTCCCGTTCCCGAACCGGTATTCCAGTTTCAGATCGGTCGCCTGCGGGGGGACGATAAACAACAGGTTCCCCGTCCGGGTCTCCCGCGGAAGAATGGATCTTCCCGTATAGGCGTTCTCTAAGAGGGAATCCGAAGCCGGGTCATACGGGAAACCCCCGCCATCGGTTACTCTCATCCGGGAGAGATCCGCATCGACCGTCTCATTCTGCTGCACATTTTCGTAGCTGATGTTGATAATCAGGTATTTCTTGCCGATGGCATAGCTCGGAACGGGATCGCTCATCTTGTCCCGGAAGGTAACGTCATGCACGGCAAGGTTTCCCTTCCCGTCATAGGCACGCTGGCCGATAGCCAGCGGCCGGGAGGAGTTCGTAAGGGCCGGGGTTGTGGCCACGGCAGCCGTCGCATTCGCGGTCCCGTTGGTGGTTGTACCTGCGGTCACGTTTGCGGTCGCATTCGCCGCTCTGGTCGTTGTTGCATTCACTCGCACTGCAGCAGACGCATCCGCCGGTTTTATGGTTGCCGGAACAGGGGTCGCGGTTGTTTTCGCGGGAGGTGTCGTCAGCGCCGGCGCCGTAGTCAGTGTCGTGTGCGGAGTTGTGAGGGCGGGCCCGGAACTCGCAGGTGCCGGCGCGGGTGTCGTGTCGGGTGACCGGCTGGTCCCGGGTATCATACCGGAAAGGACTGCGGCTATGATCATGAGAGAGATGACTGCCGCCAGGGTTATAAGGCCCCATTTCAGGAG
>CAZCZK010000036.1:4518-18037 GCA_964503195.1 uncultured Methanoregula sp.
CTATGATCATGAGAGAGATGACTGCCGCCAGGGTTATAAGGCCCCATTTCAGGAGAGGGGCCCGGCTTTTTTCGGGTACCGGTTCGCCTTTACCATCACCTGGCAGGTCCGCACCCGGCTGAACGGGTGCCGGTTTTCCCGGGGGGGGCTCAGCTGGTTCACCGGCAGGGGTGAGAGATGCGGGTGCCGGTTTTCCCGGGGAAGGCACGGTTTTCTTGTGGGCAGCACTCACCCATGCGGGTCCCTGGAGATGTGCCCCGCACACATTGCAGTATGCCGAAATTTCATCCACGAACGGGGCACCGCAGGAAGGACACCGTGCCTTTTTCATACCGGGAGGGGCTGCCGGGGGCTGTGCAGCAGCGGGCAGGACGGGTACGGGCGGGGGTGCCTGGAGCGGGGACCCGCACCGGTCACAGAAAACAGCCTGGATATCGGACATTTTCGTCCTGCAGCCAGGACATATCTTCTCCCGTTTCTCCGGCACCGGGAGCGGTAACCGGTTCCCGCATTTATTGCAAAAGACCGCCCGATCATCGGGATCTTTTGTTCCGCATTTCGGGCAGAACTGCACCATATACGTATACTCCTGGTATCTTGGTCCAGATAATCCTTGACAGTCCTGAAGGTCAGGGCCGTTGAGGCCCGGAGCCGGAGAAGACTACAGGTCCCTGACAGTACTCACCAGAGTGTCCGGGCAACAAACGGTTCACCAGACAACCGGGAGTCCGGGAATACCGGCCTGTTGCCACGGACGGCAGGTCCTGCCACACGGAAGACTACCATCCCGGCATGGCCCCTGCCACCGGCTGCCGGGCCCGCTCCCCCATGGCACCCGGTTCCGCCGACGGGCAACCATAGGCTGCGCGAATACCACCTCAGGGGTTCGTGCCGATGATGAGCGGCTGAAAGAAAAAAGCGCCGGCCCCGCCACCCTTATTTCACCCCCCGCCAGATATGGTATAACACATGCCGCCCGATCCCGACCAACCCTTCGATCCCGAAGACATCCCGTTCTTCTTCGACAACTGGTGCTCCCTTCCCTGGTCCCCGTGGGTCCCGTTCAGTGCAACAAAAGAAGAGTTCCGGCAGATCCAAAAAGAGCCCGGCCTCTACCGCATCCGGCCGACGGGCAGGGACTTCCTCATGTATATCGGCGGGACCGGCCGCACCCTCCACCAGCGCCTGCACAACCTCCGCATGGACCTGGAGAACAAAAAACTGATGCCGTGGACCGACCCGCACACCGAAGCGCCGGCACTCTGGGCGTTTACGGACGCCGAAGGGTACGGGTACGAATGCTCCGCCTCCCCGCTCGATGCGTCGGCAGGCGGCCGGAAAGGGATGGAGAGCTTCCTCCTGTACCGCTACCGGCAGGAACGGGGCGAGTCGCCCCTCTGCAACTTCGGCCGGTGCCACCTGCGGTACCGGATGTCCACGAACCGGAAAGAAGGGGTCCGGGGCGGGAGACTCGCGGGGGACCGGCAGGACAACCCCGCGGGAAGACCGGGCAGTGCGCCCCTCGCAGCAACCGGGAAACCGGGCGACAGCACCTGGATGGGGCTTGCCTGGACCGCGTGGCAACCGCTCGATGGTGGAACGGTCCCGGGGGTTCCGGCGGGAGCCGGCCTCTACCTTCTCGCGGATCCCGGCTCGCACGAGATCGTGTACATCGGCCGGTCTGCGGATGTTGCACAACGCCTGCCCGACCACCGCCGGAAAGCGTGGGGGGAAAGACCGCCCGAATTCTCCTGCTGGATCGCCGGCCAACCGGTCCTCCCGCATATCCTGTGGGAACAGGAGACCGACCTCATCGGGAATTACGTTGAACAGTTCCGGAAAGCGCCGGAGTTCCAGTTCCGTTCCAGCCGGTAAATGTTTTTAAAAGAACCACGATGACGCTCCCCCGCGTTTTGCTCCCTGTACGCCATACGGGAGAAATTTCCGGTTCAGGTAGTGGCAGGGTATCCTGCTGCGCTTCCGCGTCGGGGGAGCAGGGCCGGCGCAGGGGATACATTCTGAAAAGAGGTTTTTTTACAGAGCAACTCTTTTTATTGCGGGAGTACGGGATATACGCCGGTAGGATCGACCAGCAACGGGACCGGTCCTGGTGAGGATATTTTTTATTGCGAGAGTATTCGGAAAGGAATACAGAATTCATCACATAATGCATCGAAGCTGGTGCGCAGGTAACCCGTATCCAGGGACCCGTTTTTATGACAGGTCCCCTGGTCCCAGTCAGAGACGGTTTTCCAGTACCTGCAATTTCCACAACATTCTGTTTTTGTCATGATCTTGCTCATAATGAAACCTATTCGAAGGCTCCTCTAAAAAATGTTTCCTTCATTTTATTGATGTAGTATATAGTATTTTTTAATTCAATGAATATTAGAAATGCGATGTTTTATTACTTATTAAAGAAATATAATTGTCTAAGGAAGATTGAGCGGTAGTTGTATGAGTACTGTGGTAAGCCGAACTGCACGCACAAACCGTATGAACATGGCATTATGGTCACTGGCGTGGGTCCTGATTCTCATGTTAAATGTCTTATTCTTATGGTTTATTTTCCTGAGCGGCGCTCAGACCATTCCCGCATGACCCCGCGGGGGACCGAAAACGAAAAAAACGGGGGGTTTATGGTTCACGGATGCAGCGATCCGGCCCCGGGTCAGAACCACCCGAAAAAGTAATGTCCAAACAATAAAAATGCGATGAGTGACGCTGCAACCGCAAGGCCAAGATAAAATATTCTCCACTCGTCGTCTGCACCAGTCTCGTTTTGTTCCATGGTTCCGTCACCAGGCCCCGGGCATACCACTGAGGACTATAGGGACCCGGGCTGGAAAAAGATTCCCTTTACCGGGGATAATCAGCCATCAGGTTCACCCTGCCCCTTCTGCGCCGCGGTCTCGGCTGGCCCATAAACCGGTAGCAGGGAATGAGGGGGTTTGAGGAAATCCGGGAACGGGAGTGGCATGTCGGGATCATCCTGCCGGGTATCTTCGGTATCGCAGGTGCCTTCACCGAAGACCGGCCTGAAGGAATGCAGAACCGGAAATACCCCTCAGGGGTTGATTGCACTGCAATCTTCCGCCAGGTTTTTTAAAAACCGCCGTTCTCCGGCTCCGTTCGCGTTTCTCCTTCCGGTATCGCAGGGAACGTCCTTTCTATCGAATTCCTTATCTCATCACGATGGGAAATACCATGGTTTAAGCATGAATTACCCGGTAGGGAAAACGATTCTGCAAAAGGGTACAATCTCGCACAGGAACCTTTCGAACGCTGCAAATAGTACAGGCAGTGACCAGTTGCATCGGGAGTACTCTCGTGCCAGTCCTTGATATCGAATCGGTCGCCGGTCTTTCGAGTACCGAAGCTGCCGAAAAGATCAGGACCGAAGGATACAATGAACTGCCCGAACCAGAGAACCACGGCATCTTCGGCATTATCGCTGAAGTCATCAAAGAGCCGATGTTTATCCTGCTGGTCGCAAGCGGCCTGATCTATTTTATCCTCGGTGATGTGACCGAGGGCATCATGCTGATGAGTTTTGTCGTTGTCATCATCGGCATCACAGTGTACCAGGAGCAGAAGACCGAACGGGCCCTGGAAGCGCTGCGGAACCTGTCCAGTCCCCGTGCGCTGGTGATCCGTGACGGTGAACAGAAACGGATAGCGGGACGCGTTGTGGTAACCGGTGATATGCTCATCCTTGTGGAAGGCGACCGGGTCCCGGCTGATGGCGTCCTCCTCGCCTCGAATAACGTTTCCGTTGATGAATCGCTCCTGACCGGTGAATCGGTCCCGGTCCGGAAAATCCCGTGGAACGATGGCGTCTTGGAGGAACGCCCGGGCGGCGATGACCAGCCGTTTGTCTATGCCGGAACAATGGTCGTGCAGGGACAGGGTATCGTGGAGGTCAGATCGACCGGTGCCCGGACCGAGATGGGCAGGATCGGCACCGTCCTGCAAACGGTGGAGCGGGGAGAGACCCGGCTGAAAGGCGAGATCGCCCGGATTGTCAGGACGATCGCCATTGCCGGCATCTTCCTGTGCGGTATCATTGTTGTCGTGTATGGCCTGAGCCGGGGTAACTGGATCGAGGGCCTTCTCGCGGGGATTACCCTTGCGATGGCAATCCTGCCGGAAGAGTTCCCCGTGGTCCTGACCGTCTTCCTTGCCCTCGGGGCATGGCGGATCTCCCGGAAAAATGTGCTGACCCGCCAGGTGCCTGCAATTGAAACCCTTGGTTCGGCAACCGTGCTCTGCGTTGATAAAACCGGTACCCTGACCCAGAACCGCATGTCCGTACGGAAATTTTATGCTCAGGGGGAGATGTGCGACCACGATGCATCGGGGACGAACAGTGTTGCCGAAGTCTGCCACAGCATTGCTGAGTACAGCATTCTTGCCTGCAAAAAGGACCCCTTCGATCCCATGGAAAAGGCCCTGGTGCAGCTCGGCGAGGGGGACTTTAAAACAACCGGGCATATGCATACCAGCTGGGAACTGGTCCAGGAATACCCGCTCTCACCCGATCTCCTCGCCATGTCCAATGTCTGGCGATCACCCAGCGGCAATGAATACGTTATTGCAACGAAGGGAGCACCGGAAGCGATTGCTGACCTCTGTCACTTCAGTCCTCAACAACAGAAGGATCTCGCGGTCCCGGTAGATCTCATGGCTGCCGAAGGGCTTCGCGTGCTTGGCGTGGCGAAATCTTCGTTTACCCGGCCCGAACTGCCCCATGGACAGCATGATTTCACCTTTACCTTCCTGGGACTGGTCGGGTTTGCAGACCCCGTCCGCCCGCAGGTTCCGGAAGCGGTCCGTGAATGCACCACCGCAGGGATCCGGGTGATCATGATCACGGGGGATTATCCCCTCACGGCCCAGAATATCGGCCGGCAAATCGGTCTTGACCATACCGACCAATGTATCACCGGCGCTGAGCTTGACCAGATGGGTGAAGAAGAGTTACAGAAACGGATCAGTACCGCAACCCTTTTTGCCCGGGCAGTTCCGGAACAGAAACTGCGGATTGTGGATGCCCTCAAGGCCAATGGCGAAATTGTTGCCATGACCGGTGACGGCGTGAATGATGCCCCTGCATTAAAATCCGCGGATATCGGGATTGCCATGGGAGAGCGGGGAACCGACGTTGCCCGGGAATCGTCATCCCTGGTGCTGCTGGATGACAACTTCACCTCCATTGTTTCAGCGGTACGGCTGGGACGAAGGATTTTTGACAACCTGAAAAAAGCGATGGCGTACATCTTCTCCGTCCACGTCCCGATAGCAGGGATGTCGCTCATTCCCGTGCTCTTCAACCTGCCGCTGATCCTGCTGCCGGTCCATATCGTTTTTCTCGAACTGATCATCGATCCTTCCTGTTCGATCGTTTTTGAATCAGAAAAAGAGGAACGGGACGTGATGAACCGCCCGCCAAGGCAGAAAAATGAGGGGCTTTTTACCCGGAAAACGCTCGCACTCAGTCTCCTGCAGGGATTCGTTGTGTTGGGTGTGGTCTTACTCATGTACCTCAATGCCATCAACAGGGGTTTTAGTGAGGCGGAAGTGAGGACCCTCACATTCACGACGATAGTGATTGCGAATCTCTCCCTGATCCTGACAAACCGGTCGTGGTCGGACTCCATAATTACTACGTTACGCACTCCCAACAAGGCAATGTCGTGGGTTTTTGGCGGGACGATACTCTGCCTGATCCTGGTCCTCTTCATCCCGTTCCTCCAGAATCTGTTCAAATTTGGTACCGTTCCATTCCCTGATCTTATTGTCTGTGCCCTTGCCGGCGGGCTGAGTGTCATCTGGTTCGAGTGGTACAAGTACTGGAGCGCAGGTAAGGGTGCGGAGGGCTGAGGGGGTGCCGCAGAAATTAACCGCGATTCAGTCCTGTCGGGAACTTCATCAGTCTGCTGAATTTAGCCTTGATTCTGCACCGTCTGATTCGGATTTCTTGTGCGTAAACACACCAGCGCCCCGTGGAAAGGCGGAAGGCTGGAAAGGAAGATCGGGAAGTCTCCTCCAAAACCCTTATCTTCCACCATTAAAAAAAGAATGGGAACGTTGAATGGGAAAGGTCACGCCATGAAAAGTATCAAAGCACTCTTCATTATCACCCTGGTAAGCCTGCTGATAACGGCCGGCTGTACAACGGGTGAAAAAATATCGGGGACGGCACCGCTTGCCCAGAATGCAGCATCACCGGTCTTTTCTGACGGGACCCTGGCTGTAACGCCGGTATCCACGGTTCTTCCCGGTCAGAACGCGACCATAGCTCCCGGAACCACCACACTCAAGGAAAGTTATGCCGAAAACATGGTCGGGGCATGGAAAACACACGTGAATGATAACCAGGTGGTATACTGGCAGTTTGATAAGGATGGGACTCTCACCGGGGGAAGTTCTCCCGGCAGCCATGAAATAACCGGCAACTGGTCAGGGTTTTTTTATAAGAACGCTTTCAGAATGCAGGCAGCCGGCACCAGAAACAACGGCAATCAGACCCTGTATGACGTCGTCATCGGCTATGACCTCACGACGGGGAATGTTTCCGTCATCAATCCCCCCGAGGACCGGAACTGGATTTTTGTCAGGGAAGCATAACGGGATCGAAAGTTCTCTTTTTTTGGTTTTTTGTGATTGCGATAAGCACGGGTAACGTGGTATGGTAACCCCTTTCGTTCAAGAAGGATGTACGAGGGATAAATAAGAAAAATTGCCTTTTTGGGGAGACTCAGCAAATAAAAAGGAGCGGGGATTAACTCCACGTCCCGACCACCGGCATCCACCCGGTCGTCCCGAACGCATAATTCCTGTCGGTGCCGGCATCCCAGATGCCGTTGCCGTTCACATCAAGGTACCAGGCACCGTTCAGGTAGATACCGATCTTGTCACTTCCATCAGCGTTCCAGTCCCCGATGACCGGGTCCCATCCGGCTGCTCCGAACGTAAAGGACTTTGTGCTGGCATTCACGACCCCGAGTCCGTCATAATCGAGGGTCCACACACTTCCGGTCTTCGTCCCGATCTCGGTCAGGCCGTTGTTGTTCCAGTCGCCAATAAGTGCGGTTGAGCCGGTTGTTCCATAGATGATTGTCTTGTCACCAGAACCATAGGCATAGTCGCCGCTATAATCGATGTAGTAAATACCGTCTTTATACACACCAATTTTGGACTCCCCGTCTGTAGTCCATTTCCCGACAACCGGTGCCCACCCGGGTCCCCCGAACGCGAAGTTCTTATCGCCGGCATTCCAGGTGCCGCTGCCGTCATAGTCGAGATACCAGGCGCCATCCTTGTAAACCCCGATCTTATCAGAGCCGTCCCCGTTCCAGTCGCGAACCACCGGTGTCCAGCCGGGGGCCCCGTACGCATAGTTCCTGTCGCCGGCACTCCACGAGCCGTTGTTGTCGTAATCGAGGTACCAGGCTCCATCGCGGTACACGCCGATCTCAGTTTTGCCGTTATTATTCCAGTCGCCGGTAACAGGAGTCCAGCCGGGGGCGCCAAAGCCGTAGTTCTGGTCACCCGCATTCCAGACGCCGTCGCCGTTCATGTCGATATACCAGCTGCCGTCCCGGTAGATTCCAATCTTCGATGACATCATCACTGAACTTGAATTTTCCAGGAGAAGGGCACTGCGTTCGAAATGTGACCAATAGCTCCAGATAACTGATTCATTTACTGATGCTGATGCCTTGTGAACAAACGGAGGTAATTCCGACTCGGGTATGGTTACTGTCTGGTTTGCCCCAGCCACATCCTTACTAGCAAGAGTTGTGATAAGATTAATCCCGCAGAGAGGTTTAAATGTCACAGTTTTTTTCGGGTCGATCCTTTCAATATGAAGAACAATAGAAAACGTGTAGGGATGCCCGATAATTATTTCACTCATATTCTGGGTTGAAAACTGATATTGTTTATCATTCTGGAACATTGTTCTCGTACCTGGCAAATTGGTCGTAAACGTATCATTCAGGACCGTTACATTCACGGTATCCTTTTTATAATTGTCAACTTCTCCCCAGGTGATAGTAACATTGGTCGTATCCCAGAAGGTGACATTGCACTGAACCAGCTGATACCCATCCTGAGAAAATGTTGTTTGGTTCAGGGTTCTGGAAAATGTCACCGGTACGTTAATGGTTGGACTGGTATCAGTAGTCCAATCATTTTTTTTTGGCGGACTGCTGATGATGGTAAACTCCGGGGGATATATCCAATGGGCAGAGGAACGTGTCCATTCAGCATATGCCGGATCGTCAATTTTCGTGATGTTATCCGCCAGCAATGTCATGGTAACATTGGTCAAAGGGGGAGTTCCCCCGCTGTTGGCTAACCGCAGATACCCCTCGTATACCACCGTCTGATAGCCCGGCAATACCAGATCCCCGGAGGAAGATGCGAGAAACCTTCCCCTTAAAGAGAGATCCGGATCCTGAGCACATACGATCCCCGGGATCAATGTTAAAGCAATAATGAACAGGATATATTTCATCTGTGTGGAAACAGCCATTCTTACCATCCGTTTTCGCGAGATCGAAATTATCTCGTCTCGTTTTATTTGAGCAGATACTGTTTTATGACACTTAATCAATATTTCGAAATCATTCTCCTCGTAGGTTCACGGGATATTGTTGAGTGTTCAGCCATTTCCGCACAGAGAATCGGATGATAAGAAGATTGAAACAGAAAACCGGAAGCGTTCGATCCGTCTTTTTATACCGAAGTGAGAGAAATCTTCCAATAAACCAGTAGTGTATCACACCTTTTGTACTCTCATGGGGAAATGGGGCATGCTACTTAATCCCGACAACTATGGCAAACACGACAGCTGATCTCATTCAGGTATTGCTTATCATCCATGAATACCCGTCAAACCAATGACGTATCAGGGCAGGGAACGCAGGTAGTGAAAGGAACCTGCGGTCCCGCATGGATGGCAAAATTCCGCAACACCCCCCACCAGACGTTGGCGGTTTCGTGCACGGGAGAAGTTTATCTCCTGCTCCGGAATATACCTGAACTGCGGGAATATTTCAAAAACAGATGAGTAAAAAGTGATACCGGATTAACTCCACGTCCCGACCACCGGCATCCACCCGGTCGTCCCGAACGCATAATTCCTGTCGGTGCCGGTATCCCAGATGCCGTTGCCGTTCACATCGAGATACCAGGCACCGTTCAGGTAGATACCGATCTTATCTCCCCCGAAACCATCCCAATCCCCGATGACCGGGTCCCATCCGGCTGCTCCGAACGTAGAGGACTTTGTGCTGGCATTGACTGCCCCGAGTCCGTCATAATCGAGGGCCCACGCACTTCCGGTCTTCGTCCCGACCTCAGTCAGGCCGTTGTTGTTCCAGTCGCCGGTAAGTGCGGTTGAGCCGGTTGTTCCATAGTTGATTGTCTTGTCACCAGAACCATAGGTATAGTCACCGCTATAATCGATATAGAAGATACCGTATTTATACACGCCGATATTTGTGATATTATCGGTCCATTTCCCGACAACCGGTGCCCACCCGGCTCCCCCGAACGCGAAGTTCTTATCGCCGGCATTCCAGGTGCCGCTGCCATCATAGTCGAGATACCAGGCGCCGTCCTTGTAAACCCCGATCTTATCGGGGCCGTCCCCGTTCCAGTCGCCGACAACCGGCGTCCAGCCGGGGGCCCCGTACGCATAGTTCCTGTCGCCGGCACTCCACGAGCCGTTGTTGTCGTAATCGAGGTACCAGGCTCCATCGCGGTACACGCCGATCTCAGTTTTGCCGTTATTATTCCAGTCGCCAATAACAGGAGTCCAGCCGGGGGCGCCAAAGCCGTAGTTCTGGTCGCCGGCGTCCCATGTGCCATTTCCATTCATGTCGATGTACCAGCTGCCGTCCCGGTAGATGCTGATCGTTTCCGCAGGATTCGTTACCTGGACATACCCCACCTTCCGGGTGCTGTGGTAACCGTCAGCATTTTGCACTTCAAGCGTAACATCGAAAATTCCCCACGTGGTATAGGTATGCACCGGGTTCTGCTCCGATGAACCGGCTGGTTGGAAGCGCCATACGTCGTTTGACGCCCCCCCATCATCGCCACCAATCAGCACGATACTGCCATCCGGCATCACTACGCTGCTATGACCGTATCTTGCCGACCACCCGGAACCCGCATTCATCAGTGTCCACGTTGTACCCTTGTCAGTTGACCTCCACGTGTCATTCATTGCCTTATACACAACGTCCTGTCCACTCCAGCCTCCCATCAGCACTATACTACCGTCCGGCATCGTCACGCTACGGTGATATTCTCTTCCTGTCCATCCGGAATTTGCGTTTACCAGCGTCCATGTTGCACCGTTATCCGTTGACCGCCACGTATCATTCATCAGCGTGCCGCCGCCATCACCACCCATCAGAACAATGCTGCCATCCGGCATTGCCACACTGCTATGACCCCGTCTTTCCGACCATCCGGCACTCGCGTTCACCCGTGTCCACGTTGCGCCTGTATCCGTTGACCGCCAAACATCATTTTTTACGTATGGATTGTCATCAAACCCGCCCATCAGGACAATACTGCCGTCTGACATAGCCACACTACTATGAACTGCTCTTTGCGACCACCCGGAACTTGCGTTCATCAGTATCCATGTGGCGCCGTTATTTGTGGACCGCCATGTGTCATTGAGACAAGGGCCATCGCCAGAGCAACCTCCCATCAGCACGATACTGCCATCAGGCATCACTACGCTGCTATGACCGTATCTTTCCGACCACCCGGAACTTGCGTTCATCAGTGTCCATGTGGCGCCGTTATTTGCGGACCGCCACGTATCATTTTTATTGATCCCTCCAATACTCTCAATACCCCCCGTCAGCACAATGCTGCCATCCGGCATCACTACACTGCTGTGATCATATCTTCCCGGCCACCCCGTACTGCCATTCAACAGTGTCCAGGGTTCCGTGTAATCCTCGTCCCCGAAATACCATACCCAGCCAGTCGGGTTCCCGGCCGATTCGTCCGTGAAGGCAACGGTCAGCGGAGCTTCTCCAGATATCGGCGCTCCGGTAAAATCTGCGACGGATGGTCCGGCAGGCGGCAGGATAAGGGCAAGTCTGACGAACGGGCTGCCGACAATAGTGGCAGACGAATCGATCTCTGCTACCCGGACGAGGACCCTGCCCGTAGGTGACGATACGTACGGTGCTGTCCCTTCAAGGGTTACGCTGAGCGATTCCGGGACTGATGTCGGGTAGGATAAAACCCAGCCACTGATATTCAGCGTCCTGCCACCGGATCCCGGCTGCGGATTATCGATCCCGTCAAGGAGGAGGGAGGAGTTCCACCGGGCATTGTCCAGGTCCGTTGACATCTGCAGTTCGCTCCCCGCGGGGAATGTCTCCTCACCGGTTCCTGTAAAGTTGACCAGATACGAGACCGTCACTTCAGTTCCTGGAGTCAGGGACCCGGCAGGATCGACTGAAATTTTTGGTACACTGAAATTACCATACGGTGGTATCTGGGTAGTCACCGTTGTCCTTGGGATAATCGTCATGGTGGGATTCGTTGTAACCGTGGGGATGGGGGTAGTTGTAACCGTCGTTACGTAGGTGGTTACCAGAGGGGTCCAGGTACCCGGGTAAATCACGAAGGCAGCGGAAAGGACAACCTCATCATCATATTCGGTTCCAGGGGAATCGGTCCAGGGACTGTTGACCCACAGGGACCAGGAACCCGGAGGTGCCCCATAGAGGGAAAACAGGGCGGTCATCGTATCCGCGCTCCTGGTGAGAATGGTGCCGGAGATCCTGTTCCCGCCACCAGAGGTATCAGCCGCTGTCAGCCACACAGTAGTATTCCCGGAGGAGAACCCGGAACCGGTGATCGTAACAATGACGGTCGTATTATTGGGCCCGGATGACGGGGAGATGGAGAAAATGGCGGGTGTGGCGGCGACGGGTATCCCTGCAACGACCAGGAACACTGCCACCGGAAAAAGCATCAGGAGCAGTACACCAGAGGGGGACTTTCTCCGGCTCCGGGAAGATGGGGGATGATCGATCATGATGCAGTGAGATCAGCCCGATGCGTTAAATAGATTACGAATTATATTTGAAAAACGGACTGCATCACCCGAAAATTTCAGAGATGACGCACGTTTTTGAAAGAGAATAACCCGATATGCAATGCTGATGCCCGGTCCGGTGCTCTTCCGGAAAAAAAAGATCCCTCCATGCCGGTAGGATCACGGGTTTTCACCGATATGGTGGCAGGGATGCAGGGAAGGACCTGCACCTGCTGCCCGGACACGGGCAACCTGCCGATCCCCGTCTCCCACACCCCACCCTTGGGGAGCAGAAAACCCCGGGCCGTCAGGATCCCTCCGCACCGGTCTCTGCTTCTATCTCATCCAGCAGTTTCCGGATCTGGGCAAGCCTGGCTTTCACCGTGGATCCGGAACCCGTGCCGGAGCCGGCCTCCGGAATACCCGTTATCCCGCGCCACTGGCCAAGCACGTCCTGCAGACTGGTCCCGATATAGGTCATGCCACTCCGGGCTTCGACCAGCCCGACCAGGGTCTGCTCGCCGCTGGGCGTGATGACCGGGATGATCCAGACCTCCTGGCCGTCAATGACGTACATGATCGGCTGGACTACCTGCAGGCCGGGAGCCTTGGCTACCTCCGGGTTCTGGAGCACGTTCTGCGCAGCGCCCAGGTCGTTGTAGTAGCCCGGGGTTTCATGGAACGTGAACCTGCCGGTCCGGACGTCAGTCAGCATGTACCCGACCATGGACGTGTCCGTCCCGGGGTTGGAGACGGTGCCGAACCAGTACAGGTTGCCATCGTTGCCGTTCACGAGAAATACATCCGGCCCGTCAATGCCGGAGAGGACCCTCACATCGCGCTGTTCCAGAAAAGAGTTCCACCAGCCGAGCTGGTAGCGGCCCCACCAGCCGATCCATTCTTCGGTGGTGGTCTCGCTCCAGACGCGCTGGATCCATGCCGGCTGTTCGCCGAGCCGGTAGAAATCCACGGATCCGCTCACCGGATCCACGGTGGCAACGCCGACCGGCCGTTCCCCGATGCACCCGTAGAGCATGGGTTGTGCCAGCAGGATAACATACTTCGGCTGCATTCCGTTGTCGAGCTGGAACGAGGTCTCCATCTGGAGATACTCAGGGTTCTCTTCCCACACGCGGCGGTTGACCTGGTTTCCAAACAGGGAGTAGACGGTATAGATCATCCGGCTGACGGGCACCAGCTGCGCTTCGGCTTTCGGGTCCTCGGCGTTGACGATGACATAGCCGCCCGTACCTTCACGGGCATATGACCATGCTTTGATAAAGAACCCGGCGTAGTCGAGCGGGGTGACCCAGACGAGGGTCCCGTTCATGGTCTGGATGTCGGGTTCGGCAATCTCCGATTTGTACCCGAGCGAACCGATCACCTTGTCCGACCGCCACCGGGCGGTCTCGTAACTGACCAGCCGGATAT
>CAZCZK010000037.1:0-17497 GCA_964503195.1 uncultured Methanoregula sp.
AATGCGGAGACCTGACCTGTTCAGGGTCCGGCCATATGTTCCATTCCATTCTTCCACCCGTATCCAATCACTTTGCAGAAGACAGCAATGATTTCATAGAACGGATCAGCCGGCTCAGCGACGAAGAACTCACCTACATTGCCACTATGATCACAAAAGGCGAGGAGAGCATGGGGTGCCTTCCGGTGGAGGACGTGGAGGCTCTCGTGAAGATCATCCACGACCGTTTGTCGCCGGAAACTGCAAAAAGAGTTGTTGCGGTATATGAATCCGGGTACGAATGCGAGCATTGACCGTCCCATGAGAGATATCACCCATCACATTGCCGGGCTCCAAGATCCTGCCATCAGCAGAAGACAGGCAGCGGCACGGGAGCTGGGCAGAAGCGGCAATCCTGCTGCAACAGAACCACTCGGGACTGCCCTCTCTGATTCTCACCCGAAGGTCCGCTCGGAGTGTGTGCAGGCGCTCGGTCGCCTGGGGGATCAAGGCGCCACACCATTCCTTCTCCAGGCACTCAACGATCCCGAACCGGAAGTGCGTGCCGCAGCGATTGCCGCTCTCGGCAGGATCCGCGACCACCGGGCCGTCACCGGCCTCATATCCTGCCTCAAAGACACCGAGGATCAGGTCAGGATCGGAGCTGCGGAGGTGCTGGGTAAACTCGGCGATCCTGCAGCCCTCGGACCGCTGGACGAGCTCGCACAGGATCCCTTCTCTGATGTTCGGTATGCGGCGGAAACTGCCATCGGGAGGATCAGAAAAAAAAGGGATGCATATCATTAGTGCCCTTGTGCTTCTGGATACAAAAAACGGTCCCGGCCGGTATCCCCCGTCAAGGTATTCCTGACCGGCTACACTGTTTCTGTACAAACGTGAGGGTGTCCTGGGGCGAAACAACCAACCATCACCGAGCTCATGACGAACTTTTTTCTCTCGTCCCCCTTGTGCTCTACACCATCGTCGCCGTCATGCTCACGATCATTGCATACTTTTCCGTTCACGATTCTGCGGTCCTGATCTCCCAGCTCATTTTACCTACGGGTGTACCTTTAACCTCACCAGCGTCATCAATGCCCTGCTCGTCACTATCACCATCATCGTGCTGTTCGAGACCGTAACCGTGTATTTCCGGACAAACCTGTGGAAGTGCGGGCATTGCTTGTCGCGGGTCTGACCGGCATGGTACGGCACGTGCTTGTGTACAACATGGAAGGCATTGATCCGATGACCATGTTTGCAACAGTCTCCCTTCTGGCAGTCCTGATCGCAGGGGTTGTTCTCGTCGCACCCGAACCACGCTCCTGACCCCTTCGGGTTGATCTTTTTCCAGACGAATTGCCTCTGTGGCGCATGAGGATTTTTATGGTTACATGCCGTACCACTGGTCAGGAGGCGTGAGGTATGCCGGGCATCATTGAAGCAGCGGACCTGAAAAAGACCTATGGCAGCATCATCGCCGTTAACGGTATCGCATTTTCCGTCAGGAAAGGTGAGGTATTTGGCTTTCTCGGACCCAACGGCGCCGGCAAAACCACGACCATGAAGATGATCGCCTGCGTCTCCCCGAAGGGTTCAGGAACCCTCACCGTCCTTGGCATGGACCCGGATAAAGAACCTGCAGGGATTAAAGCCCGGCTGGGTATCGTCCCGCAGGAGACCAATCTCGATCCTGACTTCACCTGTTTTGGCAACCTGTTCATATATGCACGGTACTTCGATATTCCGGACACGACTGCAGCACAAAAAGCGGAGGAACTGCTTGCCTTTGTCCAGCTTGCAGAGAAACGGGATGTTCTCGTGGAGAAGTTATCCGGAGGCATGAAACGCCGCCTGATCCTCGCACGGGCACTGGTAAATAACCCTGACATCCTTATTCTCGATGAGCCGACTATCGGTCTCGACCCGCAGGCCCGTCACCTGATATGGGAAAAACTCCGGGCCCTCCGGGCCCAGGGCAATACGATCGTGCTCACGACCCACTATCTTGACGAAGCTGCCCGGCTCTGCGACCGGCTGGTCATCATGGACAACGGCAGGATCCTTGTGGAGGGCACACCCGCGGACCTCGTAAGGGACCATGCAGGGCGCGAAATAGTCGAGGTGGAGAAGAGTGATGAGGTCGAATCCTGCCTCCAGGACCTCGGCATTTCCTATGAAGTCGCCGGGGACATGATACAGGTTGCAACAGAGTCTTCCCGTGATGTCGCCCGGATCCTTCTCGACCGCTGTCGTCCGGAGACGGTAACCACACGCCCGGCAACGCTTGAGGACGTTTTCCTCAAACTGACCGGCAGGAAACTCCGGGAGTGACCATGCCACACATCCTCTCAATCCCCCCGTTGAGCCGGCGAGCCATAAAAGTATGGCACCGCAACCTTACGGTCTTCATCCGGACATGGCAGGTGAATTTTTTTCCCCCGCTTGTCGAGGCGCTCCTCTACCTCTTTGCCATCGGCATGGGTATCGGATCGTATGTCAAAGAGATTGACGGTATCCCGTACGTGACCTTCATCGCCCCTGCGATTCTCGCCATTGCCGTGATGAATTCTGCATTCTTCGAATGTACCTACGGATCGTTTGTCCGGATGTATTACCAGAAAAGTTTTGATGCCATGATCGCAACACCGCTTTCGATCGAGGATGTAATTTTAGGCGAACTGCTCTGGGGTGCCACCCGGAGCGTGATCTATGTTGCGATCATGCTGCCGGTACTTGCCGTTTTCAAGGTAATCTCCCTGCCCCTGGCTCTGCTTACCATTCCCCTTGCGTTCCTGGGAGGACTGATGTTTGCGGGTATTGCCATGTGCTTCACTGCCATCACCCCCGGAATTGATACCCTGAACTATCCCTCTTTCCTCTTTATCACGCCCATGACACTCTTCTCCGGCACCTTCTTCCCGCTCACGCTCCTGCCCGTTGCCCTCCAGTATTTCGCGCTCGCCGTTCTGCCTCTCACCCACGTTGTGACAATCATGAGGATGTTCACGCAGGCAGCAATCTCACCACTCCTGCTGCTGCACCTGGTATGGATCGTCCTGGTCACCGTGCTCTTCAGCATCGCTGCCATAAACCTGATGCGGAAACGTCTGATCGTGTAATACAGAGTCTGTTCAGACAAGGCGTCAGTCCTCTTTTTGGAGGATCCTGAGAACGTACAACACCTCATCCTCCACCGTCTCCTGCATCATAACAGAGGCAGCAAAATTATTATGAGAACATACTTTGAGGACCTCAGGGAGGCCGGTGAGTGAGGACACCAGCAACAGTAGCCTCCCCCCTTGTGCCAGCACCCGCCCCGCCCCCTCCAGGAACCGTTCAATTATCATCCTCCCGCTCTCACCGCCGTCAAGGGCGTACTCGAGCCAGTCGTTTATCCGCTCTTCCGGTTGTGTGGGGAGGTAGGGGGGATTGAACAGGACAAGGTCGAAGGGTCCCCGGATCCCCGCAAAAAGGTCTGTCCGGATTACCTCTATTCCGGCCATGCTGACACAAAGCACAGCGTGGGGGTTGATATCAGTAGTCACAACACGGCTGATTTTCCCGAGTTCTGCTGCAATGAGCCCGCTGCCGGTCCCCACTTCAAGAACACGGTCGCCAGGCAGCACCTCGGCCTTTGCTGCTGACAGGAGCAGGAACGTATCAGCCTCCGGTGAATATACCTGACAGGGATCGTAGTGCATGCGCAGGGAAGGATTGGTCGGGAAAACAGAAAGGGATTTCCCGATACTGTTTTGGCAGGAATTTTTCCCGGTATGAATTTCAGGTCTCCCACTATCAGATAAACCTACCGGCAGTTTATACCGGGAAAAACACGGTATTGTATTGTTTTTTCTGTCTGGAAACCCCCTTTCCTCGATCTGAAATTGATCACCCCCTTAAGCGCCACCAGTCCACGGGTGGTTGGACAGAGCGCATTCGGGTTCTCCGGGTTACGTTGCAGGGAACACGCCTTTCTCACCAAGAGGAAGATGCTCCGGCCGCGGGGGAGAATACCAAAAGAGCGTCAGCAGGTTCTAAAACGATATCTCCAACGACCATAAAAACCGGATCCGGTTTCAGATTCGCACCAGAAAAAACCGGAACACCGTTTTATTCCGTTATTGTATCGTGGAATATCCCCTGGTCCCGGTCCTCAATATACCGGGAATACGTATGGCGGACCCGTTCCACAGAGGTATTGGCATAACAGTACGTACAGAGGTGCATGCAGGTGGAATACTGCCCGATGTCCTTTGAGACGATACACCAGCAGGTATTCCGCTGGCCCGGGTCCTTCAGACGTCGGAACCGATCGGCAGTATTTCCCGGTCCGCGAGGGGACTGCTGGTTGTCCGGCTGCAGGAAATCCATGAGTTTTCGATCGTTTCCGAACTCCCGTATCATCAGGTCCGGGCTGATACACTGCCCCCTGCCGATCCCGAACCGCGAGAGATCCCGTCCTCCTGCACAGGCATTGAGGGAAATACCCCACCGCTGGTTCAGGCCGGCAAGACCGGAACAGAACTCGTCGATCTCGCTGTCCGTGAATTCCCGGGCGCCGCTCATCCCGGCACCGTTAAGGTTACGCCGGACTTTCGGATATTTCATAATATCCACGAAACTGAAGACCATCTGATCAGTAAACGGCGTAATTTGGTCGCCAATACCCTGAATCTTATCCAGCAGGCCCTGAACCGTACTATCCTCCGTAAGAACAAGGGGGTCATATCGCCAGACAACCCTGCTTTTCCCGATACGGCGGGAGAGCTGGATGAAAGTCCCGATACGTTCGCTCAACGGTGGCACACCCGGTTCAAGCCCCCCGGTATCGTAATTGTTGAGGGTGAACAGGAAGTAATAACCATACCCTGACCGGTCCAGGATATCCAGCTGCGGAAAGAACGGTGCCGGGTTCTTTGACCAGAAAACAAATACCCGGGTCTTTTCAAAGGAGATGAAGAGCGGGCTTCCACCAAACGGGCTCTTCCACTTCACGTACCCCTTTGCAAGGCGTGCCATAAACCAGTCACCGTAAAAAGCCGGTATATCCGTCGAGCGGCTGGCAGAGATGATCAGCGGAGTAATTGCTTCCACCGTCCGGGATTGAGAAGGATCTGCAGGATCGGGTACGCTCAGCGGGACCTTATCCCAGCCTTTCCATTTCATAGCAGATTACGCTGGTATTTCCGGCTGGATAACCATTGCGAAAAAAAATCTGCAGGGCGGATAGTAACCAGCGACGTTGTATCCAGCAACAGGGAAGCAGGAAAGGAATTCGTCTTTTTTAAGCGTTCCCTGCTCGAGGCTTCTCCGCAGAACGGGAGTGCCAGCAGGGTTGTTCGCAATCATGTCTTATGACTGCTGCCACGGGATTACCCCGTCAGAGGCGTAGGGGTTCCTCACACGACGAGTGCCGTATTCCTTCAGTATCACGGAATATTGGCAATCGTTGCAAAATCCTCGAGGTATAATGCTTCGGGCCTGCTCTGCAGGATCTCTGCCGGCAATAAGGCGATCGCCCGTTCAACCCAGACTATAGAGAGCATACTCCCCGCCGCTCCCTTCAGGCAGTTCCTTACCGTCTTCCGCCGGTGGGAGAAGAGCGCCCGCACCACGTCCGCGTACAGGTTACGGTCATTGACCGGGAAGATCGGTTCCCGGGGAACTATCTTCACTACGGTGGAATGTACCTGAGGCCGGGGGGAGAAGCACTGGGGGGGCAGGCGGAAGCACAGCTGCACCGCCGCATATGTCTGCACCATAATAGAGAGGCGTCCGCAGTCCCTGGTCCCGGCCTTTGCAACCATCCGGTCAGCAAACTCGCTCTGGTACATCAGGACGGCAACGGAAAACCCGGCATCGAGAAGCCGGAACGTTATCGTGGATGATACAGAATACGGCAGGTTGGAAACAGTCATATCAAACGGAGGGAACTCACACCGGGTCGCATCAGCGTGCTGCACCGTGAGCCGCCCCTGTGAGATTTCAGCAGAGAAGATATCAGCAAGCTGTTCGCACAGGACACCGTCGAGTTCGACAGCATGGACAATCGCCCCACGGTCAAGCAGCGCACGGGTGAGTGCTCCGTTGCCCGGGCCGATCTCGAGTACCTGCCTTCCCCGTACGTCCTCCAGATCAGCAATCCGGTTTATCGCATGCGGATCAACGAGGAAGTGCTGGTCATGGTATGCTTTCATCGCGTGGTGAAGAGATGGTATTTTACATCCTTGTCCTGGAGCTCTTCCAGGATACGGGACTGGATCATCTTCTCCGGGTGCGGGATCGCTTTTATCCGGGTTGAAATGTCAGTAAAACTCACGAACGGTTTTTTCGTGCGCTGCTCGAGGATCTCCCACATCAGTTTCTTGCCAATACCCGGGAGCAGGTGGAGCATATGCAGCTTGGGCGTTATAGAGAGTGCCTTATTAAAAAACGTGACAAAATCCTGCTCACGGCTCTTTATCACATCCTCAATAACGAAAGGGAGTTCTCCCTGCGCCGTATGCGTCAGCTCTGCATAGCCGATACGGCGCTTGACGCGCTCTATCTTATCGCGCTCGGCATCACCGATATACACATTTTCGTGGAGATCAATTGCAGCGGTAGGTTTCGGGACGAGCTCGAGAAGCTTAAACTGCTCGATCCCCATGGCCTGTACAACCGGCTCCCGCTTAAACGTGGGGCGGTTGTCCCCAGCGTGCCCTTTCATGAGCACATCGAGTACTATCGCGTTTACCTCTTTTTTCTCGGCTTTCATGGCACACCTCAGAAGTGTGTCGTTACGGTCTCGATGATCTTATCGATCTCTTCAGGGGTGAGCGTGAAACGCTCCTTGGCGAAGATCGCTCGTACCTCGTCGCGGGTCTTTGGCATAATATTTGCAATGCGATAGGCGATCTCCGGTTTCATCTTTTCCATCTGCACGAGTTCTGCGACCAGCTCCCTTGCTTTTTCCGGTGCTGTCTTCGCAAGCTGATTGGCATGCTCGATGCTGCGCCGGAACTCGTAGGACATTTCCTTCTCGGCAGCTATCCTTTCGGCTTCAACGCCGGACAGGATTGATCGCATCTCCGGAAGCGTAACCTTTTCTTCGCTAATGATACCCTTGACTTTCATGCCAATAACCTGACAGTGAATTTACTTTTGTGCTTTTAGATGTTGTGGTCGGGCAATGACGGTCTTGTCGGCGTTGCCATCGCGGATGGTGAGCATCCAGGCCCGCCCGCGCTGACCGAGAACGGTTCCGGTTAATCCATGGAAACGGCGGTGGGGCATCCCCTTCTGGACACTGGGATTACAGACAATGTGCACCCGGTCGCCAATCTCAAATCTCTGGATGACGCTGGTGCACGGCGGTATCCCGCGTTCTCTCAAATCTTTCTTGAACTTATACCGTGTCTTTTTTCTTGGACCATTGTGATGTGCCATTGTTATTCTCCCTCCTTTGCTCCTTCCACCTGCGTGACGTCGAGGCTGGTGACATGAGCCGTTGTTTTCAGGATCTCGGCAAGACTTGGGATGGTTCTGCCTGAGTCCCCGGATACAAGTTCCTTGATGTAGAGGCCGGCTTCGCCCAGGACTTCGACAATAAATTTGCCGTCCTGTGCCCCAACACACTCGATATCCAGAACTTTGCGCTCACGGATTTTATCTGCTCTCCGGTGAGCAACCCTCTCAGGCGTGCGCTGCTGTATTGTGACGCCCTTTAAGGATTTCAAGGCATTTGCGAACTCATCCGCAGATAATTCGCCGTCAACCTCGACCAGGATCCTGTATTTTTTATGCGCTTTGTTTGATTTAAGGGTTTCCACCTCCGCACGATCAGCCCAGCGCCGGATTGCCACGGATACCCGCCCATCCGCCGTCCGGTTGATTGCCTCTTCGACCGCTGCCAGATCCACGGATCTTTTCTTCGGGGCAACGACCTCAAGGATGAATGGCCGGCCGGTCCCGATCATACGGGCATCGATATCCTCACGGCCCGCGCCGTGCAGGACTGCATTTTCAGCATCGAACATCTCAATGACCGGTCTCCCGATCAATTCTTCGACAGAGTCGAGGTACTGGGCACCGGTGAAGTTGCACTTCTCGCACCCCCTGCCTTTGCAGGCACGGCAGTCCCAGTGTGTCTGGGGGATACCCCGCTCGAACTTCTGGTACCGTCCATAGAAGAAGACCGAGTGGACCTGTACCTCGACCGACCCGACCGAGACATCGAGGATAACGACGACTTCCGGCTTTTTTGTATCCGCTGCTTTACCGATACGCGCCGATACGGCCTTGCCAACTTCCCGGTTCACCTCTGATTTGAAAGGTTCCGGGTCCGCAAGCGACAGATCGCTCCAGACCATCTCCTCGTTCTCGGCAATCAGCGGGGGCACCCGGCACCCGATAACGAACGTTGAGAATTCCAGAACCTGCACCGTATCAATTACCCGTTCAGTCCAGAGAGGGATGTCATCGAAGAAGTTCCCGCAGACCCAGCAGGTGCCGGTACATTCCGTGAAGGGCTGGTTTTCAGAAAGTGCAAGGGTGACCCTGAGACCATGCCCGCGTTCAACGTTGGAGAGACCGTGTGAGCGTTTCCCGAAGAACCTCCCGAGACAGTGATCGCAGGTCTCTCCATAGGACAGGATCGCTTTTGCCTGTTCGTTTATGTCCATCCGCAGCTCCTCCGGTCACGTTCATTCTGCACGAGGGTTATCGTGTGATCGGCATGCAGGCACTTCGGCCCTACGGAATACCGGGGAAGATCTGGTATCAGGCTTTCCTCTGCACCCGTGAAATTCAGGTGATCCGAGAGCAGGAACGCCTCCGGCAGATTCTCCGCCTTCCGCAGATCGGTCCCGTTCTCGTCCAGCACGGCAAATGCATGTTCGGAGATAAGCCGTTCAAGGCCGCCCTTCCGGATGAAGATACCCTGCGCCGCCTCGCGGAACTCGCTCCCGCAGGGTGTGTCGATAACCTTTTTTATCAGGGCGGCAGCACTCCTCTCATCGGGTGAGAGCGATCGCACCAATGCACCGGAGAACCTTATGGTCTTTGGCACGGCCGGTTCACCGCAGAGAACGAGGTAACAATCCACATCCCTGCGCATATCGTGCGAGAGGAACAGGGATGCGTTTACGCACCGGCAGAGCACGTCCATCCGTCCCCCGCTTCCCGGGAGGTCATTCAACGAGAAACCTCCGTCCGTCCTGGCATGGTGCCCGATAATTGCAAACGAGGTCATGCTGCTACATTCCGGAGAAACGTTTCATCAGGCGCTGCATATTGAACTTCCCCCCGCTTGCGCCCCGAAGTCCTTTGAGGGTCCGCTGCATCATCTTGTAATATTTCAGGAGTTCCCGTACCTCATCCGGTGTCGCCCCCGCCCCGCGGGCAATCCGCTGCAGGCGGGAGCTGTTGATCAGGGACGGATCATCCAGTTCATCCGGCGTCATAGAGTCCATGATGATCCGGTAGCGGACCATCTTGGTGCTGGTCACATCATAGATACCTTCGGGAAGTTCCATGTTCCCGAGCGGGAGCATTCCCATGATCTGTTTCAGAGGCCCCATCCGGTTCAGGGCTTCAAGCTGCTTGTACATGTCGCGAAGGGTGAACTTGCCCTTCATCATTGCGTTCATGTCCACGTCTTCGGGAGTGATCGCCTCGGTCGCCTTCTCCATCAGCGCTTTGAGGTCCCCCATGCCGAGGAGACGGGATATGAATCCGTCGGGATCGAAGCGCTCGAGGTCCTCGACGGTTTCACCGCTGCCGATGAAGGCAATACCGCTTTTGGTCTCGGCAACCGCTGACATGGCCCCGCCACCTTTCGCGGTACCGTCCATCTTCGTAATAATAACGCCGTCAATACTGATAGCTTCGTGGAACCGGCGTGCCTGTTCGCTTGCCTGCTGGCCGAGCGCCGCATCGATCACGAGCCACCGGTGCGTTGCTTTCGTAAGGTTGTTTAAGTCGATGATCTCCTTTATCAGGTCTGTTTCAAGTGCGTGCCTTCCCTGAGTATCAACGATGATAAGTTCCTGCTCTTTCAAGGCTGCAAGCCCTTCGCGGGTGATCTTCAGGGCATCTTTCTCTTGCGAATTGCCATAGCAGGGGACATGGATCTTCGTACACAGGGTCGAGATCTGGTCATACGCACCGGGACGGAACGTATCGGCGCAGATCACCCCGACTTTCATGCCCTTCTTCTGGAAAAAACGGGCAATCTTCACGGTCGTAGTTGTTTTGCCGCTCCCCTGCAGCCCCGCCATGAGGATCGTCTGGGGCTCGAGCCTGACATCCGTGGATGCCCAGACCAGCCGTACCAGTTCCTGGTATACGATACGGAGCACATGCTCGCGGACGGTCATACCCTTGAGGGGTTCTTCCTCTAAGGAGCGGGAACGGACTGCCTTGGATAACTCCATGACCAGCTTGACATTGACATCAGATGAGATCAGAGCCCGCTGGAGATCCTTGACCAGCTCGTCAACGGCAGCCCGGTCGATCACGGTCTTGCCGGCAAGTTTCTTGAGTGCATCCTTGAGGGATGTTGAGAGTCCGTCGAGCATCAGGTATCACCCAGGAGTTCTTCAACAACCTCTGACGGTTCAAAGGGGACGATATCATCGTAGGACTGGCCGGTCCCGATGAACATGAGCGGCTTTCCTATCGTGTGGGCGATCGAGATTGCTGCACCGCCCCTTGAGTCCATGTCCGCCTTGGTGAGGATCACGGCATCAGCCCCGATCGTTTTGTCGAACTCAGATGCACGGATTACCGCATCATTGCCTGCAACCGCTTCATCCACATATACCACCAGATCGGGTTTCATCACCCTTTTTATCTTCTCGAGCTGGCTCATCAGGTTCGTCTTGGTATGGAACCGGCCTGCCGTATCTGCAAGAACCACGTCTATCTTATGCGAATTTGCATATTGGACCGTATCAAAGAGCACTGCCGACGGATCGCCGCCTTCCGGGTGCTGGATGATCTTGATCCCCAGCCGTTCGGCATGGACGCTTATCTGCTCGATGGCACCGGCACGGTAGGTGTCGCCAGCACCGATGACAACCGAGAATCCCTGCTTTCTCAGATACGAACCGATCTTGGCAACAGTCGTGGTCTTCCCGGTCCCGTTCACGCCGGTGAACAGGATCCTGACCGGCCGGGGATGAGTCCGGATATAGTCAAGGAGGTCAAACCCGTTTCCCAGAACCTCAAGCAGCGCCTCTTTCAGGGCACCGACCACGAGGGAATCCACGGATTCGCCGATCTTGCGGTGTTTCCCGACAAGGCTTTTTCTGACATGGGCAATGATCGCATCCGTTACCGGGAGGGCTACATCGCTCTCAAGCAGGGTCAGCTCCAGCTCGGATAAGGCATCGGCAACATCCTTCTCCGATACTATCAGCTCGCGATCGATGAGGAGGACCTTGACCTTATTGACGATAGTCGGGGATGGCTGGGCCGGCCGGGACTCTCCCGGACTCTCCTTTTGTGACGCCGGCGTCTGTAAAGCCGTACCGGAACCGCTGTTGTCGGGTGCGGTGACGATAGTCTGGATGCTTGAGCCCAGCCGGCTCCGGGCAGCCTGCAGCTTTGCTTTTAGTCCCCCGAACATACAGAGAAGAACCCCGGATCAGTCCTGACCGGCAGCCATCGACTGCTCGTAGCCGGCCTCAAGCCTCTTGTTGATCTCGTTCATCTGGGAGCGAAGACGGTCGAGAGTTTCGGCGACCTTCTTCTGGGAGGCCTCCATCTCCATGGTCCGATCTTGTAAGAACTCGATCGCTTCCTTGTTTTTGCGCTCGACCACGACCTCGGCTCCGATCGCAAGCATCACCTTGTCTGGTTCAAGTATCTTAGCCCTGACGCTCGCTCCGCCACCGATCTGGAGGAGGACAACCCCGTCCTCTGTTGCCATCATTCCCTCAAGAGCTTCGATCGCAGCCATGGCCTCCATCCGGCCATTTTCCAGCATCTCCAGCTGACTGACAAAAATCTCTGCCTGCTGCCCATATTCTTTCAGGTAATGCTGAAGCGTCATCAGTTCGCGCTGGTCCATTGGTTGCATGGTGTCTGCCAAAATCTGTCACCCTGTTTTTCTGGTATGGGATAAAAATAATCCTGACTCCTGATATGTATGTCCTCCGGTATCATAAATACATCATTGTGAGATTACTGCCCGGGTTTTTGAACAGATACGTATCGACTGCCCCGGATAAAAGCGACCAGAACGAGAAAACCCAACAATGGAACCACGGGGGTCTTTTTATTACATTTCAGGTTAAAGAGTCTGTACAGGCTGTAAGGTCTGTGGAGGCGTGTGATGGAATTCAGGAACAAGGTTTTAATCATCGGGTACGGCGCTGTCTGCAAGTGCATGTTCCCCATCCTGCTCCGCCATGTGAATATTCCGTTAGAGCATATCACCATCATTGATTTTAAGGACAAATCTGCCGATCTTAAGGCCTGGACCACCCGGGGGCTCCGGTTCTTTAAAAAGAAGATCACCCAGAAAAACCTGGCCGATGTGCTCTCGGAATACCTGTCCCCGGGAGGCCTCTTGATTGACGAGGCGTGGAATATCGATACGTGCGAGCTTGTGCAGTGGTGTCATGACCATGATGTTCTCTATGTCAACACATCGGTGGAGGTCTGGGATCCCGAGGCCACCATTGCAACTGCAACCCCGTACGAAAAGACCCTGTACTATCGCCAGATGAAGCTCATAGATCTGACGAAAGACTGGAAAGATGCCACAACGTGTGTCGTGGACCATGGAGCAAATCCCGGCCTCATATCGCATTTCGCCAAGCACGGGCTCGTCGATATTGCCGAACGGATGATCGCCGATAATATCGCAAAAGATCCGGACCTGCTCAGGCGCCTGATACAATCGCAGGATTTTGCCCGGCTTGCCCTGGAAGTCGGTATCAAAGTGATCCACTGCTCGGAACACGACACCCAGATCTCCCGATATCCGAAGAAAGTGGGCGAGTTCGTCGGGACCTGGTGTATCGAAGGACTGAGGGAAGAGGGTGTTGCGCCCGCCGAGATCGGTTGGGGCACACACGAGAAAACGCTCCCCCCCCTTGCCATTGTACCCCTGGTCGGGCCTAAAAACGGGATCCTCATCCCCAAAATGGGGCTCAACACCTGGGTCCGGTCCTGGATCCCCAACCAGGAGATCATCGGCATGGTAATCCGGCACGGGGAGGCTTTTGGCATTTCTCACCGCTGGACGGTCTGGGACGGTGACAAACCCCTCTATCGCCCGACCGTCCATTACGCCTATATGCCCTGCGACGCCACGATTGCGTCCATCCAGGAACTGCGCGCCCGGAACTACGAGCTCCAGCCTGAACTGAGAATCATGAACGACCGGGAGATCGTTTCCGGTTCGGATATCCTCGGGGCACTCCTGATGGGCCACCCCTACAAGTCGTGGTGGACCGGCAGCATCCTCCCGATTGATGAGGCGAAGAAACTCGCTCCCGGGGAAAATGCCACCACAATCCAGGTTGCACTTGGTGTTGTCAGCGCGGTGATGTGGATGATTGACAACCCAAAGAAGGGATTCTGCCTGCCCGACGACCTGCCGCACGAGTTTGTGCTGGATATCGCAAAACCGTATCTTGGTGAATTCTGGTCGGGACCATCAGACTGGACGCCGCTTCGGGATCGCGTGGTCTTCTTCAAGGAGAACCCTGAGAACAATTACGACCGCGAAGACATCTGGCAATTCAAAAACTTCATATTCGTGCAATAAATCAATCATATAATGACAAAAACTGCGGTTGACACTAAAAAGCGGCGGAAGAAGAAAGTGCCTGAGGAGACACCGGTTCATCATATCGGAGGTGTAAGCAAAAAACTTCTCCAGGACCTTGCTGCAAAGCATGGTACCCCTCTTTTTGTTATCGATCATGAGAAACTCCGACAGAATTACCGCGAATTCCGCCGCCACCTGCCGGAAGTGCAGGTCTATTTTGCGGTCAAAGCCAATTCCAATAAGGAGATCGTTAAGACGCTGTTCGACATCGGCTCCAGCTTCGATGTTGCATCGATGCCGGAGTTCATGATCGTGTATGAGAACATCAAAATGATGCCTCCTAAGGAGCGACAGGAGTGGATCTGGGACAAGATCATCTACGCCAATACTATCAAACCTATTGAGACACTTGAGGCCCTGGACAAGTACAAACCTCTGGTCACGTTCGATAATCACTTTGAGATCCTGAAGATACGTGACCACGCCCCTCATGCCGGGCTCGTACTGCGGCTCCGCGTCCCGAATACCGGTTCTATGGTCGAGCTCTCCTCAAAGTTCGGAGCACACCCGGGTGAGGCCGTGGACCTGATCGTCGAGGCGTTCGATAACGGGCTCATTGTTGAAGGTTTAAGTTTTCATGTCGGCAGCCAGTGTACGAACTTTGAGAATTACATGCAGGCCCTCCAGATAGCGGCCAGCATCATCAAAGAGGTGGAAGACCGGACCGGGAGGAAGATACGAATCCTCGATATCGGAGGGGGTTTCCCGGTAAAATATCATCCCGGCATCAGATCCATCCGAACCCTTGCCAAGAAACTGAATGCTGAAATTAAACGGCTGTTTCCGGATGACATGCAGATTCTTGCCGAGCCGGGCAGGTTCCTTGTTGCCAACACCTGCATGCTGGTCGCAAAAGTGGTTGGCAAGGCTGTTCGCGACGGCAAGCCCTGCTATTATATCAATGACGGGGTTTACCACACCTACTCTGGCCAGGTGTTTGACCATATCAATTACCCGGTCCTGCCATTCAGGAGAGGGGAGACCCAGATCTCGGCGGTTTTCGGTCCGACCTGCGATGCGTTTGATACGATCACGCTCTCTGCAGAACTTCCGGACCTGGATATCGGAGACCTCGTCTACTCGGAGAATATCGGGGCCTATTCCCATGCCTCGTCCACATACTTCAACGGGTTCCCGCCGGCAAAGATCGTGCACATCAACCGGTAAGCATTTTTTTTTAAGAGGATCCTCCCCTTTTTCCCGATACCGGCAATTCATACTGCGGTCTGCATCGCGTTCATGATTTGAGAATGTTCACAAACCCGCTCATCCGTCCAGGCCTGCACTATAACCTCTGCTAGATTTGCAGGCAGGATCCGGTCCGAAGTGCTTGAATAAGGGGACATGACAGGAAAAAAACCTCCCCCCATCGGTTTTCTGAAAGAAAACACTCCTGGGAGGTATACACACACAGCACACCCCTCACTTCAGCATGTTCTGAACGCCCACCTTTCCAGCAGGTATCTCTTATGAACCCCGATCTCCACACCACAAGTTCCACTGGAAATGAAGGGGTCTGGCGTGCCTTTAAAAAGAACGGTGTTCACTCATGGGGATCAGGGCTAAACGCGAGCCCTTCCATGATTTGGTTACGATCATTATTAGTGGCAATGCACCGCTTTTCACGAGGGGGGTGGCCAAATCTGAGAGGGCTGCGGGGTGGGGGGGTGCTCTGCGGGAAGAGGGGGTGCGGGAGGAGGTACCCCTCCGAACCAAAGCGAAGGGCCTCCCCCCCATAATTTTCCTTTTATGGAAATGCTTTTTGGTCGTGGATTCCAGACGAAGTGGTGCCAGCGTACCTGCAAACGGAGGGTGGTGGTCCTGCCTCTTATTGACTGGGTGGGGGGGATGAGGGCCCCCCCTCCACTTTTTTTCCGTAGGGGGCTCCCCCCCCACCACTCGGGGGGTGGTAGGGGATACCCCCTCCCCTGGGGGTACTACCCCCCTTACCATTTTCGGGTAACCTGAGGGATCCTGCCAGCAGACGGAGGTTTCACGCGAAACCAGGGGCTTGCGGTTGCGCAAAAGACCGCGCTACTCATTTTCAGGTAGGAGGGTACCCCCCTACCACCTTCTAAAAATCCGGAGGGGGGGTAGGGGGTGCCTGTTGGAACATGGTGGGGGGATACTCCTGGTTGACAGGGTGCCGGCAGGGAAATCTATCGAGCGGGTTATGACGGGAAATTGGTGCTCACGTGAGCGGGAGAGTATGAGGGGGTGGCGGGGTACCCCCTACCCCCCTGCCAGGTTGCTGGAGAGGAAAACCGGATTCTGAACATGGAACCGAGTGAGAGATAACTAGATTGGCAGGGGCTGACAGACAGCAAAGAACCATTTTCAAAACAGAAATATATGTTCAGAAAAAAACCTAAAACGGTTAAAAATTAAAAAAAGGAAGACATCTACTCAAGCCGTCACAGCCTTGACTGCGTCGACCCTGATATAGCGTCTCTTCAGGTTGTGCTTGCTGCCGATGACGGCAAAGGTGCGTTCCTTGGCCTGATTCTCGTTGGGCGCTGCGATTACCTTTGTGTACGGCATCCAGTCCTCGCCCATCAAAAACGTGCCTTTCACTTCAAACTTCTGCTCGGTCATACTACTCACTCCAGAAAACCAAATACATCCTCAATCCTTCCCAGTTCAAACCCGCTCGTTGCATTGCCTGCCAGGTATCCCTTTTCGTTTACCAGAAGACCGGTACCAACAAGGGCGCCGCCCATATTGATCGAACCCGTACCGACCGGTACCTTCGCGATATCCTCGAGCGCCGCGATCTGCCGCTCGGTTGCCCTCGGGTGGACGATGACCCCCCTGTTGGTGGCCACGCCGGCCATTCCCACGGTTTTTACGCCACCGAGGTTAAGGTGGATCACTTCAACGTCAAGGAACCTGCCAATCGCCTTCGACAGGTCGGTGGGCATATCCTCGTGAACGGCTGCAAAGGTGTCGTTTGCCATGATCACGTTGCCGGCGGCATTCATCGACTCGGTTAAAAGCAGTACCTCGCGGTGCTCTGCAAGCAGGCCGATCTCGTCTTCAGTCGCAAGCCCTGATACGACAATGCCCCGGCTGTTACCGGCAACCAGCGACCCGATAATGGGGCTTCCCTGTATCGTTGTCTCCACGAGCGTTACGTGGAGCGCTTCGCGGACTGCAGCCTTGAACTCCTCCGTTGATTCCGGAGGGACAATCGCGATGTCGCCGAGTACCCGGGCAAATACCCCGATGTTCGGGTCGCCGCCAAAGGTGATCGTTCGTTCCATCTACGATTCCGGTGCAAGTTCTGCCTGAACCTGCCCGTCCTCCATCTTCATGGCACGGACCCGGATCTTTGACGGCGGCTTTGAGCAGCCCCGGCTCCATACCATCTCGTTGATACTCTTGTCAATCTTGACATCCTCGCTCTTCATGTGCTTGGCGAGATATTTCCTGATGTCCTTGATCGCACCGTTGCTCCGTTTCCAGCGGGGCATCCGGCGTGCATCCCGCAGGGGGATGATATAAATGTGCTCCTGCATCGTGTCTGCCATGGATTACACCTTCAGCGTGCTCTTGCGCCAGTTGCGCCGTTTCGGGTGTGCAACCACACCGCGCTTGGTCCTGAGCATTACCCACTGGGGTACGCGCCGGTTCTGGTCACATGCCTTCGCCAGCCGGATCTTCCTGCCTTTACTTACTTTGCTCATGTTG
>CAZCZK010000037.1:17507-17795 GCA_964503195.1 uncultured Methanoregula sp.
CGACAAGGAGCTGGTCTGCCAGCCGGTCAACTTCTCTCCTGACATAGCCGAGCAGGGGACGTACATACGAGCACCCTGTCCTGCTGCCAAGACTCTGGACCATCTCGCGCGGGAGCATCGGGACCCGGTCATCGAACCGTGTACCGTCACCGACCACGTTATACTCTTCCGCGAGCGATTCCACAGCGGCCTGGTGGACTGCATTGATGGCATCGTTCGGATACCCTTTGGCAATTACCAGGTCTGCCATTTCTTGTACCATTCCTTCTCGGAACACCCTTTTTTTCA
>CAZCZK010000038.1:0-17737 GCA_964503195.1 uncultured Methanoregula sp.
TGGACTTCAAGAACACCATCATCATCATGACCTCAAACATCGGGTCGCACCTCATCCAGGAAAACCTGGAGCATGTCACCGACAAAAACCGCGACGAGGTGTTTAGCCGCACCCGGGACCAGGTCTTCGACCTGCTCAAGAAGACCATCCGTCCCGAATTCCTCAACCGGATCGATGAGATCATCATGTTCCGTCCGCTGACAAAGGATGAGATCCAGACGGTTGTCGAGCTCCAGCTGGGGAACGTCCGGAAAATGCTTGACAAGAGCGAGATCCGGCTCAGGGCGACAAAGAACGCAGTCCAGCTCATCGCCACCCTAGGATTTGACCCGCAGTTCGGTGCACGGCCGATCAAACGGGTGATCCAGAAGAACCTGCTGAATGAACTCTCAAAAATGATCCTGGAAGGTAGCATACAGAAAGACAAGGAGATCGTTGTTGATGAGAAGGATGGAACGCTGGTGTTCAGGAATACCTGATCCTGAACATTCACGCTGTTTCTTGTGGGTTTCCTGTCAGGGGCTGACTTTTTTTTGTGGTTGTGGCGAGGGGCCACAGGTATGCTGCGACCGATTGAGGGGGGCGGGTTATTTCAATGGGGGTGCGATGTGCCCGGGGTATGGTTTGAGTATGCAAGACAGGAGGCTTCGTTTCAATATTTGTAATATGACGAAATCCTTTATAACTTCTTAACAAGGGTTATTTACGGTTATGTTTTGATCCTTTATACTAAGGGCTTCAGGTGCGATCTTACGTGAATTTTTCCCCGGTAATACTGGTGGCGATACTGGCAGATGAGAAAAGGGACGGGTAAAAAAACAGAAGCGGAACTGCCGGATCCGGACCGGCATCCTGCCCCCCGGCCAAAGCGGGAGAGAAAAGCACTGCCGGAGAATGAAGAGCGCCTGCACAAGGCGCATGAGGTGCTGGAAAATGTCACGGCAGGAACGAATGTCATCATCGCTGCCATAGACAACAATTTTAATTATACGTTTTTCAACAAGCCCTATAAAGAGGAGATCCTGCGGCTCACGCATAAAGAGATCACGACAGGAACAAACATGGTCGCGTTGTTCGACGACATGCCGGAACAGCAGAGAATTCTTCTAGGGGAATGGAGTCGCACCCTCAAGGGGGAAAGGACCAGGAAAAAACTTGCTTTTGGGGAACCAGGTCACTTCCGGAGGACATACGACATCCTGCATACACCTATCCATGACAGCCAGGGGGAAGTAATCGGGGCCGGTGAGGTAGCGATCGATATCACTCCTCAGGTGATGGCAGAGGAAGCGCTGGAAAAAGCCCGCGAGGAACTGGAATTGCGGGTAGAGGAACGCACTGCTGAACTGAGCCAGGCGATAGCCTCCCTGCGTACCGAACGCCACCGGCTCTATGATGTGCTGGAAGCGCTCCCCGTCTATGTCTGCCTGCTTGACAAGGATTACCGCATGCCATTTGCCAACCGGTACTTCCGGGAGACCTTCCTTACTCCGGGAGGACAGCGGTGTTATGAGTTCCTCTTCAACCGCACAGAACCCTGCGGGACCTGCGAGAGTTATACCGTCATGAAGACCCGTGCACCTCATCACTGGTTCTGGACCGGCCCGAACGGGAGGGACTACGATATCTACGACTATCCGTTCACCGATTCGGACGGGTCGCTCATGATACTCGAGATGGGTATTGACATAACGGAACGGAACCAGGCAAAGGAACAATGGGCAACCCTCGCATCCATTGTAGAGCACTCCAATGATGCAATTATTGGCAAATCATTCGACGGAACCATCACGAGCTGGAATACCGGGGCTTCGAAGATGTTCGGGTATTCCGCAGAAGATGCAGTCGGCAGGCATATCTCCCTGCTGGTACCTCCCGGAGGGAAGGATGAATTCGGACATATCCTGGAACAGATCCGTGGGGGGGAACCTGTTCTGCATTATACCACGGCATGGATGCGCAAAAATGGGGAATCGATCCAGGTCTCCCTCACCATATCGCCCATCACAGACGGGAAAGGGATAGTAATGGGCGCATCGACGATCGCCCGGGACATTACCGGGCAGAAGAAGGTTGAAGCAGCGGTTGAGAAGGCGAATGCCTATAACCGGAGTCTCATCGAGGCGAGCCTTGATCCCCTGGTCACTATCAGCCCGGACGGCACGATCAGCGATGTGAACGAAGCAACGATACGGGTCACCGGCTTCTCCCGGGGCGAACTGATAGGGACCGACTTCTCGGACTATTTCACGGACCCGAAAAAGGCAGAAGCGGGGTACGAGAAAGTATTCCGTGACGGGGCGGTGACTGACTACGAACTGGCGATCCATCACCGGAACGGCCATGTGACCCCCGTCCTGTACAATGCGACAGTGTTCCGTGACGCTCTCGGGAAGGTCATCGGCGTTTTTGCCTCGGCCCGGGACATCACCGAACGAAAAAAGGCCGAAGAGGCGCTCCAGAAAGCACACGACCTCCTTGAGATCCGGGTAAAAGAGCGGACACGGGAACTGGTGCAGTCCAATGCCAGTCTCCGGACCGAGATCGAGGAACGCAGGAAGGCAGAAAAAACACGGCGCGAGACCAGCCAGTACCTGGAAAACCTGATCAAGTACGCCAATGCTCCGATCCTTGTCTGGGACCCGCAGTTCAACATCACCCTCTTCAACCGGGCCTTTGAATACCTGACGGACTGGAAGGCAGCAGACGTCATCGGCAAACCTCTCGACATTCTTTTTCCCCAACACTCCCTGACCTCCGTTCAGGATCTTATCAGAAAGACCCTTGAGGGGGAACGATGGGAAAGTGTGGAAATCCCCATTCTCCACAAGAACGGTGAGATCAGGACCGTCCTCTGGAACTCGGCGTCCATTTTCGGGCCCGACGGGAAGACCATTCTGTCAACTATCGCACAGGGACAGGATATCACCGACCGGAAAAAGATTGAGGCCGAGTACCGGCTGCGGGCTTCCGACTATGCAGACATGAACCTTGTGCTCAAAGAAGAGATCCGGCAGCGACAATTATCCGATGCAACGCTGAAAAAAACCTTGTCGCTCCTCAATGCATCCCTTGAATCAACAGCAGACGGTATCTTCGTGGTTGACCAGCAGGGTATGATCACCGGGTATAACCAGAATTTTATGAACATGTGGGATATCCCCACGGACCTGCTGGAATCAGGAAAAAACGAGGTAGTCATGTACCATGTCCTTCCGCAGCTGAAGAATCCCGACGAATTTGTATCCGGCATCAGAGATCTCCATACCCACCCGGCACGGGAAAGCTTTGACATGATCGTATTTAAGGACGGGAAAATCTTTGAGCGGTATTCAAAACCGCAGAAAATCGGAGATAGTGTGGTCGGCAGGGTCTGGAGTTTCCGGGACATTACCGATCGCAAGCATGCCGAGCAAAAACTTGTTGCCTCCCTGCAGGAAAAGGAAGTGCTGCTCCGTGAGATCCACCACCGGGTCAAGAACAATCTCCAGCTGATATCCGGCCTGCTGGATTTGACCCGGATGCGTACGGGTGATGAATCCACAAACGAGATCCTGACCGATATGATGCTCAAAATCCAGACCATGGCACAAATCCATACCCGGCTGTATGAGAGCAAGCAGTTCGGAAGAGTCAGCCTGACAGGTCAGATCCGGGACCAGATAGCCGGGTTATCAAACATTTATTCTCACAAGGGACACGAGATCAGTTGTGAGATTCATGCAGAGGAAGTCTTTCTTCCCGTAGACCAGGCTATTCCCTGTGCCCTTGTGGTAAACGAGATCCTCTCCAATGCATACAAACATGCCTTCAAGGGGAGAAAAAAAGGTACTATTGAGATCTCTGCGTTCCTGAAAAACGACCGGATCAGCATTATTGTCCGGGATGACGGAATCGGGTTGCCCGCAGATTTTGATATCAGCCGTACCACCAGTCTCGGGCTCAAACTGATCAGGACGCTGGTGTCGCACCAGTTGAAGGGAGAACTCACCATGAAGAGCCGGAATGGTACTGAAATGAGTGTTGAATTTCCCCTCATGCCATCGGGGATGTGATAGTTATGTCAAAGATACTTATTGTCGACGATGAAGCGATCATCACGATGCAGCTGGAAGAACGCTTGAGCGTGATGGGATATACAGTTGCGGGTATGGCAGCATCCGGCGAGGATGCTGTCGAGAGAGCACGGCAGGTCCGGCCGGATATCGTGCTGATGGATATCGTCATGCCGGGAAAGATGAATGGTATTGAAGCTGCAAAAATCATTACAACGGAACTGGATATTCCGGTTGTTTTTGTCACCGCGTATGCTGACAATGCCATCATTGAACGGGCAAAAAGTGCCCGGCCCTATGGCTATATTGTAAAGCCCTTTAATGAACTCGAGATCAAAGCAGCCATCGAAGTGGGACTTTTCCGGAAAGCAGCTGAACGGGAGGAGCAGCGATCACGAAAACAGGCAGGGGAAAAAAATATGCCGGAAACGGGTACCGCTCTTGCGGAACCGGATGGCGTGGCCTGTCTCGATCTGCCGGAGATAAAAACCGTCCTGTTGCAGGATATCTTCACGGACATCGTGCTTTTCCTCTACACAGACCAGGTGGCAAAAGAACCGATTTTTAAATTTGCCCTGGAAGAGGGGATAAAAAAGGGTGGACGGACCCTGTTCGCGTATTTCCAGTCAACGCTCCCGAAATACTTCCCCAAAGAGATCCAGAAAAAGGAACTGTATACCCACCGGATAAAGCGAAACGAAGTCTATTCCCTGCTGCCGGTCCTCGATAAGTGCACAGATTCCCTGGTGGGTTCCGGTACACCGGCTTCGCTGCAAATCCTGTTCGATTTTTCAGAAACCGAAGAGTTCGATGATATTCTGGCGATCCGGAAATTACTTCTGGTAAAAAAGGAGACCGGGCTTCCCGTGTGCGGGATCCTTGCCATGAATATCGGTAAGATTGATCATACCCTGATACAATCCCTGGCCGAGGGCATTCCCAAGATCATTGTTTCCACCGGCAAAGAGACGACCCTTTCCTTTGCCCATCATACCTTTCCTGCCAGGTCGGTGTCCGTTGTACCCCAGTCGACAATCGATGATGTGGTAAAAAAGTCTCTGGAACCGGTGGTCCTTTCGCTCCTGGACAAGCCGATATCCGGGTATGATATCGTGCATGAGATCCATAACCGGTACAAGGTGCTTATTCCCCAGGCACGGATCTACACCCTCCTCCATGAACTGCTTGATGACGGGTACCTGGAGATAAGGGTTTCAGGAAAATCCAAACTCTATTGTCCTACAGAAAAGGGAAAAAAACACATCAGCCGGAAACTGGATGACTTCAAGCAGGTGTTCCAGCATATCGTGGGGGGTGGATGGGGAGATGGTGCGGGCATGCAGGATAAAAAACCATAAGAAGGGTGTCTGGCAAACGCCACCGGACCACCATCGCGTGCACGCCGCTCAATGGGGTACACCAGGTATATTCCCCCTCTTTTTGGGGGGATCGGTCACTGTTCCTTAAAAGATATGTAACAAGAATTGTAATGTCTGGTTGGGTTTATATGCTTTCCAGAAGAGGTAGACAACGGGTATAATCGTACCCCTGGGGAGCTGGCAGCCATCGTTGGGAGTAAAAATCTCCTTTGACCGCCAAAAAAGGCTGCCCGCCAGCATCGAACCATTGCCACACGAACGGATGTATCTGGGAGATCAAAAAAAAACCAAGGGGCCGGGTTTTTAGATCCCCGCATCCGGTAAAGCAAGTAGCCTCCAAAGCAAGCACACACAGGATAACCGCCTCACCAATCAGGCTCACCGGCGCTCGCAGCACTGCACAACCATGGTGATCCTGGTTGCATACCAGCTATCGATCGAAATCCCCGTCATTTTTAGGGTCTGGGATGGGAAGAACAGGAATGAAATACCAGGATTAATCATGGGGAGCGGGCTACCTGGCACCCCGCTAAAAGGAATAGGAGAGAAGGATGATGGGAACAGGAAATGAAAAAAAGAGCAAAACTCTGAAAATTATCGAACCGGTTACAACGGTCATTGATGAAGGAAAATTCCTCCGCATTCGTACCGAACTGCCCGGCATTGTAGAGGAAAAGATAAAGATCGATCTCGAAAACCATTCAACCTCTGTCACCATCCTTGCGGTCAATACCGTTAAACAGTTTAAAAGTGTGATCACCATACCCTGCGAAGTCCGGTTCAGCAAAAAGCGGTTTATTGACGGGGTCCTTGAGATCACGTTAGAAAAGATAAATCCTCCTTCGCTCTCATCACCCATTTCCATCCTTTGCCTTTTTTAAAAATAACCCCCCAGTACATTGTTTCAAATTTTGTTTCAAAATCTGCTTTTCCGGAGAAATCCTATAAGATGATCGTGTCAATACCTCCGGCAGGTGAGGTGTATTCCCCTTCTTGAAGACTCCGATGGGCTCTTTATGGCCGGAGAAAGCCTGGATCAGGTCTGGCGCGATTGTTGTCACTTGAAAGGTGACCGGTGGATGGATACCGGGACGGTGCTCCGCGGGTACGGGACAGCATGTCCGGCAGAGGGCTGTCACCGGTGTACGAATATGGACTGCCTTTATGCGGACTTTATCCGTCATTACTGGAACCATCCGAGGTGTGATTAACAGGTCAGGGGGAAACAGTTCCGGTTATCTGGTACATGGTGATGGAATGGACACAATCGAACAGCTGAAAACGGATCTCGGGGAGCAGACCCGCCTGGCAGAGGAGCGCCTCAACCAGCTGAAGTACCTCCAGGCAGATTTCGACAATTTCCGCAAGTGGAATGCAAAGGAAAAGGAGGCAATCACCGCTCTTGCCAACGAAAGACTGATCCATGACCTCCTGGTGATCCTTGATGACTTCGAACGGGCACTTCCGGCCCTTGAGCAGGAGAAGAACAGGGAGGGGATGCAGATGGTGTATAAAAAATTCCTGAAAATCCTCTGTGGGTATGGGCTTGAACCTATCGAATGCGTTGGCAAAAAATTCGATCCGAATTCCCACGAAGCCCTCTGCAGGGAGCAGTGCGGGAAGGAGACCGATACCATTCTTGAGGATCTCGGAAAAGGATACCGGCTGAAATCCAGGGTCATCCGGCCCTCGAAAGTAAAGATTGCTGAACAGGTTTCAGGAGAAAAAGGTGAATAACCATGGGTAAGGAAAAAATTATCGGCATTGATCTGGGGACATCGAACAGCGAAGCTGCGGTCATGGTCGGCGGAAACCCGACCATCATCCCTTCCGCAGAAGGGGCAACGGTTGCCGGGAAGATGTTCCCCTCGTACGTAGCGTTTACCGCGGACGGCCAGCTGCTGGTCGGGGAACCGGCACGGAGGCAGGCCGTGACCAATCCTGACGGGACCGTTACTGCAGCCAAACGGAAAATGGGGACCGGCCATGTGTACAAAATCCACAACAAGGAGTACACACCCCAGCAGATCTCGGCATTCATCCTCCAGAAGATCAAACGGGACGCGGAAGCCTTCCTCGGGGAAACGGTCACGAAAGCCGTCATCACGGTCCCGGCGTACTTCAACGACAACCAGCGGACGGCAACCAAGGATGCCGGAAAGATCGCCGGTCTGGATGTGGTCCGGCTCGTCAATGAACCAACAGCGGCTTCCATGGCCTATGGCCTGGACCGGGGCGGAGAATACAAGATCCTCGTCTTCGATCTCGGCGGCGGGACCCTTGACGTGACCATCATGGAGTTCGGTGGCGGCACCTTCACGGTCCTTGCCACCTCCGGCGATACCCAGCTCGGTGGCACGGATATGGACAATGCCATCTATGAATGGATCGCTGCCGAGTTCAAAAAGGTGGAAGGCATCGACCTCCGGAACGACAAGATGGCGGTCAACCGGGTGAAGGAAGCCGCAGAAAAGGCAAAGATCGAGCTTTCAACCGTGATGGAGACCGAGATCAACCTTCCCTATGTATCCGCCACGCAGGCCGGCCCGAAACACTTATCCTTAAAACTGAGCCGGGCAAAACTCGAGCAGCTGGTAGAACCGATCATCAGGCGCTGTCTCAACCCGTTCGAATCAGCGCTGAAAGATGCGAAGCTGACCAAGGATGACATCCAGAAGGTGATCCTGGTCGGCGGGCCGACAAGGATGCCCGTTGTCCAGAAGTTCATCGAGGACCATGTCGGCAAAAAGATGGAACGCGGCATCGACCCGATGGAATGCGTTGCCATGGGTGCTGCAATCCAGGGAGCAATTCTCGGCGGGGAGATCACGGACATGGTCCTCCTTGACGTGACCCCTCTTACCCTTGGCCTTGAAACGCTCGGCGGGGTGAGGACGGCCCTGATCGACCGGAACACGACGATTCCGACCAAGAAAAGCCAGATCTTTTCAACCGCCGCTGATTTGCAGACCTCGGTCACCATCCATGTGCTCCAGGGGGAGCGGCCCATGGCGGCCGATAACGTGAGCCTCGGCCAGTTCAATCTCGTCGGGCTGCCCCCCGCACCCCGGGGGGTCCCGCAGGTCGAGGTCACCTTCGATATCGATGCATCCGGTATCCTCAATGTATCGGCAAAGGACCTTGGCACAGGAAAAGAGCAGAAGATGACCATCACCGCCTCGACCAAACTTGCCGACAGCGATGTCAAAAAGATGGTCAGTGATGCCAAGGAGTACGAAGCGCAGGACAAGGCCCGGAAGGAAGAAGTGGAGGCACGCAATACCGCCGATTCTCTGGTCTATACCGCGGAAAAAACAAAATCCGATCTGGCCGACAAGCTGAACCCGGATATCCTTGACCGGCTGAACGGGGCGATCACCGGTGTCAAGGCAGCGCTGGAGGGCAAGGATACTGCCAGGATCAGGTCAGAAACGGAAAAACTCCAGAAGGCCCTTGGGGAAGCCGGGTCCGCTGCTTACCAGGAAGTCAGCCGGCGGCAGGCACAGCAGCAGGCAGGACCTCAGGCGACTTCTTCAGGTGAGGACCCCGGCGGGAATCCCGGAGGCCCGGGTGGCGAAAATGTTGTTGACGCGGATTTCAAGGTAAAGGATGATACATAACATTTTTTCCGGCACTCATGACAAAAGCCGATTACTATGATACTCTTGGCGTAAAACGGGACGTATCACCCGATGATCTGAAAAAGGCGTTCCGGCACCTTGCCCGGAAATATCACCCGGACCTGAACAAGGGCAGCAAGGAAGCGGAAGAAAAATTCAAGGAGATCAACGAGGCCTACCAGGTCTTAAGCGACCCCCAGAAAAAAGCCCAGTATGATCAGGTGGGACACGCGGAATTCAGGCCGGGGGATGCTGCCAGCTACAAACCCCCCAGTTACGATGACCTGTTCCGGGACTTTGGGTTAGGTGATATCTTCGATGCCTATACCGGGGGGTCACGTAAGGCCCGGAGACGGGCGGGAGCAGATCTCCGGTATGACCTGGAGATATCCCTGGCAGATGCGTTTTACGGTACGAAAAACAGCGTTTCAGTCCCGCACCAGTATGAGTGCACGAGCTGCCATGGAACAGGTGCACAGCCCGGCTCCCTGAAGGAGTGTCCCTCCTGTCACGGAACCGGCGAGATCCGGAGTGCCCGCACGTTTGGCGGTCGCATGATGACCAACGTTGCCCAGTGCCCGGATTGCGGCGGGACCGGCAGGATCATTGAGAAAGCCTGCATGACCTGTCAGGGAAGCGGGATCCTGCAAAAAACCCGGAAGATCGAAATAACGATCCCGCGGGGTGTCGAAGACGGGCAGTTCCTGAGGATTGCCGGTGAAGGTGAGCCCGGGGAAAACCAGGGGCCGCCGGGGGATCTCTATGCGGTTGTGCATATCAGGAAACATGAGCGGTTCGAGCGGCAGGGTGCCGACCTGAATACGACTGCGGTTGTCGGGCTCCCGACTGCCCTTCTGGGGGGGGAGATCAGTGTGCCGACGATAACCGGAAGTGTGCTCCTGAAAATTCCCCGCGGAACGCAGAGTCATACTCTCTTCCGCCTGAGGGGACAGGGTATGCCGAGCCTGAATTCCGACAACCGGGGAGATCTCCTGGTAAAGGTTATCGTGAAGATCCCGGCAAACCTGACAAAAAAGCAGGAGGAGCTGATGAAAGAGGCATTTATCGGCGGACCCGGATGAGGTCCCAAAATACATGGAGGGTCAGACGTAGCGGATTCAGATCAGGCTGGCGGGACAGAAGCTCCCCCAGGGGCATGCCGGTATTCCTGCCGGGGACCTGCGTGACCTGACGAGGGCCGGGTGGAACGAATCCCTGGACAAGTGCGCCCGTGTCGTGGCGCAGGCCGTGTATAAAAAAAGGTAAGGTGAACAGATGGCCCGATGGTATTACCCGTCTATCTTCGATGAACTTGAGGACATAAGAAAATACCAGGAAGCGTTATCACGGCAGATGTACGAGACCAGCCCGACGCCATTGTTAACCGGGCCTGCCGAGATCACATCCAGGATGCTACCGGCGAACCGGGCCGGTCTCCACGTTGATGTCACCGATACCGACAAGGAGGTTGTTGTAACAACAGGCATGCTCGCGGGCGTTTCCAAAAAGGACATCACCCTTACGCTGATCGCGCCGCAGGCTCTGGAAATTTCCTGCGAACACCGAGAAGAGAGGCAGGAAGAGGACGAGGGTTTTTTCCTGCGGGAGCGAAGGTTCGGCTGCATCACACGGGTAATACCGCTCCCGCACCCGGTCCGGGAAGAGGGAACGAGTGCCACCTTCAAAAACGGGGTACTCGAAGTGCATCTTAAAAAATCTGAACGAGACCGGAGAGGAAAAATCTCCATCGACTGACCCCCCCGTGATGCCAATGCCGCGGGAGGATCGACACATGGGCGCAGGCTGGAAAAACCCCCGGGTAAGAACGTGATACTGCTCTTTTACCGGTGTGCTCTTCCTGCATCGTTTCAAATTTTGTTTCATTTTTTGGCTTTTACAAAAGAGCCTATACCCTCCGGTCGTCCATTCCGATCCAGGAAGGGATCTGGAGCAAAACCATGCGTGAAGATATGCAGGAACTCATAAAAAAATGTGAGCAGGATTATGGGATTACGGTTGATGCACGGGATATGGAGACATACTGGGTCATAACTGCACGAATCCCGAAGAACCAGGAAGCCCGGGTTCAGGTGGACCATGTGAGAAAATATATTGCGACCCGGAATGACCGGGGCAGCGTCCTCATCGTGCCCAATGCTCAGGTATCCGACCGGTATTTTGTTGAAACCTGGGGTGAGATGGAGACGCTCGAGAATTTTGTGAAAATGGCACTCGCCCGGATCCCTGCAGACGGGAATTCTGCTCCCACGGGGGAGGCGGAAGGCTGCGGGACCCCGCTGCCCCGGAACAATACGAAATCCCTGCCGGGGATTATGGACCAGTTACCCCCGTCATCAAAAATCGTACTCAGGATTCTCGGTACTGAAGGTGCAATGACCCACAAGGAGATCGTGAAAAAATCTCACTGCCCTCCAAGGACTGTCCGGTATGCCCTGAGGAAGTTAAAAGAACGGAAGCTTCTCATCGAGAAGATGAACCTGCGGGATATGCGCCAGATCATTTACCAGTTCCGTGTGATTCCCCTGCCGGAGTCTGGTATCGGGATACCCCCCATACGGTGAACTCTTATGAAAATCAGTATCGATCGTTCAAACTGTACGAGTTGTGGTACCTGCTGGGATACCTGCCCGGCATTCTTTGAAGAGAACCCGGACGACCACTTCAGCCAGGTTATGGAAAAATTCCGGTCATCGGGAACTATCGAGGAAGGCTCTGCTCCGGAAGACCTGAAAGTCTGCGTGGCAGAGGCTGCAGATCTCTGTCCCGTGCAGATCATACGGATAGAAGAATCCTAGAACAGAAGACAGGAGGGATAAACGAGGCCAGTGATAAAAGACGGACCCCGGGAACTGCTCACGGACAAAAACAGTGCCCTGGTGCTCGTGGACTACCAGCCCACGATGTTTGCCGGTGTCGGGTCCGGCGACAAGACGATCTACGGAACGCCGCGTATTGCGCTGCAAAGGCCGCACGTATCCTGGACGTGCCGGTCGTGCTCTCGACCATCAACCCGCAGAACAATGGCAGGTTCATTGCGGATGTAACGCAGGTATTTCCCGGCCAGGCCGTGTATGCCCGGGTGGTACCGGGCTTCGATGCATTCGAAGACGAGAAGACCTATGCTGCATTCAGAAATACCGGCCGGAAGAAACTGGTCATTTCAGGATTGTGGACGAGCATGTGCTTTGCCTATACCGCCCTGCACGGGCTCAGGGACGGGTATGAGGTGTACGGGCTGATGGATGCAGCGGGAGATTCCACCCCCGGTGCCCCCAGGTACGGCATCCGGCGGATGCTCCAGGCCGGGGTCATACCCATCACGGTCGAGTCCCTGGTCTCGGAATGGATGCATGACTGGGGCAACCCGAAGGCCGGGGAGCTCGTGAAGGAGGTATATTCCCGGTACGGCTATATGATCGGGCTTCAGTAAACGGGTTTTTGCCTGTCTTTCCGGTGAGTCAGATATAAAAGTCACAAAAAAACGGGTAAATTTTTTTACCCTGCTTTCACGCTTCTCAAATAATTCCCTCACGGTTCTGATGGTTCGTCACCATAGCATGATTTACCCCACGCCGGGTACCACCCGTTTCTCCCCACGCGGGTTCAGAACCCTTTATCGGATCACCCGCCAATGAAGCACCATCATGATGCCCAATACTGAAAAAAAGATACGAACAATCCGTGACAGGGTAAGCAGGACTGGTATCGGGCAGCAGCGCCTGAAGGATGAAGCCATTCCCGCTTTTGTACAGCATCCGCCGGTCCGGCAACCTGTGCCCGGTTCACGGGATTTCCAGTACACCTTCAGGATCGCATCAGCGGAGGTGATTGTGTGCAAAAGGAAGAGTTACTGCATCTCCACCAGTTAATGTACACCATCAGGGGCTATATCGAAGTCATCACCCATGGAGAGATCCTGACGAAGCGGTACAATTCCCTTGAGATCTCTCCGTTCTATATTCATAAAGACAAAAATGCCCACACGAAGGCTCTCCTCACCCTCGGGGATGAGATCATTTCCCACATTCACACCCCGGCACTGCCGGTGGTGAACTATGCTCCTGAGACGGTACCCCTCCTGGTTGCAGCCAGACAATAACTTTTTTCACCTGGGCCTATGGATTCCGCCAGTTGGCCGGTACTCTTGAGTAACCGGTACTCATGGTCTGCCGGCATTGCTATCCACCTCTCGTGATGTCGCTTTTGCGGGGAACGCTTTTTTTTTTTAATTCTCCACTTTCACGGTTCGCCCTCACCGTGTTGATATCTCCCGTGGGTGATGGGTAGATCATGGAGAGCCAGTACACGAGCTGCCGTCTTGCCTGCCACCGGTGCAGTCACGCATGGACGTACATGGGGGTCCGGCTCGCCAGCCTGAACCGGTCGGCACGGCCGGTGAAGGTCCAGTGCCCGCGGTGCAAGACATGGGTAGTGATGGAGCCAAAGAACGCCCGGTAGGCAACGGGAGGGATGATCCATGCGGCCGGGGCAGGGGTTCACGTACTAAAGGTCCCTTACCAGATGAACGGGACAAGCCGGAACCGCACCTTTTTGCAATACTCCCCGTACCCGTCCAGCTCCCGCAGGAGCATCGCCTCTTCAAGAGGGATCCGTACCACCAGGATCAGGGTGAGCATGAGGCCGGCAAGGATGCCATAGACCGACCCGAGCAGCAGGGGGGTGCCCAGGAACATCAGGATCCCCCCGAGGTACATGGGGTGCCGGACCAGCGCATACACACCCCCCGAGACAACCGTCTGCCGGCGCTCCGTCTGGATCCGCACGAGGGGGGAGAGGAAGGTGTTGTCAATATAGGACCGGAAGAAGAAGAAGAACGACCCGGCAAGCAACAGCACCCCAAGGAACTGGAGGGGAAGGGGAAATGCCGGTGACCAGTGGAACCGCCGGGCATCCAGTGGCATGACAGCGAACCAGAGCATGAATCCTGCCATGATCCCGAGGATCACCGCAATGTCCCGGGGCTCCTGGTTGCCGGTGCCGGGCATCTGGTACCGTTCGGCGAGCAGCCCCGGGTCCTTCCGGTACAGGTACATGATTACCGTGTAACAGAGCACGAGGAACCAGATGGTGAAGACCCACCCTTCGCGCCAGTCCCAGTCCCCTGCGAGAACGAAGAGGAGGACCGGGAAGAGCAGGATATAGAATACTGCACCGATAAGCTTCTTCTCCATAGGTACTGCATAATCGGCCGGGGATCTTATGAACCTGTCTTTTTTTAAAGAGAGTCTTCCGTTTCGTCTCGGGTCAACAAGGGCCGTTCCCGGGGTTCCGGCCCGGCAGGCTTACTATTCTGCTGAACGGGGGGAAGGATTATCGCTTCAGACCGTGATCGTGAACCTATGGGATTGCAGTATGTTGTTTGGGGAACCGTCCTCATCATCAGCGCCCTCGTCATGGCCGGGTGCACGGATCCTTCACCACAACCGGTGGCAACGCTGTCCCCCGTGCCGGTTGCGACAACCGTGACCCTGAACCCTGCGGGAACAGCAGCCCCGGTCACGCCAGCTGCCGCATGGACCATGGAAACACCGAAAACGGGGCGCCCGTACTCAAAACAGTATACCTTCACGGCCACCGGTGATTATGATGAGCATACCTTCACGACCGACAGCGACAGGACGTGGGTATTTCGTCTGACGTATCCGGAGCAGGGGGATTTTATTGTCGTGTTAAAGGACAACCATGGCGGCGTCCGGGAAGTGCTCGCCCGGGCGGGGGAATCCGCTACCGGCCAGAAATCTGTGTGGCTCGGGGCGGGGACCTATGCTCTTGATGTACAGGCAGACGCACCGTGGACGATCACGATGTTCACGGGATAACGCTGGTTTAACCGATCTTCAGGGAATAAGAAAGGGACTTACCATGGCCATGGCGAGTCCGCGCCTTCCACACCGTTCTGCTGGTAACGGTATCAGAGAGAAGGCATATACCATCACCCAACAACCACACACCATGTCAAGTCTGATGATTGCCACCAAACCGGAGACAGGATATGAGTAAATACAATTTTTGCAGGGATTGTGCATTAATCGTGACCAGGATGGTACCAGGAATCCATGGAACGATGGTTCCGGAAGTATCGTGCCCGGCCCGGTTCAATCCGATGGAGGGGAAGTGGATCCTGACGGAAGGAATAAACCCGCACGAATGTCCGCGCCATGAAGGTTTCATGCGCATCCAGAACCAGAATGAGGAGCGCAGACTCCGGTAAATCCCCCCGGTTTCCTGAGAGGGATCGCTATATTTTTTTCTTCGTGATCTCTGTCGCATTCGCGTTCCTGCACGTGTCGGTCTGCGCAATGGTTCCGGAAGATGCTTTGTAGAAGGTTTTTTTTAAATCCCGGATCCCGGGACTCGTCGATGTATAGTCTCACCAAAAATAGCAGGGAGTGTTCTTTGCAGAGAAAGGGAAGTACGGCTTTCACGGCCGGCGCAGGGAAGTGCGGACAGGAAAAGGAAGGTTTCCCCAAAGGCAACCCGATCTCCCGGGAAAATGGTTATGTATGCTGCCCGGCAAAGGAACCGTAGGAGACCGTCCATGCTGATTGGCGTCATGTCAGATACCCATGATAACAGACTGCAGACAGAACAAGCCGTATCCTTCTTCAACAACGAGGGCGTAGAGCAGGTCCTCCATGCGGGAGACTACATAGCCCCGTTCATGATCGACACGCTCAGGGACCTGGAGGCACCCCTCACCGGGGTCTTCGGGAACAACGACGGGGACCGGGCCCTGCTGGAGAAGAAAGCGGCCGCATACCCCCACCTCACGATCGGGGGGTTCTTTGCCCGGCTGGATGCGGGGGACATGAAGATCGCCCTCCTGCACGGCCATGACCGGCAGCTGCTGGAGATGCTCATGGGGTCAGCGTCCCTGGACCTGCTCGTGTACGGGCATACGCACCTGGCGGAAATCCGGCGGAACGAATCGCTGCTGATCGTGAATCCTGGCGAGGTGTACGCGCATTTGTCCGGCCGGAGTACGGTGGCGCTCGTGGATACGGAGAAGCGGGCGGGGAGGATCGTGGAGCTATGAAGCCGGTGGAGCAGGGTTATTCGCTATATCGACGGGAACCACCGCTTTTTACCTATCCGACAGCAAGGGTATGATCCAGACTCCGTTCCCGGGGAAATCCGTTGTACACAAAAAAAAGGAGATTATGATTTCTTCGGGGGGATAGCCAGCAGGTCGTCGTGTTCCTTCGTTTCCTTCTTCTGCATTGACATGCCCACCAGACATACCGCAACCCCGATGACCATCACAATCCCCTGCAGGATAACCGTGGAATCAGTTTTTGGCACTACAAAGGAGATGATCAGGAATACCGGGACCAGCCCGATTGCAATGACTTTTAAAAGTGTCTCATTCACCTGCATATTTCATTCCCTCTCTCATCTCGTTCCTGGCTGAACCAGTAGGTTGTTCGTTGCAGGACCTCATATGCATTTCGAGCAGGGATACGGGGGCGAAAAAACGATCCCGGAAGCCCATGAACTTTTCGTGTACGGGCACACGCGGCAGGCGGACATTTTTTTAAAAAACCCGGATAAATTCTCTCTTGATCTTCCGTGCTTTTTTTCATTTTCACCCATGAGGTCGCTGATGTTATACAAGATATGGCTGAGCAGGAGGTACCAGATAAGAATCATGCACGAAAGCGATACATAAAAATCTCCATGGATGTCTCCAGCAGGAAGGACGTGACGTGCTGGGTGAGAAACCTGGCGCTGACTATTGCGATCCGGTTCCTCCAGATCTATGAAACGGGAGGTGGGGAATTGGACCGAAGACCGGGAAAAAATCCTGGAAAAGGATCCGAATAACATGGTAAAAAACATCACGGCGCGAAGAAAAAAGCAACACCCCCATGAATGTAACCCCTGTTTTTGAGAACTGAGTCATGATCCCGGAACGCTGCAGCGAGATAATTATCCCGTGAGGGAGACGTCACCCGGGTATCCGGGTGGGGGGATACCCACCCCCCCTCCTCTTCCAGAAGAGGGGACCCCCCGGGGCCCCCCTCCCCCTCAAGCCTCTGGGGGGCATCCCCCCTGCCGGTATGGTACTGGAGCACAAAATCTCAAAGATGCCAGGAACAGCACAAGAACTCAGATGCCGGTGTACCACAAGGATTGAGAGGATGTGGTGCGGTGCGAAGCGTAACGAGCGATTAAGAACAACAGCCACCAGGCCCGGCCGACGATCTCCCGTACGGACCGTCCCGGCATAAAACCGGTAAAACCGTGCACCGCTTTCCCTCCGGTCTCCCCGGGCGGTGAAGAAGAAAAGAAAAGTGGGTTCAGACCTCGCCAATATACATCGCGGTTGCCGTCTCAAAGCATTTCATGGCCTCGGGGACCTTTCCGAGCTTGAGCAGGGTCTCGCCTTTATCGTAAATGACATCGGCATCGCCCGGGATGATTGCGAGGGCATGGTCATAGGCAGCAACTGCCTGCCTGTACAGCCCCTGGCTGTCAAACGTGTTCCCCTGCGCTACATACTCCTGTTCCTGTTTCAGATCTTCTATCTTCATGGTTGTTTCCTCCCTTGCCACAACCTGTGGCTGAACCAGACTCTTTGTATGAGCCTTTAAGAATTTGCAAACCTGGATTGCCGAACCGAGTCGGGGTGCAGGTCTGC
>CAZCZK010000039.1:0-17457 GCA_964503195.1 uncultured Methanoregula sp.
AAAGAGACCGGCCTTTCGGACGTGGAATTTGCTGAACAGCTGTTGAAGGAACAGCGGGTTGCGGTCGTTCCCGGGAGTGTATTTGGTTGTGGTGGGGAGGATCATCTCCGGTGCGCATATGCGGTCTCACGTGAAGACCTGAATACTGCCCTTGGGAGAATGAAGGAGTTCATCGGGACTCTCTGATACCCGCGTGTACCCTCCTTTTTACACTGACGTTTCATTCCTGACAGCCGGCAGTCATAAGGAATAGTTTATTTTGGAACTTGACGAATACTACATGAAAGACAATGAGCTGTACAATCATCGTTGGTGGATTTTTTGGGGATGAGGGAAAGGGCAAGATTGTTGCCCATATCGCTTTTAAAGATAATCCCGTAATCATCTCCCGCGGCGGTGTCGGTCCGAATGCCGGGCACACCGTTCAGGTCGGGACCAGGGAATATGGTGTACGGATGGTTCCGTCCGGTTTTGTGTATAAGGACGCCAGACTCTGCATTGGTAGTGGTGTCCTTGTCGATCCCCGGGTCCTGAAACAGGAAGTTGAGACCCTGGGCGTACAAGGCCGGATTTTTGTGGACTGGCGCTGCGGGATTATCACGGAAGACCATATCGTCCGGGATAAAGGCAGCGATCACCTTTCCAAGAAGATCGGCAGTACCGGTTCCGGCTGCGGGCCGGCAAATTCCGACCGGGTCATGAGAATCTCCCCGCAGGCAAAAGACGTTCCCGAACTCGCGGAATACCTGCTGGATGTTCCCAAGGCCATCGATGAGGAGCTGAAAAACGATCATACCGTCCTCCTGGAAGGGACCCAGGGGTTCGGGATATCACTGTATTATGGCACCTATCCCTTCGTGACAAGCAAGGATACGTCTGCATCGCAGATAGCGGCAGACAACGGGGTCGGCCCGACCCGCATCGACGATGTCGTCGTGGTCTTCAAAGCCTATCCGACAAGGGTTGGCGAAGGGCCGTTCAGCACAGAGATGACCTTTGAAAAATCTGATGCCATGGGTATCCAGGAATTCGGAACCGTCACACACCGCAAGAGGCGGGTTGGCGGCTGGGACGGGGGGATGGCCCGCTACTCCGCAATGATTAACGGATGTACCCAGGCAGCCATCACCGGTATCGACCGGATCGATAAGGCCTGTTTCGGCGTTACCGATTATAACAAGCTGACCAAAAAGGCGAAGGATTTCCTCAGGACTGCTGAGGACGACATCGGGTGCCCGATCACCCTTATATCGACCGGTCCTGAGGTCACCCAGATTATTGACATTCGGGAAGAACTGGTATGAAACGGTCACTGATGGATATACTCTGCTGTCCCGTCTGCAAGGGGGATCTCACTCTCAAGGTCGACAAGGAGAACGAGAAGGAGATTCTCGAGGGGGAACTCCGCTGCGCTGCCTGCTGTGCGGGATATCCCATCCACGAGGGGATCCCGAATCTCCTCCCCCCGTCAGGTCAATAAACGGTCTTGGTACTGGAATGAACCTCCCGCTGCCCATCATGATGCTGTTGTCTGCCGGGGCGGAATCCGGTGAGGGCGAATATGTTATTTATCTCAACCGCAGTGGCATCAACTCCATTGACTGTCCCCGTGAGAAGGTTCTTGCCGAACCCGGGGCCGGACTCGTTCTGAAATGCCTGAATCGCGGTGCACCAATCCATATAACCATAACCTCGTCCAATGCCAGTATGTTCACCGATTTTTTCCACGAGAACATGTATATTGTGGATGAAGGGGTACTGCGTATCCCGATACGGAAGGACTGCGGTGAAGGCTCCTTTGAGCTTGATATTATTGCCGGGTATGGTGCGGTGAAGGCAACGTTGCCGGTCTCTGTTATCGTTCAACAACACATGAGATTAAAAGTTCAGGAAGAATACCCGCTGCAACCGGTAGCCCATGGCCGGCCCCACCGTTTAATGGTCGCGATGGGAATCGGGCTGATCATCTACTGCGCGTGGCTGTATACGGATATTGCATTCCTGAATATTGCCGCGTTTATTGTCCTCATCGTTGGTGCACTCTTTACATGGTACCGTCAGAGATAGCGTTCCCGGTCCTCGTTCTTCTTGCTTCGCTGCTGGTGGACCGTCTTTTCGGGGATCCGCACACGGGGTATCATCCGGTTGCGCTGCTCGGCAGGTTCATCGGGTGGTGGGGAAGGCCGGAGCTCTTTCCCCGCGGGATCCAGCGCTGTGCGGGTGTGGTGTTCTGGTTTATTACTACCGCCCTCTTTGCCCTCCCGTTTTACGTGGTTATGAATTCCGTCCCCTGGTTCCTGTACCTGCTTCTTGCCCCCTTCCTGCTGAAGAGCTGTTTTGCCTGGCGCTCTCTTGAAGAACACACACTGGCGGTCGTAGCCGCATTGAAGGATGGCGTCACGAATGGACGGGAACAGGTGAAAATGCTGGTTTCCCGTGACACGGCTCAGCTCGAACGGCGCCATATCCTGTCTGCCGCGTATGAATCTATGACGGAAAACCTTACAGACAGCATCGTCTCCCCCCTTCTGTTTTTCTCCGTGTTTGGTCTTCCCGGTTCAGCGGTATATCGTGCGGCAAACACGATGGATGCCATGCTTGGCTACCGTGATGAGCGCGAACGGATCGGATGGTTCGCAGCCCGGGTTGATGATCTTTTCAATTATATCCCTGCACGGATTACCACGCTCTTCCTCCTGGTGTATTTTGCATTCTGCGGCAGGTTTTTACCGGCTGTGCGGGTGATGCGCCGCGATGGGAAAAACCGTCCCGGTTTCAATGGCGGAATCGTTATGGGAGCCATGGCAGGCGGGATTGGCATACAATTTGAAAAACCCGGGGTGTACACGATCGGCGACCGCGAGCGAACGCTGGATCAAGCCGGCCCCGATATTATCCGGGCGGCGCGGGCAGTCACCGCGATGGTGGTACTCCTTGCTGTTTGTACACTGTTTTTATTGGGTGCGCTGATCAATAGTACAGGCATATGAAACTGGAAGAACTGAGATTTGGCACTGAGCTGCTCAAGCGCGGCTTCGCATCCATGCAGAAAGGGGGCGTTATCATGGATGTCGTGAATGCCGAGCAGGCAAAGATTGCCGAGGAAGCCGGTGCCGTCGCAGTCATGTCACTGGAGCGGGTTCCGTCCGATATCCGTAAGATGGGCGGTGTCGCCCGTATGGCAGACCCCGAAAAAGTCACCGGGATCATTGAGGCAGTCTCAATCCCGGTCATGGGCAAGGTGCGGATCGGACATTTCGTTGAAGCGCAGGTACTGGAAGTTCTTGGTGTGGATATGATTGACGAAAGTGAAGTCCTGACCCCTGCTGACGAGCAATACCATATCGATAAGAAACAGTTCAAGGTCCCCTTTGTCTGCGGTGCACGCGATCTCGGCGAGGCGCTCCGCAGGATCGATGAAGGCGCTGCAATGATCCGGACCAAGGGAGAGGCCGGAACCGGAAATGTTGTCGAAGCTGTCCGTCATATGCGAACGATCATGGGGGAGATCCGCATGCTGCGGGGTCTTGACAAACAGGAGATGATCGATTACGCCCGTGAGATTGAGGCACCCGCAGAGCTGGTCATTGAATGCGCAGAACGCGGCCGGCTGCCGGTTGTGAATTTCTCGGCAGGGGGAATTGCCACGCCTTCGGATGCTGCCATGATGATGCAGCTGGGTGCCGATGGGGTCTTTGTCGGTTCGGGGATCTTCAAATCTTCAAGCCCCGAGCGGATGGCGAAGGCGATTGTAGAAGCGGTCAATCATTTCGACGACCCGAACGTGATTGCAAAGGTCAGCACCGGTCTTGGCGATGCCATGCCCGGACTCGATGTCCACACGCTCAGGGATGATGAGGTACTGCAGACCCGTGGACGCTAAGATCGGCGTGCTTGCACTCCAGGGGAACGTCAGCGAACATATCGACGCTTTCCTGCTCGCGCTCGAACGGATGGGGCAAGGCCCTTCTTCCGTGGTTTTTGAAGTCCGGAATCCTGCCGACCTTGCGGAGTGCAATGCCCTTGCGATTCCCGGTGGCGAATCGACCACCATCTCCCGGCTTATCGATACGAACGATTTGTACGAGCCGATCCGGCAGTTCAACGGTGGCATCTTCGCCACCTGCGCCGGCATGGTACTGATGGCGACCGGTGTTGCAGATCCCCGTGTCCATCCCCTCGCTCTCATGGAAATGGAGGTGGACCGGAATGCATTCGGGCGGCAGAAGGAATCCTTTGAAGCGGATATCGTCATTGAAGGCCTGAACGGTGGTGCATTCCACGCGTTGTTCATCCGTGCCCCTCTGGTAACTGCAAGCGGGAACGGGGTAAAGGTACTCTCTCGTATCCCGCAGGGGATTGTCGCCGTTGAGAGTGGCAGGTATATGGCATTAGCGTTTCATCCTGAACTGGGGGGAGATACCCGCCTCCAGGAACGGTTTTTAACGGGCCTCGGGATTCCGTCCCAAAAATAACCTCTTTTATCAGGAAGAAGAGATGCCCGATCCCGCTTCAGGGCCCCTTGCGGGGCACGGCGGGGCAATTTCCGGTCCGCAAAACCGCTCATTGAAGCCGCCGCTCTGGCGCCCTTCGGGGGGCGGCCGTTCATCACAACGGGGGTATGGGGGCATCCGCCACCATCATTCTATCATTTCGTGGTTTTCATGGGAAACCGGCATGAACGGGAGTTTACCCCAGAATCAAAAAAAATCGCAGGGGTGAGAGCGATCCCCTCCAGGGCTCAATCGGGACACGGCGGGACAATCAGGTGTTTTCAAATAAGCGTCCCGTCACTGATCACCCGCGGGGAGCCCTGCCGGGGGCGGCATCACGTGCAAGAGGGGGTGTTGGGGTCTTCAGATCCCGGCATCATATCTTGAAAGGCAGTGCTCTGCCTGGTACCGGGTCCCGAGCCCTCCGGTTCAGCATGGTAGTTCGTGAAGTGAGTAATGTCCTGCACGATCCCGTTGATGAATACTACGTTTTTATTCTCATCAAACTCGGCAAGCGCTGTCACACTGACACTGATGGGGGTACCTTCCGGTCTCCTGAGATGAAGTATCCGGTTTTTTACAAAGTGTTGTTTTCGCAGTTCATCCAGAAGTTCATGCCGTGCAGAGGGATCTGAGAAGATATGGATAACCGGGACGCCCTGCAGGTCAGACATGGTGGGGTATCCCAGGATGTTCAAGAGGGCTGTGTTTCCCCAGACAAACCTTCCGCGGGGATCACCAGTGCTCCTGTATATCCCGACATTCAGGTCTTCAACAAGGGTCCGGTACTGGTCTTCATGCTGCCGGAGGTACCGTTCCATCTTTTCTCCCGTGATATCCCTTGCTATACAGGAGGCACCGGTAACCACCCCGTATTCGCCAAGTATCGGCGAAATAGTGATCAGGACATCGAAGACAACGCCACCCTTTCTCATCATCTTCATCTCCTGGCGGCGGATCGATTCGCCTTTGTTAACCCGCTGCAGGATAGCTGACAGATCCGCCCGGCTGTCCGCGGTTACCAGGAGATCCATCGGCTTGCCCAGTATCTCTTCCTCCGGGTACCCGCAGAGACGCTCTGCCGCAGGATTCCAGCTGATAATGTTACCGCCGGGATCATTCCCGATGATTGCCTCACCGGATGACTGGACAAGCCCCCGGAACCTTGCTTCGCTGATCCGGAGCATCTCCTCGTATTTTTTCCGGGTGGTGATATCTTCCACAATAAAGGTGAGCCCGTCGCTGCCGTCCTCAAATGCTGTAGGTACCTGCTTTGCGCGGAAATGGCACTCCTCCCCGCGGAGGATACAATCCAGGTCAGATACGGCCTCACCTTTTTCCTGCGGGTTCCGGGCGGTCCAGCCTGCCTGCAGGGCACGGATGAACGGGTTATCGAGCTCGTGCAGGGTTTTTCCGATGAGCGCCTCCTTTCCTGTCTCCAGCAGGAGAGGGACCTGTTCGTTGACCTGGAGAAGCCGCTGGTCATTGTCAACCACGATTACCAGATCGGACGAGAACTCCAGTAATGCAGATACCGGCACTCTCCGTGAGAGGAAGTAGACCTTGGCAGCACCGATGAGCTGCATCTCAACCTGGCCGGAGATCAGGAGCATGTCGAGATACTTCGCCACGAGGTTTCGGTTGATCTTCAACTCAGAGGTCAGGTCTGTTATCGTCATCCCCCTCTGGTGCCACTTGAGCAACCGTTTTATCTTATCGACTTTCTCCTGGTCGAGTACACCCATAGTATGATCTTGGATGTGCCTGTAGTAAATATACCGGTTAGCCAATATTTTGGCCGGGATGAAACAAAACCTTCAGTCCCACGGGAAGTCATCCCAAAATTTCATTCAGGTGAAAAATTTCATCATGCAGGTCTGAAACTCACCTGGTTCTGGCCCGGCTCTTCCGGGTAAAAAATTGCACTACCAGTCCTTTTTCATTGCCGCGGCCCTGAGGTCCTGTGGCATCAGCTCGATCGCATACCGCAACGCGGTCCGGGGCATCACCCGTTTGTTTTTCATAACGTAGGCAAAGATCTCGTCAGTGTGTTTCCGGCTTGCCTCCTTGAGGAGCCATCCGTAGCCTTTCTGCACCATATTGTCCCCATCAGTCAGGAGCAGATCGGCAATTTCAATGCACTCTTCAAGAAATTTCCCGTGTTTTGCCGGTACAATGAGGGAAACTGCCGCTGCCCGCCGCATCCAGCGGTTGTCACATTGCGTCCAGCGCTTCAGTTCTTCGGTATATTCCGGGTATTTCTCGATGAAATCGCCCATCGTGTGGTTGCAGAACCCGTCGCAGGACGCCCAGTTGGTTATGTACGTATCGATCCAGTGCCGGAACACTGTAAGATCCTCTCTCTCGTACCGTCCTGAGAGGGCATGGGCCCATTCAGATACAATAAAGGATTCTTCCATATAGCCGGACGTATAGAGTTCCTCGCAGAGAGCAAAGATCTCCGGCTTTGGGCGGTTCTTGATCTCCTTCCAGTATTTTTTTGCTATTGCAATCCCGGTGGCAGTCTTCATGCCGTAACACCGGATCTCCTCCTTGAAAAACCGCTGCGAGGTTCTCTGTATCTCAGGATCCGCCTGTGCTGTCAGTTCCTCCCGTATCCGTGCAATGACCGGGTCCATAATGCAAGGTGAGCGGGATTGGGGGATAAGGACTGTGGTGCAGAAGAGGTGAAAGTTATTTGTGCAGGTGCACTGAATGGACACTGCAGGATGAGGTAACCCGTATGGAAAAACAACAGATCACAAACAACTTTTTCATCCCGATGCCGGTGGTGCTCGTGGGAACGCAGCGTAACGGGAAGGCCAACTTTATGGCTGTTGGCTGGTGCGCGAGAGCGAACGCGAACCCCCCGATGATCGCGTGCGGGATCGGCAACCACCACTACACGGCAAAAGGGATAGCAGACATGAAGACCTTTTCCGTGAATATCCCTTCTTCTGATCTCCTTGAGAAGACGGATTATTGCGGACTTGTTTCAGGAGATACTGTCGACAAGTCGCAGATCTTTGACATCTTTTACGGTTCGCTGAAGACAGCACCTCTCATACAAGAGTGCCCGGTCTCGCTCGAGTGCCGGCTGGTGCAGATTGTCCCCCTCCCGACCAACAGTCTCTATATCGGTGAGATCGTGGGAGTCTATGCTGATGGGAGTGCAATCAAGGAAGGGAAGCCTGATTTCCCCAAGATCGATCCGCTTTTCCTGACCATGCCGGACAACCGTTACTGGACAATCGGGAAGTATGCCGGAGATGCCTGGAGCGCGGGAAAGAACCTGGAACAGGGCGCACAACCCAGGACAAGAAACGGAGGACAATAATGGTGCATATCCTTGTTGACCGGGAACTCTGCACCCGGTGCGGGACCTGCTCTGCTGTGTGCACGGCAGGCATTATCGACCCTGCCAATGAAAACACGCTGCCGAAAATACCGGATTCAAAAACCGGCATGTGTATCCGGTGCGGGCACTGCGAAGCCTTCTGCCCGTCGCAGGCGCTTCTCCTGAACGACCGCCCGGACGAGAAAGTTCTCCTGCCAACAGGTGCCGGAACCTTTGCCCCCGAAGATATGGGATATTATTTGAGGAAACGGCGCTCCGTGCGGCGTTTTTTAAAGAATCCCGTCCCGAAGAAGAAGATCCTTGAAGTCCTTGACATCTGCAGATATGCTGCATCGGGAGGTAACGGCCAGCCGGTTGAGTGGATCGTTGTCCATAATCCCGGGAAGGTGAAGAAGATCGCCGGATTAACCATTGAATGGATGGAGACTCTCGTGGATTCAACACACCCCATGAGTGGGTATGTGCCGGTACTGATTGGCGCCTGGGAGAGCGGCAGTGACGTCATCTGCCGGGGTGCCCCGCACCTCGTGATAGCCACTATTCCGGAGAACAACCCAATGGCACAGACCGACGCCATCATTGCCCTTACCCACTTCGATATCGCCGCGCCCGCATTCGGGATCGGCACCTGCTGGGCCGGATTTGTTGCCATGGCAGCCTCCTCCCATGAACCGCTCCGGAAGGAGCTCGGTATCCCGGTGGGGCGGAAGAGTGCCTATGCAATGATGTTCGGTCACCCGCAGTACAGAATCTGCGGTATCCCGCGCCGGAAACCCCTGCAGGTGACATGGTGGTAATCCCCCTCTCATGATATAGCGGAATCCGGAAATGAATGTCATTGCTTTCAACGGAAGCCCACGCAAGAAGTGGAACACGGCGACGTTGCTCGGATACGCTCCCGAAGGGGCAGCATCGCAGGGAGCAGATACAGACCCTGTCCACCTCCGGGACCGGGACTCAAGGGACAAAAGGAGCTGCTGTGCCTGCAAGCTTAACGGGGGGAAGAGCTATGGCAGGTGTGGTATCAAGGACAGGCTGACCCCGGTTCTTGAAAAAATTCCAGAGGCCGACACTATCATCCCCGGATACTCTCTGTTTCGGGATCGGTACCCGGGAGATGCGATCCTTCATTGAGCGGCTGCTCTTCAAGAATCTGACCTGCACCCGGCCCCCCGGGGCATCCCCCGGCAGTTGTCTCCACCGTGAAACGTGTCCGGGCAGCGGATGGACGAGAACCATGGCCCGGATACCGCAGAAAATGCGGGCGTTCTGCAGATGAGTTCGGGCACTATGCATCACTCTGCCACAACGAAACCCTCCGATTCGAGGAGTACACCAGCGTAGTCTTCAGTCTCTTCGAACTGGAGGAACGGTTGCAGCGGCGCAGCGAGATCTTCCCCCGGGACTGCAGGAGGTCGTTTGATCTGGGAGTCCGGCGGACAAAATCCGTGCCCCTCTAAAAACCGGCACAACCGGGCGGGAATGTAAAAAGGCCTGTTCCGGTTTGTGATAAACCGGTTACGGTTTCCGGGCGGCCACGTCAACCGGGATCTGGAGTTCGGTGAGAATCTCCTCCTCGCCAACGACGTTCGGATCATTGAGGTACACCTCGCGGTGGAGACCGTTCGAAACTAACTCGCGCTCCTCGGCATAGGCACCGATCCGGCTCCACGACTCGTGGAGACTGGAATAGGGGCCCTTGTGGATGAGCGAGAGCACTTTTCCACCGGGCAGGACCCGCACTTCCATGGCAGGATCGGACAGGGCGATCCGGCCGGTGATTTGTGCAACGCATTCCATGGTTGCGTCCTTTTCCCGGTATTCGCAGTCATGGTACAACGTCATGAAGGGGCCGGTCACCTTCAGGCCGTTCTTCTGGTTCTCCTCGGAGAAGATCTGGCCGCAGAGATCCGGCATGAGCCGTGAGATCGTCTCGCCGTACGGGCCGGTCCCTTTTTTCGCAATAATCCGCGTGGAAGGGACCTCCTTGATGAGAGGTTCGTTGATTGTCATGTAGATCGACTCCAGCGAAGCAGCCTCGTCTGCGAGGACCGCCTCGATCTGCTGTAACCTCCGGACTTCAGACCGTATCTCTTCCCGGCGCTTGCCGAACAGCTCGGTTATGGTGACAGAGTCCTGTTCAACCTTCGCAGCGAGGAGCATATCGATTTCGCAGAGGGAAAACCCGAGACTGCAGAGCGTCTTGATGGAAACTCCCCGCGGAATCTGGGCTCCCGAGTAATAGCGGTATCCTGTGCAGAGGTCTTTTACCTCCGGCACCAGCAGGCCGCGCTCGTCATAGAGCCTGAGCGCTTTTGGGCTCAGCCTTGTAATGAGCGAGAACTTTCCGATGGGGATCCGGTCGAATGCCATTGTTACCGTACTGTGTGCTTCCGGAAACAATATAGGGTGTCGCAGTCCGCCGCGGGGGAAGGTCTGTAAAGGCCGGACCGGACCCGGGTACCGGGTACAAAAAATACGAGCGTTTTTCACCCTTGAGGGCAACACAAACGTAATGGAACCCCCGGTCACCGTCACGCGAGTACTCCCGGGAGACCTCATGCATAACTTCCCTGTCATCTCCCTCGTCTTTGCCAACCTTGTCACCATTGTTCTTGCGGTCATAGAAACCTGGGACCTTGCCACGGTGATGTTCATTTACCTGGCCCAGAGCATCATCATCGGATTTTTTACGGTTGTCTCATTGTTGACCGCTGATACTACAACCCTTGCTGCTGCGATGGAACAGCCGATCCGGGAGCGCGGCGGGACAGGAATGGTCATGCAGCGTTCCGCCCTGATTTACCAGTGAATCCTTGCCGGGTTCTTCACCCTCCATTACGGTTTCTTTCACTGGGGATAGTACTCCTTTATTGCAGGTTCAGGGATCTTCGGGACCGTGAATTTTACCGATCCGAACCTCTGGTTGTCCTGCGGTCTCTTCTTTGCAAATCACCTCTATTCGTATATCACCTACCATGATGGGAAGCAGAAAGGACCCGGGTATATCAACGAGCAGTTCTTTTCACCGTACCGGCGGGTCGTCCCGATGCATCTGACCATTATCTTTGGCAGTATCATGATCCTGGTCCTGGAGGCTGCCGGTATCCGGTCAACCCTGCCGGTGCTGGTGGTCTTCCTCCTCCTCAAGACCTGGACCGATATCCGGGCCCACGTCATCAAACATGAGCGGGAAAGGAACCCGGATGCGCCGGCCCAGTATATCTGAACTATGGATCTTGCTCCGGCTGAAAAGGGAGAACCCTTAAGGTAACAACAATGATCCTAATAATGGAACGAGGCGATTTCGATGGCAACTGATCCAGTCTGTCTCATGATCCTGAATGAGGACGAAGTGAAATTCACGAGTACCTACAAAAACCAGAAATATTATTTCTGCTGTAACTGGTGCAAGACGAAGTTTGATGAAAACCCGAAGCGGTACTCCCGGATGGCGAATGATATGAGCGTTGATCTCGGGCAGGGCTGTTCATAATTATCATGAGGCGCCCGGCTGCTCCTGATCATCAGATGCTGATTTTTTTAGGCTGTCATGCTCTGGCTGATACAATTCACAACCTGTAAATAGCGTTGGAGGAGTACTGAATCATCTATGAAACGGATTATTCCCTGGTTCCTGCTCACCGGTCTTGTGCTCGTTGCACTATTCTCCGGTTGCACAAGTACAACGCAGAACCCCCAGGTGCCGGTCACCGGCACGCCCGCCCTGAAGACCTACGTCGTCGGTATTGACGCAGAGTATCCCCCGTACAGTTATCTTGACCCGAACGGCACTCCTACCGGGTTTGATGTTGAGTCCATGCGGTGGATTGCTGAAGAGAAGGGACTTTCGGTCACCTTCCAGCCGACGGCATGGGACGGGATGATCCCCTCTATGGAGGCCGGGAAGATTGACATGGTGTATTCCGGGATGACGATCACCCCGGAGCGCCAGGAGAAGGTGAATTTCTCGATCCCTTACCTCAAGATCAACCAGTCCATCGCTGTCCCGGACCGCGGCACAAAGACGCTCGCGGACTTCTATGCCGGGAAGATGGTAATCGGGGCCCAGCGGGGAACAACCGGAGCGATATGGGTCGAGAACAATCTGGTGAACAAGGGTATCATGCCCAAAGAGAACCTCAAGCTGTATGACAGCTTCCCGCTGGTTGCGGCTGACCTCGCCATCGGCCGTACCGATGCTGCTGTCTATGACAGACCGCCCATGATAACGGCCATAGCGGACAAACCCGCACACATCATCGGGGAGATAGATACGAACGAACAGTATGGCGTTGCCATCCCGAAATCCAACCCCGTGCTGCTCCAGACCATGAACGAGGGACTGACGGACCTTATGAACGATCCCTCCTGGCAGGTGCTGCGGGACCGGTATGCCCTTGGCTAGGGAATTATGGCTGTCTTTTTTGGGCAGGGCAAAAAAGCAATTTTTTTCCGCACTTTCTGCATATGGAATAACATCATGACCGCTCCCTTAAGCCCCCCGCGGCCGGGGAGGTATTCCGGGGCGGATCAGGGACTTCGTTCATGGATATTCTGATTATTCTGGCCCAGTGGGGACCCTATCTGCTCGGGGGCATTGCTGTTACGGTCGGGCTTGTCGCGAGTGCTCTTGCCATCGGTTTTGCGCTCGGTCTGCCCCTTGCGCTCGCGCAGGTCTACGGGAACCGGATCCTCCGGTACCCTGCAGCAGTCTATGTCTGGTTTTTCCGCGGTCTGCCGATCCTTGTCCTGCTGTTCCTCTTTTACTTCGGGATTTTCCCGGTTCTGGGACTGGACTTTCCGGCATTCATTGTCGGGGCGGTGGTTCTCGGCCTCCGCAGCGCTGCCTACCAGTCACAAATCTTCCGGGGCTCGATCCAGTCGGTAGCGGAGGGGCAGATGACTGCCGCGCTCTCGCTCGGGATGACTCCCTGGATGGCGGTAAAAACTGTCGTCCTCCCACAGGCACTGCGCATCTCCCTTCCCGGGTGGTCAAACGAGTACCCGGAGATCCTTACGGATTCTGCGGTCTGTTACGCTATCGGTGTGATGGAACTCCTCACCCGGACCTCCCAGATCGTCAGCCAGACCTATGTCACCATGCCGATATACATTGCCTGTGCGGTGATCTTCATCCTGCTCAACTTCGCCGGGATGCAAATGATCCTCAAAGTCGAAGAAAAATTTGCCATTCCGGGGTTCGGCATTAAAACGGGGTAATCATGACAAGCGAATTTATCCTCAGGGTCGTTGACCTGCATAAAAAATTCGGGGACCGCGAGGTCCTGCACGGGATCTCGTTCAACGTGAGGAAAGGAGAAACGATTGTCTTTATCGGCCCCTCCGGCACCGGTAAGAGTACCCTGTTACGGTGCATCAACCAGCTGACCGAACCGGACCGGGGGCAGGTCTTTATCGATGACGACGAGATTACCGGCTGCGGCCACCGCATCAGCGAGTATCGCCAGCGGATCGGTATGGTCTTCCAGAATTTTAACCTCTTCGATCACCTTACCGCGGTCCAGAACGTAGAGATCGCGCCCATAAAAGTCAGGAAGATGAAGCCTGCCGAAGCCCGCGAGAAAGCGATGGAAGAGCTCCGGCGGGTGGGGATGCAGGACTGGGCAGATCACTACCCCTCTGAGCTCTCGGGAGGCCAGGCCCAGCGGGTCTCGATCGCCCGGTCGCTTGCCATGGATCCAGAAGTGATCCTGTTCGATGAGCCGACATCGGCGCTCGATCCGGAGCTGACCCGCGAGGTTCTGGAAGTGATGAAGGACCTTGCCCAAAGTGGTATGACCATGCTCGTCGTCACCCACGAGATGGGTTTTGCCCGCTCGGTAGCTACAGAGGTTGTTTTCATGGAAGGTGGGCAGATTGTTGAGCAGGGCCCCCCTGCCGAGATCATGAAGAACCCGAAACATCCCCGGACGCGGGAGTTTATCGGTAAGATTGCAGAACACTGATATCTATAAAAACCATGGACCCGGTTGCTTTCCTTACCCAGATCCTGATGCCAGCCCTCTGGCAGGGAGTCATCATCACCCTTGAGCTCGTGCTTCTCACGGCACCGTTCGGGCTTCTGCTCGGGATCGGGATCGCTCTCGGGAGGCAGTACGGAGGCAGGGGTCTCTCCTCAGCATGTGCAGGGTACATTATCTTCTTCAAGGGCTGTCCCCTCCTGCTGTTGCTGTTCATGCTCTATTTTGGACTGCCCACCATCGGGATCGTCCTTCCGGCATTCACAGCATCCGTCATCGCGTTCGTCCTGTGTAATGCAGCCTACAATTCCGAGTATATTCGCGGGGCTGTCAAGTCCATCAAGGACGGACAGATGACCGCCGCACAGGCGCTCGGTATGACAAAAGTCCAGGCGATCCGGGCGATCATCCTCCCGCAGGCATTGCGACGGGCTATTCCGGGTCTTTCCAATGAATTCATCTACCTCATCAAATACTCGTCGCTTGCGTACATGATCACGGTCGTGGAGCTCTCGGGTGCAGCCAAACTTGTTGCAACCAAATACTTCATGTTCAACGAATCGTTCCTCGCGGTGGGGATCGTTTATCTTGCGCTGGTCACCCTGACCACGTTTGCCGTCGATCTTTTAGAGAAACGGGTTGCCATACCGGGCATGACACAGAAGAACAACGGATGATTTTTTTTTAGCAGTGCACGGAAAAAAGGGGGTTCGCCGTTATCGCATCTTGTATTTCATGATGAGTTCCTCCCAGTAGGGGTCCGCCTTTAACTGGACAAGGCCATCGTTGAGGGTTGCCAGGAGTTCCGGGTCGGATTTGCGGACCGCAATGCCGAACTCTTCTTTTGTCTCAATATTCCCGATCTTCTTCACCGATTTGTTGGCAATGATATCCTTGAGCACGAGGTCGTCATACATCACAGCATCAATGCGCCCGGACGTAAGATCATCGACAGCGAGAGGTGTATTGTCATAGAGCTTGAGGTTACCCTGCGGCATTTTACCGGTCCCGATCAGGTTCTTGTCAATCCAGATCGCAGCCGTGCAGCCGCTCTGGGTACCGATGACTGCCTTCCCGGCCTTCACATCATCGAGAGTCAGGATCGAATCAGCGCGTGCTACCACATCCTGGTTCACTTCCCAGTATGGTATGCTGAAGTTGACCTGTTCCTTCCGTTCCGGTGTGATAGTCATACCCGCATAGATGAGGTCGATCTTCCTGGCCTGGAGTGCGGGGATGATCCCGTCCCAGGCGGTTGCCTGGAATGTGACTTTCATTCCCTCTTTCTGGGCTATCCAGCGCATAGCATCGACATCGAACCCCTGTGCAGTCCCGCTTGCATCAATGTAGCTGAACGGCTGGTACTTGCCGTCAATACCCACGATGGAGGTTTTTTCTGCGGTACCGGGAGTTGCCGGTGCATTACTGCCCGTACACCCCGCTACAGCGAACAGCAGGCCGATGACAATGAGCGTCATTGTTCCCACGAAATAATTTCGCATCATATCTTGTTCTTTGGCAGTCGGGGACAAAAGAGCTTACGATTTGCCCCGGGAAAAATACCGGCACTGGATACGGTTCGCCGGTTTGCACCGGTTTCCGTAGGAATCCCAGAAAATAACAAGAGGAAAGTCTTATTTGAATCCCCCGGCCGAAGAAGAAGAAAAATTGCCCCCCGGAAATGGTATGCGAAAAAATGCACCTGCCGTTGATTTTTAACAACGCCGGCTCCCGGGGTTTCTTTCGGCGGCTCTTGAAGCCCCGGTTGCGATAGTGCTGGAGGACCTGAACCGTGATTTTGGGGAATTCAGAGGCATCGCATGCGCCCCCGCCCCCAACGGGAGCAGGGCTGGCGCAAGGGGGGCCCTCCTGTTGGAGCGAGAAGGCAGGGGCTCAGTTGATGCCTAGCCCTCATTTTTTTATGAGCTCCCCTGCTCTCGTGCGGTCGGCAGACAGGTTTTTTATGACCGGCACCGTCCTCTCCGGTGCCCATGGAGGATCACGTGAGGCCGGGATTGCTTGCGACACCCCGCTTTTTCATGCGGGCTGAATAGACCATGAGGGCCAGCTCACCATCCGGAGTGATGCTGTATACCTTTTCCCGTCCGTTGGCCGGGCCGGTTTCCTGCCGGATAAGGTTCCAGCCGACGAGGGTAGATATCAGGCGCGAGAATTCCTCCGGTAAAAGTTCATGTCCGGCCGTTCCCCTGTCCCCAGTGCTGACCGGGATATGCCAGGCCCTCGTCTCGTTAAACAGTGTTGTTTCGGGTACCAGGGTACTCGTTTTCCTGCCTGACTCCAGCCCCCGGAAGAGAATGGTGAGGATCACGAGATAGTGCGGATTGGCCGGCAGGTATTTTGTGGGGAGGGTCGGGACCGGCACCTTCCGTTTCGGGGAATTCCCGAATGCATAATAGGTGTCTCCCTCCACCCAGAGCGATAGTGAGAACAGTCCCAGCGAGAGCCGTTTTGGCCCGGCTGAGATATCGAACGAGTACCGGGCATCCGGGTGATCGCTGAATATCCCGAGGACCGGGTCGCGGATTGCGTCAAACGTTGCCGCATCGATACTGACCAGCACACAGGATATATTGCGGGAGATGGAGATGGCATTTACTTCATCAACGGCGTTGCGGATGGCGCACTTCCACATTCTTTTCCCGGCATCATCGCGGGCGGAATTGGTATAGACCTCTTTTTCTGCAAAGATGATGGTGTGCGTAACGGACCGGAGTTCCTCAAGAACAGCAGGATAGGTTTTTTGGATACGGTCACCCGCGCTGATGATGAGAAAATGCTCCTGCGGATCCATGAGAAGTATCCGGGGTTTGACGATAAATGACTGTCCCGGATCCCGGAATCAGGTTTGCACAAAAAACCCGGATTCACCGACCAGAAACAAAAAAGATTTTTTTAAATGAAGAGCGGCGCCAGCACAAGCGTCAGCGTCGCAAGGAGCTTGATGAGCACGTGGAGGGACGGGCCTGCCGTGTCCTTGAACGGGTCACCGACGGTATCGCCGATAACCGCTGCCTTGTGGGCCTCGCTCTTCTTGCCGCCGTGGGCGCCGGATTCGATATATTTCTTGGCATTGTCCCATGCACCGCCGCTGTTGTTGAGGATGAGTGCAAGGAGAATACCGGTGATGGTTGCAACCATGAGGAAGCCTGCAAGGGCCTCGTACTTCATGGTGACACCGATGATGATCGGGAACGCGATCACGAGGATGCCCGGGAGGACCATGTTCTTCAGGGCACCCTGGGTGGTGATATCGATGACCGCTGCGTAATCGGGCTTCTTGGTACCTGCCATGATGGCAGGGTCCTTAAACTGGATACGGACTGCATCGATCACGGACTGTGCGGTCTTGGAAACTGCCCGGATGGCGAAGCTCGCAAAGAGGAAGACGAGCATGGCGCCGAGGAGTGCCCCGACAAAGACGTTCACGCTTGCCAGGTTGACGACATCGAATGCCTTGCCGGTGAGCTTGGCAATGTCAGCCATGTAGGCATTGAAGAGCAGGAATACCGCGAGGGATGCGCTGCCGATGGCATAGCCCTTGGTGAGTGCCTTCGTGGTGTTACCGGCTGCATCGAGCTTGTCCATGCGGTGCCGGACTTCA
>CAZCZK010000040.1:0-16933 GCA_964503195.1 uncultured Methanoregula sp.
ACTTCCCCTGCATGCGGGTCAAACGAGATATCGGTAACCATCATCGCAGCCGGGCCTTTTGCATCGCAGGCGAGCATCGCCTTGCCTTCAGGCGTTGTCTTGTCCCCGTGCCAGATAACATTGACCCGTCGGGGCTGGGCTTCCAGCGGGTTTGGGAGCTGGCGGACCACAATATCCAGCAGGACTTCTGAGAGGGGGCTGTTCATGGCGAGGTATTTCATATCGCCCGCACGGCACTTGTCGTACACAACCTTGAACGAGATACCACTCTTCTTCATGAAGGGTGCAGAAACTGCCCAGTTGTAGAGTGCTGAACCGAAGGCAACCGTCCCCTTGGCAGCGTCGAGTTTCCACCCGTTATTGTAGGCCTCTTCGTTCATGCCCTTGATGAGCTTATTGACCTTGTCGATGACCTTGCCGAGCCGGATCTGCATCTCCATCTCATCGACTTTAAGCTCGTTGATGAGCCGGTCGACCTTGTTGATGAAGAGGATGGGGCGGACCTGCTCCTTGAGTGCCTGCCGGAGGACGGTCTCTGTCTGGGGCATGGTGCCTTCAACGGCATCGACAAGCACAACAGCACCATCAACAGCACGCATGGCACGAGTAACGTCGCCACCGAAATCAACGTGCCCCGGAGTATCGATCATGTTGATCAGGTAATCCTGACCTTCATACTCATGCACCATCGAGACGTTGGACGCATCAATGGTGATACCCCTCGCCTGCTCTTCCGCATCCGAGTCCATGAAGAGCTGCTTTCCGGCGAGTTCCTCAGATATGATACCCGCACCTGCGAGCAGATTGTCGGAAAGGGTTGTCTTGCCGTGATCGATGTGCGCTACAATACCGATGTTCCGAATATGGATCGGATCCTTCATGAGCTCAGTTGCGCGCTCAATAGATTTTTTGCCGCGGACCATGAAAATAACCTCAAAAAAAAGATGTTTAACGGGCGGACTTCGCGATCCGCTCGCGTTCTTCCTTTTTACTTACCGAGTAACATTTCATGTCGCCCTTTGAAGCGGCTATGAGTTCATCGGCCAGGATAGCGCTTGCACTTTTCTTGCTGGAACCGGATCCTTTCAGGGTTGCTTCAGCAATAAAAGCGATTGCCGTGTCGACCCGGCGCATGGGTGCGGTATCGACCGATTTCGGGACGTTGATGCCACCGTATTTCAGGCGGACTGTTTCTTCTCTGGGACCGGAGTTGCCGATTGCTTCAACAAGCACTTCAATGGGATTGCGCTTGGTCTTCTTGTTGATGATCTCGAATGCATCCCGTACGATCCGGATTGCCAGCTGCTTCTTGCCGGTATTATTCTCGGTCTGCATCAGACGGTTGATCAGCCGCTCAACGATCATCATGTTGCTCTTGCCAAATTCCTGCCGGGAAAACTTACCACAGGAATGGGGGATGATCTGGGAGGTGAGCGTAACATAGCGCATGAGGCTGGGGTCTGTTACCTTGACTTCGGAAGCATCCCACTTGTTGAACAGCAGTTTCTGGCCTGCTGTCTTTTCTTCGGTTTCTGCCATCATGATCACCTGCGCGGTTTCTCCTTCCTGCCGATGACCATCTCGTGGAGGCAGACGTTGTTGACCTTGGTAACCACATACCGGACGCCGGGAATATCTCCCATGGACCGGCCAAGGCGGCCGCCAATGCCCTCGATCTCAACCTCATCGTGTTCGTCGATGAAGTTAATGGCGCCGTCACCAACGGCAAATGCGCTGACCTGCCGGCCGTTCTTGATCAACTGCACGCGCACGCATTTCCGGATTGCCGAGTTCGGCTGTTTTGCCTCAACACCAATCTTTTCCAGTACGATACCTCTCGCCTGCGGGGCGCCCTCAAGAGGGTCCGATTTCACATCGAGATTGAGTTCACGGCGGGCGTAGTTTTTGTCTGCCCATCGGAACTTATTTGAGTCCCGTACCAATTTCCTGGCTGCAAATTTACCCTGTCCCATTAAATAGCCTCATGTACGTTTTTTTTGTGGTTATCGATACCCCACATTGGAATAAGTACTAACGCGGGTAATCGATTTATAAATTGTGGCCTCCCACTTGCCTGTCTTACACTATTGATCCTCACTCATAATAACATTATATCCCAAGCAACCCAATAATGCGCAATGAAAGTCGGGATCTATAAAGCGGTACATATTGATACCAGCCATCGCTTGCTCAATTACAAGGGAAAATGCGCCAACCTGCATGGACACCGGTGGAAAATCGAGGTCTGGATGGAGGGGGAACCGGACCCGGCTACCCAAATCCTCATCGATTACAGCCTGATCAAACAGGTCATCGACACCTACGATCACCAGATTATCCTGAACCGCGATGACCCGATGGTTCCCCGCATCGAGGAGTTCCACGCGGTCATCAAGACCCCGGGTGATCCAACCAGTGAACTGATTGCGGTTCTCATCCGCGATGATCTCTCTGCGATATGCCGCAAAATGGGAATAAACGCGACTGTGTATAAGGTACGGGTCTGGGAATCACCAACGTCATGCGCTGAGATTACTGAATGAAGATCTCAGAAATTTTCAGGAGCCTGCAGGGCGAGGGGAAAAACCAGGGGCGCCCCTGCCTGTTTATCCGGCTGGCAGGTTGTAACCTCCACTGCCGCTGGTGCGATACTCCCGCATCCCTGGGGGGGGGGAGTGAGATGAGTGTCGACACCATATCTGAACACCTGTGGCGCACAAACCCTCCGTACGTTTGCATAACGGGGGGGGAACCGCTGCTGCAGGCGGAAGAGCTTGAGCACCTCATCTCATCCCTCCAGAAGCGCGGGACAACCATCGATATCGAGACGAACGGCACACTCGATTTCACCCGGTTCCAGTCCTCTGCCTCGGTCTGCATGGACATAAAATGCCCCTCCTCGGGAGAGAAGAGCAACCTCTCCCTGCTGGCAATGATCCGGCCTGAAGATAGCGTGAAATTTGTCGTAAAAGACGAAATGGACTGCCGGTATGCGCTGGAAGTCATGAAATCACACCCTATTGCCGGTGAGATCTTTTTCTCACCGGTATTCGGAACGGATTACAAGCCGATCACCAGGTTTGTCCTTGTGAATAACCTGCCGGTGCGTTTCCAGATCCAGCTGCACAAAATCCTCGGAGTACCGTGATGAAAGCGGTATGCTTGCTCTCAGGAGGCATGGACTCCTCCACCCTTGCGTACCTCGCAAAAAGCAAAGAATACAAAATCCTTGCCCTTCACCTGAATTACGGGCAGCGTACCGAGAGCAGGGAACTTGCAAGCGCAAAGAAGATCGCATCCCTGCTGGATGCGGAGGCATTTGTTGAGATCAATCTCGACTATTTCTCGAAGTTCGGGGCAAGCAGCCTGACGGATAAGGAGATAGCAGTCGAAGAATTTGACCCTGCCCGGGCACATATGCCCAACACCTACGTGCCGTTCCGTAATGCCAACCTCCTCGCGATCGCCACGAGCTTTGCAGAAGCTCGCGGTGCTGATGCGATATTCATCGGTGTCCAGTCGCTCGATTACAGTGGCTATCCGGATTGCCGCCCGAAGTTCATCGAAGCGTTCCAGAAAGTGATCGACCTCGGGACGAAGGACACCACGAAGATCACCCTTTTTACCCCCTTCATCCATATGTCCAAGACCGATATCCTGCGCGTGGGGCTGGAACTCGGTGTACCGTATGAACACACATGGTCCTGCTACCGGAACGAGGGGAAAGCCTGCGGCACCTGCGGCTCATGCCATTTCCGGAAAGAGGCCTTCGCGGCAATCGGCAGGAAAGACCCTGTAGAGTACGAGGGATAAATGGAGATCTTCCGCGGGCGGAGGCTCTGGATTGAGCAGCGAAATGTCAGGCTTCCGAACGGACTCGAGCGGCAGAAGGTCATCATCCACCCGAGCAATGCCGTGGCTATCCTGCCCATCAACGGTGAGCAATGCAAGCTGATCCGGCAGTACCGGTACGCGATTGACAGCTACATTTTCGAAGCGCCTGCGGGCACATTGGAAGCGGGCGAGAATCCCCTGGATGCGGCAGGCAGGGAACTAATTGAGGAGACCGGATTTGCCGCACAGATAATGGAACCGAAGGGGTTCATCATCACCACCCCGGGCTACACAGACGAGAAGATATTCCTCTTTGAGGCCCGCGGGCTTTCGCCATCGGACGAATATTCGAAAGACGAGGATGAGGTCATCGAAGTTCTGGATGTTCCGATAAAGGACCTGGACCGCATGATTAGAGAAGGTACCATCGTGGATGCCAAGACAATCTGCATTATCCACCGATGTCTTGGGTGCTGACAATGCAACGTGGTATACCGGTAATCGGTTTCCTCATCATTCTGTTGGTACTTTCGGGCTGCACCGGAACCTTGTCAAAATCAACGTATTCTTTCAACGACAGAGAAGAACTCTCCCTTACGTGTGCTCCGGTAACGACCACGGAAGAGAAGTTATTCGTAAATCAGACATACAGCAAGTCCCGGATCGTGTTTCATACTGAAAATGGAGACGTTGTCGGCTATCTGGGGGCACCAGAACATCCAGAAGCTGCTCTCGTTTATGCACCGGGAGCAGGGGAAAAACTGGCCGGACATGAAGAACGGATGGTCCGGTTCGCTGCTGCCGGGTATGCATTTCTCTTTGTGGATACAAGGGGTAATGGCGGCGAAACTCCAGGCACCCCATTCAGCCAGCAGCTGATCCAGCAGGATTACGCGAAGTTCGAAAAAGGTGAGATGCCCCAGTACTATCTGAGTATCTGTGACCTTGTCTCAGCACAGAAAATGCTCAGCGGAAAATATACTGTTCCGGTCTATGCCGCAGGTTCAAGCAATGGGGGCAGATATGCTGCTGTCGCTGCAGGTACTGATCAGGCAATCGCCGGATATGTTGGAATCTCCACCTCAGACTGGGGTCTGCTGGATTCGCTAACACAACAGGGTGTACGTGGCGATCCGATACGATTTGCTGCATCGCTGGAACCAGGTACATACATCGGAAGGATCGCTCCCCGCCCGGTCTGGGTCTTCCACGCACGCGCTGACCCCATCATCCCGTTCGAGCGTGGACAGGAGTTATTTAAAAAGGCGGGACAGCCGAAAATATTTATTGAATTTTCCGGGGATCATGGAATCAATCCTGAGGTAGACAAGCAGATCATTATGCAATGGGCGCAAATTTATGGCAACCGGGAATGAATAGGTAATAGCTTCAGAGAGGTTTGAATCTGGCAATGGCAGAAGAAATGGAGATGGATGACGCGCGGAAGCGTTATGAGTTCAAGAAGGTCCTGGAAAAACTCCAGTCCCAGCAGGGAGATGGTACAGAGCTGATAACGCTCTATATACCACCCGACAAGCAGATTTATGATGTTACCAACCAGCTGAAGGATGAGTTTGGCCAGTGTGCCAACATCAAGAGCAAGCAGACAAAAACCAATGTCCAGAGTGCCATCTCCTCGATCCTCTCGCGTCTCAAGTATTACAAGCGCCCGCCGGAAAAAGGTCTTGCGGTCTTCTGTGGTACGGTCAAGACATACGGAGATCGCACTGATCTCCAGTGCACCATCATCGAGCCACCGGAACCCCTCAACCTTTACATGTACCGCTGCAGCTCGAGCTTCGAGCTCGAACCGCTCCTCCAGATGCTCGAGGAGAAGTACGTGTACGGCCTGCTTGTTCTGGACAAGCGTGAAGCGTACTGGGGATTTTTACGCGGTAACCGGATCGAACCGATGGGCGGAGCAAATTCGACAGTCCCGGGAAAAATGCGAAAAGGTGGTCAGTCAGCTGCCCGGTTCGGGCGCCTGCGTGAAATTGCCATTGATGAGTTCTACACTAAGATCGGTGAGCGGTCCAGCGCGATATTTCTTGCCGAAAAAGATTTTTTCGAGCGGTTCAAAGGAGTCCTGATCGGAGGGCCAAGCCCGACAAAAGAAGAGTTCGAAAAAGGGGATTACCTTCACCACGAGGTCCAGAAACGGATCATCGGGCTTTTCGATGTTGCCTACACCAACGAGGACGGACTCGCGGAGCTTGTTGATGCTGCAAAGGATGCCCTCAAAGGGATGACCGTTATCAAGGAAAAAGCCTTCATGGACCGGTTCTTAAAAGAACTGGTGAAAGACGACGGGCTTGCCGCATACGGGGAAGAGAGCATCCGGCGCAATCTTGAGATCGGTGCTGTCGATATCCTTCTCCTCTCATCCAACCTCCGGAAATCCCGGCTGAAAATCAAGTGCCAGAGCTGTGATTACACTTCGGAAAATACGGTGAATATTGAAGCAGGAAAGAGCATTGCCGACATCGCTTTTGGGAACTGCCCGAAATGCTCGGCACCGCTGATACTTGGGGAGGAGATTGATATCGTCGATGAACTGACCAGACTCGCTGACGCGAGCAGTTCTAAAGTTGAACTCATTTCGGATGACTTTGAGGAGGGATCAATCCTCTTCTCCGCTTTTGGCGGGATTGCCGCTATTCTCCGCTACAGGACGGGATACTGATGCAGCACGATATGTATACGACCATTGGGAATGCGATCAGGGAGAGTACCGGTGTGGTTGATGCACTTCTCGTGGATGGCGGCGAACACGCGGATCTCGCCTCCACGGTTGCCTTCGCACTTGCAAAGCAGAAGAAGCAGGCCCCGGTAAAGATCGCGCAGGATCTTGCAGCTGATCTCGCAAAAAATCCGTTACTCGCGGGAGTTATGATCGAGGCAAAAGGACCATATATTAACTTTATTTTCGGGAGCGGATACGTGAGTGAGGCTGTGCGGGAGGCGGTCCGGCCCGGCTACGGCAACCTGCCAGGGAAACCGGTCCGGGTCGTGTTAGAGCACACCAGCGCCAATCCGAACGGCCCCCTCCACGTGGGGCATATCCGGAATTCTATCATTGGCGATACGCTCGCACGTGCCTTCCGCAAGGCAGGCTATTCCCTTGAGGTCCAGTATTATGTCAACGACATGGGCCGTCAGATAGCCATCGTTGTCTGGGGATTCGACAACCTCGACAGCACAGCGCAGGTGGATGAAAAAGAGGATGCACAGATCGCACGCGTGTATATCGCGGCGAACCGGGAGATTGAGAAGGACGCAGGGATCACACAGCAGGTCAATACCCTGATGCAACTCGTGGAGAACGGAGACCCCGCAACTATGAAAAAGTTCCGACGGGAGGTCTCCCGGTGCCTTGATGGGTTCGGGGTCACCCTGAAGGATCTCAACGTTGCACACGACCGTTTCGTCTGGGAGAGTGACTTCATCCGGAACGGGAACACGGAGAGAATCATCAGCAAGTTAAAAAGGCTCCCGCAGGCACGGGAAGAAGAGACACTCGCACTTGATCTCTCGGAGTTCGGGTTCGGGAATAAGTACGTCATTCGCCGGAGCGATGGAACCTCTGTCTATGCAGCGCGTGACCTGGCCTTCCACGCGTGGAAAGGTGCGAATTTTGACCGGGTCATCGATGTGCTTGGTGCCGATCATAAACTCATCGGGGCACAGCTCCAGTGTACGATGAAACTGCTTGGAGAAAAAGTCCCGGAGATCGTTTTCTTCGAGTTTGTGTCCCTGCCGGAGGGTTCGATGAGTACCCGTGCCGGGAAGTTCGTCTCTGCCGATGACCTCATATCCGAGATCCGCAAACGGGCCTTTGATGAAGTGACCGTGCGAAGGCCGGAGCTGGACGAGGAGACAAGGAGGTCAATCGCCCGGTCAGTCGGGCTTGCCGCCATCCGCTATGATATCGTGAAGGTCACTCCAGAGAAGAGCACGGTCTTTGACTGGAAAGAGGCCCTGGACTTCGAACGGCAGAGCGGCCCCTACATCCAGTACGCTCATGCCCGTGCCTGCAGCATCCTGGAGAAAGCAGGGCCTTTCCCTGAATGCTTTGACCTCGAGACAGATCAGGAGATCGCCCTTGCTAAGAAGATCGCCCGCTTCCCCCGTATCATCGAGAGCGTGGTTGCCGACCTTCACCCGCACATCCTCGCCATCTATGCCCGGGAGCTTGCCGACACCTTCAATACATTTTACCACTTTGAGCCGGTACTAAAAAGCGAGGGCAGAATCAGGGATCGCAGGCTTACGCTGGTAAAAGCAGTGCAGAACACGTTAAAAGAGTCCCTTGAGACACTTGGGATCGATGCCATCCACTCCATGTGATCCCCTGCGGAAGCAGGGCTACCAGTTTTTTTCAAAGGCATCCACTGCCGCACTCAAGCCCTGCATGTGGTGCAAGCGCGCCCTGCAGGGAGGCGATATGTGCTACAAGCACCAGTTTTACGGGATCGCAAGCCACCGCTGTGTCCAGCTGACACCGACGCTCCGCTGCAATCAGCGCTGTCTCTTCTGCTGGCGATCGTTTGAGCACGAGCCAAAGGAGGAGGAGGAGTGCCTGCCGGAAACTATCCTTGACGGAATCAAAAAGCTTCAGAAAAAGGCACTTGCCGGGTATAATGCGGTTCTGGATAATACGGTGACCGAAAAGCAATGGCTGGAGGCTCTCGATCCCAAACATGTGGCGATCTCGCTTTCCGGAGAACCGACTCTTTACTCCCGGCTCCCGGAACTCATCGATCGTTTCAACAGCCATGGGTATTCTACGTTCCTTGTCAGCAATGGAACCAACCCGGAAATGCTGAAAAAATGCAAACCGTTCCAGATGTATATCTCTCTTGATGCGCCGGATCGCGATACCTACATGGCTGTGTGCCGCCCTCTCGGGGATTACTGGGAGCGAGTACAGGAAAGCCTCCGACTGCTCCCGTCCCGACGGTCAGCAGTCAGGGTAACGCTGGTGAAGGGGCTCAACGATTTTGCCCCGGAACGCTATGCTGCAATCCTGCAGGACGCGGGCGCAAGCTTTGTCGAAATAAAAGGATATATGTATCTGGGATACAGTAGAAAACGGTTGACAAGGGAGAACATGCCGGAACATGCGGAGGTGCGGACCTTTGCGGAGAAGGTTTCCGCTGCGTGCGATTACCGGTTCAAGGATGAGAACAAACTGAGCAGAGTGGTAGTTCTGGAGCGTATGACATGAGATTCAATCCCGAAGACTGGAAAAAGAGATCACACGAGAACTTCGAAGGGGCATGGCATGAAGGCCCGTCGGTCCTGACACCGGCATCCCACGCAGATACCTACCCGTGCCGGGTGTACAAGCGGGCGCAACCGCACCCGGTCTTTGCCACCATCAACCGGCTGCGCGAGACCTACCTCTCCATGGGATTCGATGAAGCCGAGGTACCTGTCATTATCGATGAGAAGGACATCTACCGCCAGTTCGGTCCCGAAGCGATGGCAGTTCTTGACCGGGTTTTCTATCTCGGGGGACTCCCCCGGCCGAATGTCGGTATTGCCCGGGACCGGCTCGACAGGATCAACGGGATCCTTGGCAAGACGATGACGACCGCAACCGAGGAGAGACTCCGCGAGACGCTCCATTCCTACAAGAAGTCCGAGATTGATGGCGACGAGCTGACCTTCGAACTCTCAAAAGTCCTTGAAACCGACGACGGGATCGTTGTCCATATCCTTGATGATGTCTTCCCGGAGTTCAGGGAACTTGCTCCGGAATCATCGCGCTCAACCCTCCGAAGCCATATGACGAGCGGCTGGTTCATGACCCTCGGTTCGATCTGGAACAAAAGCCCGCTGCCGCTCCGTCTCTTCTCGGTTGACCGTTGCTTCCGGCGCGAACAGGCAGAGGGACCTACCCGGCTCATGACCTACCATTCCGCATCGTGTGTTGTCGCAGGTGATGACGTGACGATCGAGGATGGAAAGGCAGTAAGCGAAGCACTCCTTTCATCATTCGGGTACACTGACTTCCGCTTCCAGCCGGATGAGAAGCGCTCGAAATACTATATGCCTGACACTCAGACAGAGGTCTATGCCCGGCACCCGGTGCACGACTGGGTCGAGGTCGCAACCTTCGGAATGTATTCCCCGTCGGCGCTTGCCGAGTACGGGATTGGCGTTCCGGTCATGAACCTCGGTCTCGGCGTCGAACGGCTTGCTATGATCGCCTACGGAGGGAACGATGTGCGGCAGTTATGTTACCCGCAGTTTTTCCCCAGACTCCTGGACAACCGGGAGATTGCCCGGTCAGTACATCTCCGTGAAGAGCCGGTGTCAGTAGAGGGAAAGATGCTCGCAGCAGCTGTCGCGAAGGTTGCTGCAGCCAACGGGACTGCACAGGGGCCCTGCGTCTTCGATGCATGGGAGGGAGAACTTGGAGGTGTTGGTGTGAAGGTAGTTGTCGAGGAAACGGAATCCAATGCCAGGCTTTGCGGGCCGGCGTGTGCCAACGAGATCTTTGTCCATGAAGGATCCGTGCTTGGCGTCCCGGATGCCGAGAAATGGAAGCAGGTAAGGACGGAAGGAGTACCAACAGGTATCTCTTATCTTTCTGCTGTTTCGGCCCTTGCGGCTGCACGGCTTGAAGAAGCTGCCCGGTGCGGAAAGGCGACGACCATGCAGGTCAAGATGGCAAAACTTCCGAGCGATATCAACCTGAAGATCGATGAATATGCAATGCGGTTCATTACCGACAACAAAAAGAAGGTTGATGTGCGGGGCCCGGTCTTCCTTTCGATTCGTTCCATCATTAAGGAATAATTCCCCGTTTTTTTACGATTTTTCATCGGTCAGATTTGATTCCTTATCTTGTGTTAGAAAAAGATAACATTTTTAAACAATAATTGTTAGAAATAAGTAACACATAGAAGTGAGGACAATGAAACCTAGGAACCTTTATCGGATCATTATCGGAGCGGTGATGATTCTCAGCGGTATCGTTTCTATCCTGCTTACAGCGGGGGAAGCGATTATCAGTTCGATGCTTCTGGCTGCTGGATTTGCTTTCCTGATTACCGGCATTTCCCGTCACCGGAAGTACGGGGATGACCCGGAATCCGACGAGCGATCGAAAAAGATCGGCGCATACGGGTTGTCCTGGGCATGGCTGACCGGCCTCTTCTTTATGTCCGGTCTCTTCTGGCTGGATTATCTCGGAATACTCCGGCTCAGCACGCAGAATGCGCTTGCCCTTTCAGTTGTCGTCCTTGCACTCTCGGCGGTTATTTACCAGTCATATCTCTTCCGGAAGGGAGATGTCGGGTGAGAGGGGAGTATTCCTATCGCAGATGCGTTATATGAGCAGAGTCTATTCCAAAAATACCTCTCGGAGATAGTATGCAAACCCGGATCAAGGAATATCGCTCCCGCATGAACCTGACGCAGGAGGAACTTGCAAAAACCGTGGGCGTGCGAAGGGAGACAATCGTCTTCCTTGAACAGGGAAAGTATAATCCTTCCCTCAAACTCGCCCATGATGTAGCGCGGGCCCTCCACACAACAATCGATGACCTGTTCATTTTTGAAGACGACAGCCCGGGGCCGGAAGAGCGAACTGTTCTCGTGGATTGACCGGGATCAATTCACGAGGAAACCGGTTCCGGTGCTCCGGCACTTGTCACGGATTCCGGTTTTTCCGGTTCATTGCAGAGTTCTGCAAGGATACGGGTTGTAGCCACCTTGTCAAGTGGCTGGTTGTCATTTCCGCATTTCGGGGAATAAATGCAGGAGGGACAGCCTTTCTCACACGTGCAGTCCCGCACCAGCTCGTGGGCACTCGCGAGGAGTTCGGGAAGTATCTCGAATGCCTTTTCAGCAAGACCGATACCACCTTCGTAAGCATCATAGACAAAAATAACCGGTTCCCCGGTTTCACCAAACCGGGGTGTGGAAAGTCCCCCGATATCCCAGCGGTCGCACATGACATGCAGGGGCATGAGCGCAATGATTGCATGTTCAGCACCATGGAGACCTCCGGCAAGGTCCAGCCCGGCCGTGCTGACGGAAGGCCCGATAAAATCCGGCGGGACAATCCAGAATGCCTTTGTCCGGAAGGTTAGTTGGGGGAGGTTAAGGGGTTCAACACCGATGATCGTATCCTTGCGTTTGATCTTGTAGCCGGTGATGGTCTCCGTCACGTCGACATCTCCGAATGCACACTTCATGCCGTGAACACTCTTTTCTTCGATTGTTTCAATGACCTTGAGATCAACCTCCTTGAGGGTCTGGGTATAGTAGTCAACATCGGTTTCCGATACACGGACGGTATGTGTTTCCAGATCCATCTCGTTCACCACGTAGGTGATGCCCTGATGAAGCATGATAGCCCCCTTATGGGCTTCACGGAATGCCTGTCCCTGGTCCATGGTTTCGAGCAGTTTCCCCTTGCAGAGGATTCGGAATGTCAGGCCGGGTATGCCATCCAGCTGGACCGCTGCCGTTGCACGGCCCCGGCCGGAATAGACCCACCCCCGTGCAGTCTTCCGTACGAGGTCGTGTGTTGCAAGATCTGCGAGCAGACCTGGAAGAGAATCTCCGAAGAAAATCGTATCCGCGGACTCATCCACAGGAAGTTCCGCGGCAGCGCAGAGCAGGTGACCGGATACGATGTAGGGATTGGACGTGTCGACGATTGCATGTTCGTGCGACCGGGAAAAAAAACGGTCCGGGTGGTTCATGAAGTACTGGTCAAGAGGATTTGCCATGCCTACGAGGACTGCCAGGGATTCCGTCCCGTTTCTTCCGGCGCGACCTGCCTGCTGTCGCGTCGACATCATGGTACCGGGATAGCCGGAAATGATCACCGCATCCAGAGACCCGATGTCGATCCCAAGCTCGAGCGCGTTGGTCGAAACGATCCCTTTCATCATTCCTGTTTTCAGCTGGTGTTCAAGCGCCCTCCGCTCCTCAGGGAGATACCCTGCACGGTAAGCGGATATGACCTCTGCGAGGCGATTTGATACGTGACGGGCATCCTCCCGTGCCCAGAGCGTTACCAGTTCCGCCATCTTCCGGGAACCGGTAAAGCAGAGGGTCTGGAGGTTTTCCCTGACGCAGGAGAGGAGAAGGTCTTTTGTTTCCTGGTGGGCGGAACGCTCGCCAATCCCATCATAAAACGGGTTATAGAGGACAAATGTCTTGTTGCCATGCGGCGACCCGTCTTCATCAACCAGTTCGAACGGCTGGCCGGTGAGGTTTGCTGCAAACTCAACGGGATTGGCTATCGTTGCCGTTGAGAGGACAAACTGTGGCTGCGAACCATAGAAACGGCAGAGGCGTAACAGTCTCCTGATAAGCGCTGCAATGTGAGAGCCAAAAACCCCGCGATAGCGATGGGCCTCATCGAGGACGATGAACCGCAGGCCGGAAAAGAACGGGCGCCATTTCGTATGCCACGAGAGCACCTGGTGCAGTTCATGGGGATTTGAGACAATGATCCTCGCATTGTCGCGGATGGCTGCCCGCTTTGACTGCGGGGTATCCCCGTCGTAAATTGCAGGATTGGCGGATATGCCGGTAAACCGTGTCATCTGTTCGAGCGTTGCCAGCTGGTCATTTGAGAGCGCCTTAGTCGGGTACAGGTACAGCGCACGGGCAGCGGGATCGGTCTCCAGTTTGTCAAAGACCGGCAGGTTGAATGCCAGTGTTTTACCGCTGGCCGTGGGGGTTGTGATGATAACATTCCTGCCGGCACGGATATGATCAACAGCCCTGCACTGGTGAGAGTACAGCCGGATATTTTTATGATCAAGATATGCTTCAAGGGTGGGCGAAAGAGGGGTTTCGAGCCGGCCGTACCGGGCTTCCTCCGGAGGGACTGCATTGATATGGACAACGCGGTTCCGGTAGGTAGGGTTGACCTTCAGGAGACGGAGCAGATCAGCGACAGCCATAATGGTCCTCCAGGAGGTGGAAAAACAGCCGGGCGAGTGAGACCACGTCCTGCCGGTTGTGCTCTACGACGGGTACAAGCGGCCCGCAATTGCCGGTACGGAGATAGGTTTCATAGAATTCCGGGACCATCTGCCCGGGGACATCATCGGAACGATGAACCCCCAGGATCTCTTTCTCAAGCGTGGCTAAGCGAAGGGATGGTAATTTGTCTTTCCAGTGTCTCCTGCTGAAATGGAGGACGTCAAAATGGGGGATTCCTGCAAAGCCCCCCATGCCGTAGAAAGCAAGCCGGTCTGCAAGATAGGGTGCATCGAATGCTTTGCCATTGAAGGTAACCAGGGCAGGGCGACTGGAAGAAAAATGCTCCAGAGTCGCAAGAAGAGCTGCCGGTTCTTCGGCAATATCACGCAGCAGGTACTGCCGGACAACAAGCTCGCCATGCTCAAGGAATCCTATACCAAAAAGAATGATCGGCCGGGAGAAAAGACCCAGCGTCTCAATGTCGAAGAAAACATAATCCTCCGGTTCATGAAGTCCGGCCGCGCCGAGAACGGCAGAATGGGATTTCGGGTGCCGGGTCCCGATGAATTCCATTATCTCCCGGGAATTCCCCGTGGATATGCAATCCATGACCCTGCACGCAGCCTGCCGGAACTTCGGATGCCGGGCAAGATCCTGCAGTGTCTCGTATCCTCGTAATCTGAGCCGCTTCTCGGTGGTTTTCCCGATACCATGGACAAGCGTGAGATCACCGAGAACCGTTTCCTGGTACCGGTCCTGATCGAACGCCGGGCAGTCGAAGGGCTTGCGGCTCTCGATCTGGTAGCAGGTGCCCCCGTCGTTTTCCTCTTCCATTCCTCCGGAGAAGACCTGATCGATACTGCGTCCTTCATACCTTGCAAGTAGTTGGCCCAGATTTTGCCGGGCGGCCTCGTATTCGGATGAGAACACGATACTGTTCGAGAAACTTGTGACAAACACGTTCCCGTCTCGGACAACCTCGTACTCCCGCATGGAGTCCATTCTCTGCTGCCAGAGAGAACCGATTCGCGCCTGGGAAGCCTGGGTTGCTGACATCGTCAGATAAAACGTCCCGGCCGGGGCGTTTAAACACGGACCGTGCAGGGTGAAAGTAATGCTGTCCGATCAGCAGTGTGAGGTTTGGAAAGAAGAGGTTCATAGATACAGAGCGACAACATTTACAAAAAAATTCAAATCCAGCGTGGTGCTATGGACTCCCCTGAAACAGACTGTATGAACGATATCCGTGGATTCCTCATCGATCTCGATGGGGTTTTATACGTCGGGAACAGGGCTGTCGATGGCGCTTCGGAGGCTGTCGGATTCCTGATCGACCACGGGTATCCGTTCCGGTGTGTGTCCAACACGACACGAAAAAGCAGGCATACCATCGCCGCCCATCTCTCAGCACTGGGATTCCGGATTCCGGAAAACCATATTTTCACTCCGCCGCTTGCAGCGGTTGCTCATATGAAAAAAACCGGGAGGACCCACTATTACCTCCTTTCAACCGGTGATGTGAACAGGGACTTTGCAGAAACAGATCCCACCGATCCTGATGCACGCCCAGACTGGGTTATCATCGGAGATGCTGGCAATGAGGTCACCTACGATACCATGAACACTGCATTCCGCCACCTCATGGATGGTGCGGAACTCATCGCGCTTGAAAGTGACCGGTACTGGATGGCTGCGGACGGGCTTTCACTCTCTGCAGGGCCCATCGTCAAAGCCCTTGAGTATGCAACCGGAAAAACCGCGATAGTTATGGGAAAACCCTCACCGGCTTTTTTCTGCCTTGCCCTCCAGGATATGCACCTGCGCCCGGAACAGGCAGCCATGATCGGTGATGATATTATCACGGACATTGGTGGGGCGCATCGTGCGGGAATGAAAGGGATTCTCGTGCGAACAGGCAAGTTCCGCCAGAATTCGTTGGATACATCGGCGATCAAACCAGCCTGCATCATCGACTCCTTCTCCCGGATCAAAGACATCCTGGAAAACAGGAGATAGAAAAGGCAGGCACGAATTCAGAAAAGATCCGGCATGAGCATTTTTTTTATAAGTCATCCATGTCAACAAGCCCCGGGGCAGGGTAGCCCGGAGATTGTATCATTCCCAAAGCAGCCACTTTCACTCGCGCAAGAGCAGTGTCGCAATACTGGCGGGATAGATCAATACCGATAAAACGGCGCCCGAGTTTATACGCTACGAGAGAACTGGTCCCCGCACCGTTAAAGGGATCCAGCACGATATCGTTTTTATACGAGAAAAGTTTCATCAGCCTGCGGGGAAGTTCTTCTGGAAACATGGCAGGGTGGTCATAATCCTTCATCCGGATCTCCGGAGGAAACGACCACTTGCCCAGTACCCATTCCTTGAATTCATCGCCCGTGATATCGATGTCCTCACTCCTGCCGCTCTTTTTATGGGTCTCTTTGGCAAACACTTCAATGAATTCCCAGGTGTATTTAATGTACGGCATCGAGGGGGATTTCCAGCTTCCCCAGGCTGTGTATTTGGCATTATAATTGTTCTTCTCCCAGAGAAATTCCGCTTTCCACAAAAGACCGAGGTCTGCAAGCTGGCGGGAGATGATGTGATGGGTTGGAATATAATCCGAGAAGAGGGGCTGAACATTCACAGCGATACGGCCACCCGGCCTGAGTACCCGCTCGCATTCGCGCCAGACATCAAGCAGGTTTTCAAAATATTCATTCCATTCGCGGGTATCATCATGGAGATCCTGTGCATAGGAATGTCCGAAATTATAAGGAGGTGAGGTAACAATAAGGTCGATGCTCCGGTCCGGAATACGGGAAAGAACAGACCGTGAATCCCCGCAGATGATCTGGTTTGTGAAGGCAGTGAGATCCGGTGATGCATCGGAGCGGGATAGCTTTTTCGCCTCCCGGGGTCCTTTGCGGATCCTGGCTTTTCCCGCCTTATCATGGACCTTCTCTGGCTTCATTCGCGTTTTCCCGGGTACACATTACCGCACACAAGTAAAAGGGTGCCTGTTTACCTGTTAAGAACCGGAACGCGATTTTGAAAAGTAGGTAAAAAGCCGGAGCAGCTTTGATACCCACGTGCGGGAACTGTTTAAGAGTTCCCGCATTTGCAATCGCAATCACGA
>CAZCZK010000041.1:0-16675 GCA_964503195.1 uncultured Methanoregula sp.
AGACCGACCGCATCCGGACTATCTTCAGTACTATCCATCTCGATATCGTGCATGCGGAAGATGAATTCCTCGGTGCGCTGAAGGGAATTACCGACCCCGAGGCGAAAAGGATGGCAATTGGCGAACGGTTCATCCGGGTCTTCGAGCGCGAGGCAAAGAAGCATGGTGCAAAATGCCTGCTGCAGGGGACCATCTATCCCGACCGGATCGAGAGCGAGGGCGGGATAAAGAGCCACCACAACGTCGGGGGTATGCCGCTCCACATGGAATTCACCAGGGTGATAGAGCCCGTCCGCGACCTGTACAAGGACGAGGTGCGGGACGTGGCAGGGGCCCTGGGTCTGCCCCGCGAGATCCAGCACCGGATGCCGTTTCCGGGCCCCGGCCTTTCCGTGAGAGTGCTTGGTGAAGTGACAAGAGAGAAGATTGCTGTTGTCAGGGAAGCCAACTGGATCGTCGAGGACGAACTGGTTGAGAAGTACCATCCCTGGCAGTGCTTTGCGGCCCTGCTCGGCCTTGGCACCGGTGTCAAGGGGGACAACCGGATCCACGGGTGGATCGTAGCCGTCAGAGCCGTGAACTCGCGGGATGCCATGACTGCCGACCCGGTTGATATCCCCTTTGATCACCTCACCAGAATCGGGTCGAGAATCACCGCAGATATCCCGAGCGTTGCCCGGGTTGTCTACGATATCACGGCAAAACCGCCGGCAACGATCGAATACGAATAAAAAAACAGTACCCGTCAGGAAATGTGATACCCATGGAAAAGACCAGCCAGTACAAAAAACTTGATGAACACTATTTCATGCCTGCCTTCTCCCGTGAAATTGCCCTTGTGAAAGGAGAGGGATCGAATGTCTGGGATGCGGAAGGAAAAAAATACCTTGACTGCGTGGCAGGTATTGCCGTCTGCAGCACCGGCCACTGCCACCCGGCGGTGGTTAAAGCGATCTGCGACCAGGCGCACCAGCTCATCCACTGCTCGAACCTGTACTACGTCCCGCACCAGGGAGAGCTTGCGAAAAAACTCGTGGAGATCTGTGGCATGCACAAGGCCTTCTTCTCCAACTCCGGTGCGGAAGCAACCGACGGAGCGCTCAAGCTCGCGAGGGTCAGGACCAACAAGAAGAAATTCGTTGCATTCACCCATGGGTTTCACGGGCGTACCGTAGGTTCACTCGCTGTCACCCATAAGCCGGCGATTCGCGAACCGTTCGAACCCCTCGGGATGGTCAAGACCTTTGTCGATTACGGGGATGTGGACGCGCTCCGGAAGGCAGTTGACAGCGATACTGCCGGTGTCATCGTCGAGCCTATACAGGGGGAGGCCGGTGTCATCATCCCCCCCGACAGTTTCCTGGAAGGGATACGCGAGGTCTGCGACCAGAAGGGGGCCCTCATGATCGTTGACGAAGTGCAGACCGGCATGGGACGTACCGGTAAATGGCTTGCCATCCAGCACACGAAGGTGAAGCCCGATATCGTCACCCTTGCCAAGGGCATCGCGAGCGGCTTTCCCATGGGTGCCCTGGTTGCCCGCGAGGACCTCGAGTTCAAAAAAAGTGAGCATGGCAGCACCTTTGCCGGTGGCCCGCTTGCCTGTGCAGCAGCCCTTGCAACCATCGGTGTGATCGAGAAGATACTCCCTGACGTGAGCAGGAAAGGCGAGCGGTTCCGCTCGGCCCTTCAGAAGTACAACCCGCGTGTCCGCGGGCTGATGATCGGGATGACTATCGGTGACCAATGCCCGGGGATCCAGAAGAAATGCGCAGAACAGGGCCTCCTTGTCAACTGTGCAGCAGACGGGAATCTCCGCCTGGTGCCCCCGCTGACCATAACTGATGCCGAGATCGACTTTGCAGTGAAGGTTATCAATGGAGCGCTTGGTTAGGTCCTGCTACAAGAAGAAAAGCGGCTACGCCTTTGCACGGAAAGCCGGGGATATCGCCCGTGAGTATGGGATCGACCGCATTGCCCGGCTCGCGAGCAACGAGAACCCCGAACCCCTCTCCCCCCAGGCACTATCCTCAGCGGAAGCAGCCCTCCGGGGAGTGAACCGCTACCCGGATGAGCGGGTAAACGTCCTGATGAATGCCCTCCGTGCTCACTACGGGGACTATCATTTTGTGACGGGTGTCGGGATGGACGGGGTTATTGAGACTATCGTCCGCACCCTGGTCGATCCGGGGGAGAAGGTGGCAGTTTCCACGCCAACGTTCTCCTTTTATACCCTTGCGGCCATGGGGCAGGGAGCTGAAGTTATCGCAGTCCCCCGTGAAGCAGATTTCTCGGTTGACGTAAAGAAGCTGATCCGGGCGGGAAAAGATGCCAAGGTCACGTTCCTCTGCTCCCCCAACAATCCCACGGGGAACGCAACGGGCGAGGATGTTGTACGGGAGATCCTCGAAGGAATCGAGGGGCTGCTCTTCCTCGACAATGCCTATATCGAGTTCTCAGAAACCGACTACCTGCCGCTGATGAAGAAGCACGAGAACCTCGTCCTTGGACGGACCCTCTCGAAGGTCCACTCCCTTGCCGGTCTCCGGATCGGGTACGCCTTTACCCCCCGGTGGCTCCCGCCATGGTACAACCGGGCTGGCACCCCTTTTACCGTTAATTCGGTCTCGATGGCGGCAGCAGCTGCAGCTCTTTCGGATACTGCCCATGCAGAGCGATATATCGCGCAGGTGAGGCGCTGGCGGAAACGGTTCATGGATGAGGTGAAGTATCCGGTCCTCCCATCCGATGCGAACTTCGTGATGGTTGACGTCGCTCCTCACAAGGGTGACGGGATGGTGGAGGAGCTTGCCCGCAGGGGTGTGGCAGTCCGCTCCTGCCGGAGTTTCGCCGGCCTTGATGATCACTACATCCGTGTCAGTGTTGGTGAGGACTGGGAGAACGAGCGGTTCGTGCAGGCGATGAACACGCTATGATGTGCGGCATCACGGGAACGCCCGGCACCGGAAAATCGATGATCGGCGACGAACTTTCACGAAGGGGACATACCGTCGTCCACCTGACTTCCACGGTTGGTCCCTATGTCACAGGTGAGGACGAGGAGCGTGATGCCCAGATCATTGACACGGACCGCTGGGCAAAGGAATTTGTTCCCGTTGACGGGTTTGTGGAAGGCCACATGGCACACCTGCTCCCGTGCGACAGGGTTGTGGTCCTCCGCTGTCGTCCCGATGAGCTCAAAAAACGCCTTGCCCAAAGGAAATACCGTGAGAAGAAGATCCGGGAGAACGCCGATGCGGAGGCCCTCGATGTCTGCCTGATCGAGACCGTTGAAGCATTCGATTCATCGGCGATCCTGGAGCTGGACACCACCGGTCATGACGCGGCCTTTAGTGCCGGCTGCATCGAGAGGTTTGTCCGGGGCGAGATTCCGGCGGACTTCGGGCATATTGACTGGTCGGGGTACCTGGAGGCGGCGTTTTGACCCTTGACCAGTACCGTTCCTCTGCGAAAGTGTATTTCGACCCGCTGGTCTCCATTGCGATCCGCTGCCGGCTGACCCCGAATTTCTTCACTATTGCAGCACTGATCGCATCGGCAGCCGCCGGTGTCCTGTTCTTCCTCCGGCTGGAACTCGGTGGGATCATTGCTGTTGCCCTGAATGCTTTCTGCGATGCCATGGACGGGGCGGTTGCCCGCGAGATGCAGGCCCAGAGCAGGCGCGGGGATTTTCTCGACCATGCAGTTGACCGCTATGCAGACATCTTCATTATTACCGGAATCTTCTCGGGGGGGATGGTCCCGTGGCAGGTCGGGGTATTTGCCCTTACCGGGGTCCTGATGTCATCCTATCTCGGTACGCAGGCGCAGGCAGTAGGTGTCGGACGGTATTACGGCGGGATTCTTGGCAGGGCGGACCGTCTGGTGCTCATCCTGGCTGTCGGTGTCATTGAGCTGTTCGTCCCGATGAGCTGGCCGGTCCTCGGGTTCAGCCTCTCGTGGTTCGGCTGGCTCTTTGTCCTCTTCGGCATCTTCGGGCATATCCCGGCGTTCCAGCGGTTTGCGTACGTGTGGGCGAAGGTGGAATAATACCAACGGGGGACTTCGCCCCCATACCCCCGATTTATGAGTATGACCCCCTCTCTCCCCCAGAGGGGGAAGCAGCCCAAGGGGTGCGCCCCCTTGACTCCCGGGGGTAATTTTTTTAAACTGAAATACGGTGACAAAAGATCCCTTTTTCAAGAGTTGAAAAAACGTCCTGAACCGCCGCGGGGGCGCTCCGTCGGGGGCGGCGGCACTCATCATACCATGGTGTTTAGGAGCGGCAGCCCCTGTTAGATGCAATATACTTTTTCAGACCCCCGTCACACATCCACACAGGTTATCTCTTTGATATACTCCAGCGCTGCAACCGCATCCTTCCGCTTCTGGTCAACGGCATGCAGTTGTACCCATGCAAGGAACCGCTCCTTTGTCTCCTGATCGATTGCAGCACCGGCCTCTGACACAATCCGCCCGTATGTCCGCTGCGGATAGAAGACGGACTGCGCAGCTGCAAGAAAGGCAGCATGATCCTGGGAAGAGATGATCCGCTGTCGTTCTGCTTCCCTGAGTGTGAACCGTATATTGACGAGCGGCTCTGAGAGGGAGTATCCGGTTTCAGGATCGAACACCAGGGCAACTTCGTCATCGGAGATCAGTTCCCCGCTTTTGTACATCCGGTATACCTCGCCAATGCCGGTCATTCCCAGGGTGTCCATCTCGGCAGCACGGAGGGCTCCCATGCTGGAGGAACCGATCACCCGGACACCTTTCTTTATCGCTGTAAGGATCTCACGGTGTGCCACTGCCGATTCCTGGTGGAAGACCCCGTCTATCAGACCGATGATCTCCGCCCCGTCCTGCACTGCATGGAGAAGGTTGCCCCGCTTTGCAGGCGGGCGGTAGTCCGCAGGGAGGATCGTCTCTGCCGCGTCCCGCTCAAGGCTGGGCCCGAGAAAGACGATGATCCTGCGCATTCTTCACCCGCTCGCCCCTGCGTTCCCGGTCCATGGCAAAGACCTCAAGGCCCGGCACGATCACCCGCACGACCGGGATTCCTATCTCTTCCCGGGTCAGGTCAACGATGATGACCCGGTCGAGTCCCTGTTTTTCGAGCAGGGTAATGATGTTCTCGATATCCTTCTTGAAATCGTCAGTATCGGAAGATTTGAGGTTGCCGTAGTCAACCGTACCGTTGTCCTTAAACCAGTATCCGTTAATCCGCTTTGCACGGTCATAGCCCATTTTCTTCCGGAGCTCAGCGAGGGTGGTATCCTCCCGTGCCCCGTGGATCTGGGTGAGGCGGCTCTGGGCTACTTCGGTGAGTGCCCGCATAACCGCGATCCGGGCGCTGGTGTGCGTCCCGATCCCGATAGTGAGGAGCATCGGGTCTTTTAACAGCACGTCATCGGCTACTGCTGCCATCGTGGGAATACCGATGTCGCTCGTGATGTCCCGGACTTTCACTTCTACCTGTGCCTTTGCGAACTTCTCCTGCATATCAAGGATTGCCGGATCGGTCATGTTCGTGACGCACGGTCCGGTGTCCCGTGAGGCCTCGACAAGCGACCAGGCGTCCCGCTCAATCACCTCGGAAAGGGCATGGAAGACCGCCTCTTCGAAGGTGTTGCCTGACGCCAGACCGTTGGTGCTGGTCCGGAACAACCCGCGGTAGTTGGGCGGCAGCGGGTGGAAGACCGCGTGGGCAGGAACGAAGACCGGTTCTTTGTTGACGATATCGAACCCCTCATACCAGGGCATGAGCCGGTCCTTGTCAGCCCCCTCGGGCAGGATCAGGTCGCGGGGGTCAAGGGTCCGTCCCCGGGCAAACATCTCTTCGTAGATCGCCATCGGGAGCCGCCGGTCGTGCATCTCGGAGGAGTACCGCTCGATGCCCTCCATGATGGCGGAGATCCTCGACTCCTCTACCGTGGCCCCCTTGCCGTTGTAGACGGTGATCGCGCCGTCCATGGCTGTCGGCCGGATACAGGAAAAGACCGGGATGCCGATCCGGTCAAGACTCGTGATGTCGGCAACGCGGGTGATCCCGGCAGCGGGTACCTTGGGTTCTATGCGGGCAAGGGTCTCTTGTAGCGGTGCGGCCCGTTGCGTCTCGTTGTTGTAGGTCTTCTTGCAGGAATTGAGCTGCATGGATACGCTCTTGGATAACAGGTGGACTCCCGGTTGGTTTATAGGTGATGATTTTCCCGTTGCCGGACCGTATAATGTACGAGAAGGAGCGTCAATATGACTTCTCCTTTTCGGGTAATCAACCATGACCAGGCAACCCCCGGGGAAAATATTCCTGTTCCCGGGAACATCCCCCCGTAAGGTGGGATGACAGGGTTCCTGTGCTCAAAAGAAACCCTTTTATTTAATATGATCGCCCCCCTTGTGCCAGCCCTGCCCCCGCCGGGGGCGGGGGCGCGGGTGATTCCCCGATATTACCTGATAAACCCCCACGCTTTGTGAACAGGTAATACGGCGCAATCCTCACCGGGGGCGCCACAAGCGGCGGGGGCAGAGCCCCCCGGAGCGTCTGATGGTATACTCAATAGATTTCCCCAGAGCAGATTCCCGGTATCGCAGCATGACTCCCAAAATATTCGCAGTGAAATAAACCCATAAATAGACCCCGCACTGAATATCAAAGCTGACGTGATCGTTCATGAAAAACCAGCCCCTTATGTACGGCATGTGCATGGCCGTCCTTGTGTCAGTCCTTTTTACAGCCGGCTGCACGCTGAGCTCCGGGGGGAGTGTAACACCCGCACCGGTCCCGACACCGATACCGGCCACCAGCCCGCCTGATACGCCACTACCCCTGATCTGCGGATTTACCACCTGTCACGGCCTCAATCTCGCCTGCGGCACAAATGTCCCGCAGGTGTGCACCATGGAATACCGCATCGGCGACCGCTGCAGGGATTTCGCACGCTGTGATACCAGCGGGGGGAGCTGTGCTCTGGTCATCAGCCCGAAGTATACTGCCTGCAAGGCCTGCGCGGAACGTTGTCAGATACAGGCCGGCCCCAACAGCATGGCAGCCCTGACCTGCGAAGAGAAGTGCTGATCCTTCATTCAGGATCCCGCACCCTTTTTTTTCTCAAGGTCCATGGGTTTTTTTTTATGTCTGTACCGATACTATACGGGAGATACCATGACAAACGAGATCATCATTGTCAGCACCCCGTACGTGCCTGGCTATAAGATTACCCGGACTATCGGAGTAACCTGGGGCCTTATCGTGAGAAGCCGCGGGCTTGGCCGGAATATTACGGCGGGTCTCCGGTCTATTGTCGGTGGCGAGATCCACGAGTACACGGAGCTCCTGAACCAGTCCCGGGAACAGGCACTCGAACGGCTGAGAGAACATGCACAGGCCATCGGGGCCAATGCGGTCGTGAGTATGCAGTTCGACTCATCGGAGATTGGGGGGGTTATGACCGAATTACTCGCGTATGGAACAGCGGTCATAGTCGAGAAGGAAACAGCTCCCATAAGTCCCGTCCGGCTCGGGTAAGGAACAGATTCCCGTACCGGATGGAAGGAACGGGAAGGATTGATCAGAGATCTGAATGATCACCGAATTCTTAGGGGAGTCTTTTCGCAGAAGAAAGCACGTCAGATTCAATGCAGGTCAGCTGCGATACGCAGGATGAGATCGATGTTGCTCTGGATGGCCCTCGTGAGCGATGGAACCGAACAGCCCTGTGGCTGGCTGAAGGACCGGTCCGGTGTCTCGTGGCAGATTGCGCCTTCTGGTATCCACGACACCATGGAAGGTACCGAGGTTCAGAAATTCCAGCGGGTGCTGCTGGCTTTGTACCAGATGAAGAAGATCGACCTGCTGCAGATCATGCAGGCTGCCGAAGGCAGATGAAAGCACCCGGGTATCAGAACCAGCTCTCGAGGGTTTTCTGCCCGGCTTTGACCGTGAACCCTTCCATTGCCTTATCCACGCGTTCCAAGGAAAAGTCGTAACCGTCGCAGAGCATCTTCCGGATCCCTTCCGCATCCGGGTGTCCTGCCGCAAGGGAGTAATCATCAGTTACCGGCGGGTGAAGGAACATCTCCATGACCGGTGACGGATCAAAGTCCGGCTGTTTCTCCCTGATTTTTGCCGCAAAGCCGCCTTTCTGTACGATTTTGAGGCCGGTCTTCGCACCCACCCCTTCGATACCCGGGTTAAAATCGGTACCCACGAGAATACCGACCTCTATCAGCTGCTCTCGGGTGAGATGGAGGCCGGCAAGGGTGTCCGCAAGGATGATCCGCTCCGGGCTCACCGTTATCTGCCGGCCCCGGATTTTACGCCTGCCGCTGACGGTCAGGTTCCGGACCAGCAGGGGTGCACCAAACAACAGGGTATCATAGTCCTGCGAGACCACGTACCGGGCATCTCCTTTCGCCACCATGTAGGAAGCCTGGGCCTCCCCTTCGCCGGGGGCCTGAACGACGGGGATGCCCATCAGCCCGAGCAGTTCGCGTGACGTGGCAATAATCGTGTCATCCACGCGGGTTGCGGAACGCGCCTGCTTGTATGCCTCTTCGCCGTCCCCGCGTTCTACTGCCTCCTTCCATTTTTCCCCGGCCTCGGCCCGGACCTTACGGCGCTCGTCTATGGTTGCCTGCTTGAGGGGAGCGGGCTTCCCGTCAAAAACAAAGACGGGTTTGATACCCTTCTCCATAAAACTGGCTGCCCGGAAGAGGATACCTGAAAGGTGGGAGGTGACCCTCCCGTGCCGGTCCATCAAAGGCGTCCCGTCCGGCTGTCGGATGATGGTTAAAAACTGGTAGAGCGTGTTGTTGGCATCAATGGCTGCAACGCCCGGCAGTCCCTCCCACGTCACCGGTATCTTGTATTCTGCGATGATATCCCGTAGTGCTACCCCCATGTGCTTTCCTCTCCGGGAAGTAATTTACCGGTATGCACGCCGGGAAAATTCAGCGATAAGTTCATCGAGATGGGTGAGTGCCATGTCATATTTACCCTGCATCCGGGACGAGATCTCCTCGAGGTTGGTGCGGAGCATCCGTTCCCGTATCACAACACTCCTCTCAAGATGGCGCATCTTGATATTGAGCGAAAGTAAAAGCCCGCCCAGCGCGAGTGTCATCAGGCCTGCGGCAACCGCAATGATGAGGTCCTGCCAGAACCGGTTGATGAGGACGAGCGAGGAGACGATCATCACGACGGTGAGCAGGATGTCAACTAAGTAATCGCGTATATCCATGTTTTTAGATAATGAGAGCACACTAATTAAGCTAACTACACTTCCGGAGATGCCTGTTTGGACTCAAAAAACCTCCTCACCTTCCTCGCCATGTCATTCCTGCTCCTTGCCGTGGAGACGGGAGCCCTTCTGCTCTCCCTGCCCGTGCAGGCATCCGGCATGGTCGCGTTCGATGACCCCGAATCGATGGCAAACCCGGTCATCTTCATCGCCATCATGCTTGCCTTTACCGCTCTTTTGCTGGTACTGATACGGTATGACCTGAAAAAAGTGATTGCAGCAGTGATCGGTTTCTCAATCTTCCTCACGTTTATCTATATCTATACGGCGGTCGTCTATGCCCTGGCAGGAGATTCGGGTACCGCAACCATTATCGTTATCGCCCTCTCCGTTCTTTCAACCTTCCTCCTGTACAAATATCCGGAATGGTACGTGATCGACGCGCTCGGCATCCTTATCGGGGCTGGCGTTGCAGCGATATTCGGGGCCTCTCTCAATGTTCTCCCGGTGGTAATCCTCCTGATCCTGCTCGCAGTGTATGATGCGATATCGGTATACAAGACAAAGCACATGATCACGCTCGCTGAGGGCGTCATTGACCTGAAAACCCCGATCCTGTTTGTGGTTCCCAAGCGGCGCGATTATTCATTCATCCGGGAAGGCATCGGAAAACTGGAGGGCGGCGGGGAGCGGGCTGCCTTCATCATCGGCATGGGGGACATGATCATGCCCTCGATCCTCGTGGTATCCGCCAACGTATTCCTGCAGGGATGGCGGTTGGCCGGGTTCATCAACCTCCCCGCTCTTGGCGCCATTATCGGATCGCTGGCCGGGCTTGTCGTCCTGTTGTATTTTGTCCTGTCAGGAAAACCCCAGGCCGGCCTTCCGCCGCTGAACGGCGGGACTATCCTGGGCTTCCTTGCGGGATGGGCGCTCATGGGGTGGATGGGGTAACCTTTTCTCTAAAATTTTTCCCGGAAGAATTTTTTTCCGGATCTTGGTTTACTCCCTGTACCGTCAGGAACCCCATAGATGATCTCGTATCCGTCAATACCATTCCTTCCGAAAAAAAGTCAGCCAGGATCCCCCCAAAAAGCCCTCTCCATTCCCCCGCCCCAGCCCAATACAATCCTGGCATCGTTCGGCCACCGGTTAATGCCGGTTACTGTTTTTATATCTCTATGGAAATGGCCCGGATTCCGCAGATTATCCCGCAAAATGCCATTCCGGAACAGCGTGTATGAAAGTACCCCCCCTTTGCATGAAATTGATCCGGCTCAATTGCCGGATTGGTAATCCGGGCCCTATTTGGGCATGGATTTCTTTCGCTGGGATACAGTCCGGGGGATCTCCCGGAAGGGTCCATGCAGTCTCCCGCCCCTGTCCCACTACGATTCCGGCACTGTTCGGCCACTGGTTAATCCCGGTAAATGTTTTTTAGATCTCTTTGGAAATGGCCCGGATTCCCCGGATTATGCCGTATTATGTTTTTCCGGAACAGCGTGTATGAAAGTACCCCCTTTTTGCATGAAATTGATCCGGGTCAATTACCGGATTGGCAATCCGGTCCCGATTTGTGCACGGATTCCCCATGATGAGATACGGAGGGGGGATGCCCGGCATGGGGCAGCCTCCTCATCACCTGTACCGGTTACGGGTCATCGCCCGGACCGAACTCGTCTTCCTCCCGCGAAGATCCATTGTCGGGAGAACTTCCGGCGCTTTCGGCAGCCGGCACCGGCAGCACGGGGCGGCAAAAGATCGAACCGTCTTTACGGATCTCGACAAGCCCGCCATGGGTGAAGAGAAAGTGCTGCCAGATATCCCCGGGTTCAAAGAGCCAGAACTCCCAGGCCATAACATTCGTCAGCGGCATCCGTACGATCCGGCCGATGTCACGCGGGTAGCGCACGATGATATCCCGGGCGCTGAGGTACTGCACTGGCGACCAGCGGAAGCGGACGAAAACGTTCCGGGACTCTTCGCAGATGATCATATCGAACGCATCGCTCCGCCCGCCCGGGACCGGAATGACATTGCCGCGATTTTTTGCGATTGCAACGGCCCTCTTCAGCATCCGGTGCGGCGGCCGGCCCTTGCCCCGCCCGGGTTTTATGCGCAGGGGCGGATCCGGATTCTCCGGTTCGTCTTCGGGCTCAGGTTTCCGGGATGGTTCTGGTGCCCGGGCCGTTTCCCGGGGCCGGGCAGGTTCTTCCGGAATATGCTTCCGCGCCCACATCAGTTCCTCGTTCTCATCCTGCCCGGCGTTCGCGTGAACGTCGGGCTTGTTCATCTCGTTTTGCGAATCGTCCGGAGGCTCCCCGGCATTGCCTTCGTCTTTATCCGGATCCGGGTCGGCTCCATCGCTATGGTCGTCTGCTGTACTGTCAGCGACACGATTCCGTATTGTCGTCATACCTTTTTCGTCTCCTGATTCCACGCCGGGGCCGGCACATCCTCTGCTGCCGGGCCGGCGTCCATCATTTTCGCCGTAACCGCGCCGTGTTCAAGCTTGCACACCGCCCGCGAGTGCGGCACACGGTAACGTGCTTTCCCACAATGCCCTTCCTGGTACCGGTGTACCGTTGAGACTGCCGCACGGGGCAGGCCGGTCTGCGGCGATAGTTCCACCGCCCCGCCGCCCGTGTGCAGATGTTCGCCGGCATTGCGATTGAATATTTTAGAAAGTATGTTGAGTGTATATATTTGTTGGTTGAATTTTTTATTGTTTTTATATCCTTAAGAGCTTCATCCGGTAGGGACAAGCCCCAGCCCGTTGAACGAGAGGATGAGCCACTGGCAATACCCAGCCAGTGCGAATAGCCAAGGAATTTGCCGGTACCGGATAATTTCGATCATAATCGTGAGATCCCACCTTCCCAAAAATTTTCGGAACTGCTGAAGGGGGGGTCTGGGTCCTCCGGGAAAATTCCGGACGGGGGGAGGTATCCCCTACCCCCCTGTTACGTTTCATGAATTCCAGATCATTGGGGAATAATCTCCGTTCCCTGACCATTCCTCTCACACAAGCGTTCGCCTAGGCATATGGTCCGGAGATCGCGGAATCCTGATAAAAAGACTATTGAACCCGGAGAACGTAATTCCGGAACCATATGACCGGCAGGGAAAAATCCGATTCAAAGAAAAAAATCCAAAAATCGATAAAAGATAAACCCGCGGGAAGTCCCACCCGGCCCTCGCCTGCTCCGGGAGTTTACGAATCTGCACCTCATGCCCACGGGGGAGAGAACCGCCAGATCGAGCTGATGCTCTCCAATATCATCACCCGGCTCGAACGGATCGAGGAGAAGATCGATGAGAATGTCTATCCCCCCGAATCGGCGATCAAACCGGCATTTGTAAGGCAGGTGAAAAAGGCCCAGGCTGACATCCGGAAGGGAAAGGGTAAGACCTACAATTCAATCGACGACTTTTTTAAGGAAATTGAAGCATGAGCTTCCGGGTTGTCATTCATCCCAATCTAGCCGTTACCTGCAGGAAGCTGCGGGCAACGAGTCCTGCCCGGTATGAGCAACTTAAAAAGAAGGTCCGGTTTATCGTTGAAAACCCGGAATCGGGCAAACCGCTCCGTTCCCCGCTCAAAGGCCAGTGGCGGGTCCATCTCGGGCATTTCGTCCTGATCTATTCCATCAATACCAAGGAGAACATCGTGGTATTCCTGAAACTGGTCCCGCACGACGAGGCGTATTAGCCATTATCACTGACGAAGGGTTATGGAACTATTCCATAAACCCCCCGAATGAATGAGAACCATGCTCCGGTGCAGAAGGGGGAGTTAATACAAACAAAGGTACGCCCGCTGCCCATATCCTTTGTGATAAACACAGCGGAATGCGGGGCGGGAAATGTCCGTCCTGCACCTATGGTTCCTGCTGTGAGGTCCCGTGAATTTACTCCTTCCGCGTCCGGGGCTTCCTTGCCCGTTTTGGCTTCGGCTTCTTCACCGGTTTGCCATCTAGTCCAATCTCGCCAGGTACCTCCCTGCCACTCTCTTCTGGTTCAGGAACGAGAGGGGACCGGATGTCCACCGTTTTCTCCGTCTCCACCCGTGCCGGCTTGTGCGTGAGGATCGCAGCGAGCACGTCCTCAACACCCGTCCCGTCCGCTGTTGCCATGGTCATGTAGCCTTCCGGCGCAACAAGGTCAGATTTGTTGGCAACGACAATGACCGGGACCGTAACCATCCCCTTCACTTCCTCAAGCAGGTTGCGCTGAACGCCCAGAGGATAGCCGCAGTGCTCCGAGGGGTCGAGGATGAAAAGCACAACACTGGACACGTTCATCATGGCCGAGAGCGCCTGCCGCTCGATCTGGTTCCGCTCCTCCGCGGGGCGGTCAAGGATACCGGGAGTATCAACGAACTGGATCTTCTCGCGGCCCATGATGCGGTGCCCGACAATGATGCCCTTGGTCGTGAACGGGTAGGATGCTACTTCCGGCTCCGCGGACGACACTCGCCGGATAAACGAGGATTTCCCGACATTCGGGTACCCGGCAATGACGACCGTGAAGGTATCCTCGACATGGGGGAGCTGGCGCAGGACATTCCTCACCTCGTTTAAGAAGTGCAGGTCCTTGTCAATCTGGTGGACCATGGAGGCGAGCCGGGCAACCGCACGCTTGCGCACAACCTGCGTATCTTCTGCTTTCCGGGACTGCAGCACGAGCTGGTTTCCCACCATCTTGGTGTGCTTTGCCGCCCAGCCCACCGCGCCCAGAGACTGTTTGATCCGGTCGATCCCGTAGAGGATATCCGCCATCTCCTTATAAAACGGCGGGATCTGATCGAACTCGGGGAAGCCCCGGATGATGTAGACCAGCCGGTCGTGGATTGCCGCACCAACCGCCCTGACAAAATCCGTATTGGCGCGGTCCTTGTTGGTCTTCTCCTGCATTTTTTTTGCTGCACGGCGGAAACTCCGGTCAAGGATCTCATCCGCAGTTGGCACCGTCGGCATTTTTTCAAATTCCATAATCGCCTACCTATATATTTATGGACAGTCATACGGTTTATCGTTATGGACCTGTCCCTTATCCAGCGCGATATCCTCATCACCCTGATCACCCTCTACCGTCAGCACTCGCACTCGATCAAGGGTGAAGAGATAGCCGACAGGATCCAGCGTAACCCGGGGACCGTGCGCAACCAGATGCAGGCCCTCAAAGCCATCGGTCTTGTCGACGGTGTTCCCGGCCCCAAGGGGGGGTACATACCCACTGCCCTTGCTTACAATGAACTCAACCTGAATGTTTCCGGCACGGATTATGATGTCCCCATACGCAGGAACGGGGAAATTGTTCAGGGAGCAACCGTGCAGGAGATCGATTTTACCACCCTCTGTCACCCGGATATCTGCCACGCTGTCATAAAGCTCCGGGGCAGCGTGAAACTCTTCGAGATGGGTGACCGGATCACCATCGGACCGACCCCGGTCAACAAGCTCCTTATCCGGGGCGAAGTTTTTGGCAAGGACGAAGTGAAGCAGTCACTCCTCATTGCAACGTCCGAGATGATCTCCCTGCCCAAGCAGCCAATCCGGAATTATATGACGAGTCCGATCAAGACCCTCCGGAGCCTGGACACCCTGCAGGACGCCATTGTCCTCTTCAATCACGAGTGTATCCATGGAGCTCCCATCATCGAAGACGGTGTTCTTTCCGGTATCGTGACCATGAGTGATATTGCAAGCGCCATTGAGAACAACCTGCCACTGACAACGCCGGTATCAGAAGTGATGACCTCCGACGTGGAAGAGGTATCTTCCGATGTGAAACTTTTCGAAGTTATCCGCAGGTTCAAGGAACGGGAGATCGGCCGGCTCATTGTCATGGAGGACAAGAAGCCGGTGGGGATCCTTACCCAGTCGGATGTCATCCGGGTCTTCCCCTCGTTGTAGATACAACATCTTTAGATATTTTACGTCAAATGGTATGGGAGGAATCAGGATCATGACAGAATTATCCCTTGCTGCTGTAGAACGGATCATTAAAAAAGCCGGTGCCGAACGGGTCAGCGCCGATGCCACGGAAACCCTTGCCGGGTTCATGGAGGAATACGGTACGTTCCTGGCCCGTGAAGCAAAGAAGATGTCCGACCATGCCGGCAGGAAGACCCTCCGCGGAGTGGATATCCAGATGGCCGCGGAAATGTTCAAATAACGTTCTTACACTACTCAATCGGAAAAATCTCTTTTTTTATGAATTTAGAACAGTTTATATATTTATACGTCGCTAATTTTTTTATGACTCGTGTATTTGCCCGCAGCCTTTCAAGAAAAAAGATCATGAGTAATGACGGAAAGCTTGTTGGAACCCTTAAAAACATAAGGGTCGATTTTGATTCCGGGCAGGTTCTGGAAATGCTCATACACCCGGACCAGACGTTTTCTACAGAAGGTTACACCCTTGAAGATGACAAGCTCCTGATTATTCCCTTTGAAGCTGTCAAGGATATCAAGGACTATATCGTCGTTGACCGGTTCCTTGCCCGGAAATAAGAAGAATATTTTTCAACTGCTTCCACGAAACCGTCTCCATACTCTTTTCCCGCAATGTACTGTGCCACGGCCTTGGTATCCGGGTGTGCATTTGCGACAGTGATACCGATACCTGCAGTTTCCAGCATCTGGATATCGTTGAGGGAGTCGCCGATGGCAAGAAAATCAGCGGGGACAAGTCCCATCTTCCGGGAAAGTTCTACCAGTGCTGTCCCCTTGTTTATACCCGGCGGTTGCAGGTGGATGGCATAGCCGGTATCAATGACGTTCACCGGATACGTACGGAGTACCGACCTGACTTCATCCACCGGGACCGTCCGGGCAAAAGCCTGGTCAGAAAAGCGGTACGCAGGACTGTAGAGGTCCAGGGAGATCCCCTGCTCCAAAAAATGGTCCTGTACCTCTTTTAATGCGATTTTCACCGCTGCCTGGTCCCCCCGGATAACGAGGGGGCCGGTAAAGCCAATGCGGAATACCCCGCCATTCTCTGCAATGAATGTCCCGTTCGTACCTATCATCTTGCAAAGGGCATCCATAAAACAGGAGGTATTCCCGCTTGCCAGTACGACGTCAATGCCGTTGTCGACAAGTGACCGGATCGTTCCAATGGATCCGGTACTTATCCTGCGGGTGGGATCCGTGATCGTCCCATCAATATCCGTGAGGAGTGCCTTCAGCACGATTTGAGACCAGCCTCTTCAACCATGAACGGTGCTTCACCCTCGGGCAGGTTGGGACTGTCCACGAGACGTGCAATGCGCTTGCCGCCTTTGCTCTTCCTGAGGTAGAGGCGGAATGTGGCGGTGTGGCCAACGATATTACCCCCAATCGGTTTGGTCGGGTCACCGAAGAAGACGGCAGGGTTGGACATGACCTGGTTGGTGACGAGCCCCACGGCATTGTGTTCGTCGATGAGTT
>CAZCZK010000042.1:0-16484 GCA_964503195.1 uncultured Methanoregula sp.
CGCTGCAACCGCATCGAGCGCCCCCAGAGGGGTCGTCCTGTTGACGGTGTAGGAATTGGATACATTGTTGTATGCTATCACGTTGAACGTCTCGCCGGGTGCCAGATAGGCCTCCCCGTCATAGATGGTGTGTGCCGACGGTCCCGTGGCCGAAATATTCGCCCGGATTTTGATAACATCGGTTGCGTTAATGACCGGGTTGGGATCGTTGCCGGGGGCGTAATAGAAATTCACCTGGTCACCATTCACGAGCTCGATCACGTTGAGACCGTTGGCATGGTTGCCAAACCCGTCCTTGTAAACGCCATTCACATACGCGTACCAGTAATTGGGATACTTGCGCAGGTACTGTCCGATGTCGTCGAGCAGGAGCACCTGGTCATAGGACCAGCGCTTGTCGCTCGCGTTGTAGGTGAAACCCTCTGACGCTGCAACCGCATCGAGCGCCCCCAGAGGGGTCGTCCTGTTGACGGTGTAGGAACTGGATACATTGTTATAGGCGATGACATTGAACGTCTCGCCATCGGTCAGGTCGACTTCCCCGTCATAGATAGTATGGACGGACGGCGCCGGTTCATTGCTGTAGATGTACACCCGGTCGATGTACTTTGCTGAAAGCCCGGTAGTAGTCGGTGTTTCCGGATTACCCTCAAAGAAGTACCAAAACTCCGGGGGATAGGTCTGGTTCATGTCGTAGACGCCAAACACATGGTATCCCCAGGGGTTTACCGAGGTATCGGCAAACATGACGTTCCGCATCCCGTCCGCGTACGTGCCGTTGACATAGTTCCCGTTCATGAACCACGTGATGACGATCGGCCCTGCCCGTGCGGGTGGAGCATAGATGCTGGAATAGGCAAAGCGCTTGGAAAACCCGTCATTTGAGAGGAGGGTCACGTTCCTGTCAGCGGGAGACATCCCGCCTACCAGGTCACAGAGATCCTTCAGGTTGGTCCCCTTCACTGCACCCATGTCCCTGTTGAGGATAGCAGGGTCATCCTCCTTAACATTCCAGCCATCCGTCGAGTTCAGGCCCTGGAGGTAGTAATGGGTTATCCCGTCACCATAGACCGGGAGGTTTGCCTCCATCCAGGTAAAATCGACCGTGGTCTCATCGAGAATGGTTGTATCGTCATTCGCATACTTTACAATATGCAACTCGGTTGTCGGAGTTGCAGAGACCGGAAGGATGCATAACCCCCCGGTCACGAGAAGAACCAGAATCAGAAACAGTGCCTTCATGGAATTCATACAATCACCTGACTCATTACCAAAAGACGCCCCTTGAAAGGGACTATCGGTAATCAGGTAATCAGTGTTTTTTAACATATAGATTTTGATTTGGATGAGCGTTAACCATAAATGATTAATATCGGGGATGTTTTTTGATATAACATTTGTTATATCATATGATATCATTGGAACGTGTCCAGGAAAGGGATCATCGCCCGTAATGAGATGGAAGATATTGGGGTCTATTAAAAAATGCAATGCGGTCCTGAATGTATCAATACAAGAATACGGGAACTATCAGGTATCCCGCAATTCCGTAAAATTTTCCGATAGTTCAACCATGTTCAGGGAATTGATGGTGACATCGTAAAATAGCTTGGAGGAATTTGTCCCGGTCACTTTGACATCGTGAGCCCCCGTAGGCAGGGACTTGAATAACGCCGGGGTGACCTCCCCGGTATCCATTCCATCGATCGAGACCCGTCCCCCCGGGGGGATACTCCTGACATAGAGGAATCCGGAGGGATATTCCTCCAGGTAAAAGTCAACACCGGTCGGGGAAACGGGAAGAATCTGCCGGCGCAGATCAAGAAGGCTTTCCTGCGGCAGATATCCTGCTTTTGTCACGGTAACCCGGTGGGGGCCATCGGAAATATTCCCGAATGTATACGGGGTAGCAAACCCGGTCCTGAAGCCATCGATGATAACCTCAGCTCCCTGCGGGGTGGAGGTTACGGTGAGACTCAGGTCCTGGTGCTCGCGGGGTTCAAAGAGCAGATAGCGGTCTTCATCCACGGTATAGGGGACGGGTAGCCGGTAGGATACCAGGGATTCATTCTCATGGATCGTGATAAATGAATCAAACAGGGGGGTACTGATCTGAGCCGGTATGGTTTTATTGTTCACATAACCACTTACCGTGAAGGGCAATCCCCGGTACTGGTGGGAATCGATGATGATATCAGAAAAAATGTGATGCCCGATACCATTGATATCAACAAGCGTCATCATCTCCGGCAAGACCCAAACCGTCTGGTCAGGAAATTCGAACAGATTTTTCTCTGCAAACGTGAGATCCTGCACTTCCCCGAGTTTCACTGTATACCGGCCGGCTTCTAATCCGATGAACAGTGCAGGGGTAACTTTTCCGGTGCTGATTCCGTTGATGGTGATGGTTGCACTGCGTGGCCGTGAATAGATGTAGAGACCCCCGTACCGGGTTCCGTCAGGATCTTCCGGTTCATCAGCAAGGCGGTTCTTGGTGGAATGAACCGGCGCATACAATGACGGACGGATGCTGGTGGAATTCGTTGCGGTGAACCCTGTGACTGATGGGACGTACCCGTCAAGTTCGAACCTGACGGTATGGGTGTCTCCCTCAGGGACCTCCAGCACAGAAGGGGTAGTTTTTCCGGTGTAGGTGTTATCGAGATAGACCAGTGCCCCTTCGGGATCGCTGTCAAGGGAGATCCGGCAGCAGCGACTCTCATTCATGCCAGGGGAGGATTCGGGGAGATGGGATGATTCTTCCTGAACGTATCCGGGCATGGCAGTGCCGGATGCTGAAGAATCAGTTTCATTATATTCAACGATCAGGATCGCGTTGCGGTTGAGCAGAGAATCTGCATCCTGTGACCGGATCGAGCTCTCGATGGTCGCAGTATTTCCCGTTTCATTCACATATTTTGTCACCGGCAGGTGCACGAACCCAGGTACCGTGGCATTGTCAAAAATATTGGGCCAGATTCCCTTGTTGAATTTCACCGTATGTTCTGTGCTGGAATTGTGATCCAGACCGGTCGAAAAAAGGTAAAGGTCGCCATTCTGGACTCTGCTGATAGTGACTTTGCCGGGAAACAAAGAGTCGGTTTTACATTCATCGGGAAACAGACCTTTTTCCGGTACGCTTGCAATAGCATCACATCCTTCGCTGATCCAGTAGCGTATGGCCGGGGCGGTCTTGTTCTCGTAACCGGTGACCAGGAGCACCCCGTCGATCATAAACAGTGATTGCTCAAAATCCGGATTCCGGATGGATAAAAGGTAGGTTCCGTTCTTCCGGAGCAGTGGAAGGACATCATAGGCATAGGTTGCTGCGAGGTCTCTTGCTCCTTCCCCTACAGTATCGAAATACGCCATCACTTCTTCCAGGTGTTGTGTATTCAGCGTGGCAGAGACTGAGGGGACCGTGCCCTTCATCGTCTGCAGGTTGTGGGACCCGGAAATATACACATACAACCGTGCCAGGGTGACATTTGATTCCGGGGGAAGATTGACGCTCATAGTAAATTCCCGGGCCCGGTTATAAACAACGACGGGTTCAGCGTCCGGTTCGAAGAACATCTGAAGGGAACCATTCAGGATCCCGCTTTTCACGGTGCTCAGCAGTTTACCCTGATTTCCATACAACGATATATCAGCAGGGATCTCCGATCCCGCACCCGGGAGACGGGAAGCGCTGCCCCCGCCGGCGGCCTGCCACATCGAGGATGATGCCGCGGATTTGCTGCTGTAGATCAGGATTTCGGAGACATATTTCATGGATACCCCTGTCGTTGTGGGGTAAAGCTCCCCGCCATCCCCGTTATAAAAATACCAGTAGTGCTTGTCAGCGGATTCATGCCAGTCGTAGTTCCCGAATACATGCGCCCCCCAGGGGTTGACTGAGGTATCAGCAAAGAAAACCAGCCGCATGCCATCGGAATAGCCGGTATCCGGATACGCTCCTGCACAGGAAGCAATACCACTGCACGACCAGGTAATCACCATGGGCCCCTGCCGCGATGGCGGGGAGTAGACATTCTTGTAGGCAAACTCTTTGGACATGCCATCCGACGACTTGATCACAACGGTGTCCCCAATTGACATCCCGCCGGCAAGGTCACAGAGATCTTTCACACTGGTACCCATGACGGCACCCATGTCCTTATCCATGACATTGGTATTTTCCTCCGGATTCCAGCGGAGCTGTTGTTCGACAGCTGCATCGGCGTCGTCCAGAAAGACCGGCCCCTGATGATAATAATGCGTAGACCCGTCTCCAAAAACCGGAAGCGTGTCCCTCATCTCCTGGTAAGTCAGGTTTTTTTCAGCGAGAATCGTCGTCTTATCGCTGGCGTACTTCACGATATGAATCCCGGTGGTTGCGGCGTGAACCGGGGGGATACATAGCAATATCAGAATGAGGGGGATGAGAAAAACCAGAAATTGTTTATCCTGAAAAAAGATCTTCATCTACGGCCACCGGTATTGGAAAAATCATTGTGTAAAATCCCTTTTTTAGGATTGCAGATATTTTACTTACCTTTAAAGAGATTAAATCATTTGTTATTTACCTGGAACAATGGAATTATTTCCACAATCCCCCCTATCAGATATTACGAGAGAAAACCGGAAATATACGGGTACTCTATTTTTTAAAAAAGGGAATAGCTGAAGTATCCGTGCACAAGCTGCTGTCTCATCAAATAGCTCATATCCGGAAAACCGGCAGAGGGATGCCGGTATACGATTCTGATGCGTGCATCAACAGTCCCCTCAGGGTAAACCACTGATACCGTGCGAAGATCAGGTGATACATCTGCAACCCGTATCACTTCTGTACTCATCGTTCCCTGTTCAGGGTTCACCGTTACCCTGCTGTACCCGAGAGTGTTCTCAAAAGCCAAACGTGAACCGGGGACACGGGTTCTGTTCAGCGGATAGGCAGGAGCACCCCCCCGGGCCTCGGTTATATACGTACTACCATCACGCTCTACCTGTTCGAAAGCGTGGACATGACTGGAAAAGACCAGCCGGACACCCGATTCCCTGAAAGCGGGAACCAGGTCTTTCTGGAGATTCTCCCATCCCCCGTAGTGCTTTTCGTCAGATGAATAGGGGGGATGATGGAGGATCACGATCTTTGCTCCGGGAAAGGAAGCGAATGCTGATGAGACCCGGGCTGCCTGTTCTGTCAGGTTCTCAGGGGCATCATCCGTTGAATCAAGGAGCAGGATCCGTGCATTTCCACAGTCAAAGGAGGAGGGTCCTGCCATGCCAGACAGATCCCTGAACAGAGCCCGGTCCTGGTCATGGTTACCCGGAACTGCGATATATGTTGTCCGTGACCTGAGATTGTCTGTTGCATTGAAAAACCTGGACCATTCTGCACCATCTGCACTGTCAGCAACCAGATCTCCGGAATTTACCACAAACCAAATATCCTGCTCACCCGCGATCCGGTCCGCGACCAGTTTATGGCGTTCAGTCTGGGTGTACAGGGGCGCCTGCTCACGCGAGTCCCCGTAGACAATAAACCTGCAGGTACCTGTCACCGGGAACGTGGTGAATGACCGGATTTCCTCTTCAGGTTCACAACCCTGGATCCGGTATTGGTATCGGGTATCCGGTTCCAGGTCTGTAAGGCTGAATACCCACGTGGAACCTGAGCGGATGCCACTGATTTCATGATCAGAGGTGCCATATGCGGCAAACCATGAGGCATTTGAGTACTGTATCACCGGAATACATATCCTGTCTCCGATGACCCGGATAACTGTTGCATTATGGCTGGTACCGGTGACCACCGGTTCCATTGATTGCAAGGGAACCTGGAGTGAAAGGCTGTTATTCTCCGTAAATCCCGATGACGGGACCGGATAGACGAAAAGACCGGTAAGAGCGAGCACAATTATCCATTGCAGGGCAAAAAAATGTCCATTCCCGCGGTTCATCCTATCCATCTCCCGAAAAGATGCGGATATCGTCAGAACGGAACACGGCAAATCCCCGTTTCCCCGGCTGGATACCCTCATTCCTGGCATCGGAGCGCGGTGCAGCAGAAGTGAGGGGTATCGGGCCATCAAGCTCGTACGTGATGGTGTCCCTGCCGCAGGTGATCCTCCTGACCGTGCATTCGATGATATTCAACCCGGGACTGTCCGGGATCTTTTCAGACAGGGCAACTGTTATACGGTCAGCGGGTATTCCGAACGTTATGCGTGAACCCCTCGGGTAAACCGCGGGAATCAGGACTGACCCGCTTCCAACTTCAAGCCGTGACTGCCCCCCTCCACTCTCGAGTACGGAACCGGAGAGGATATTCTCCATTCCCACGAACAGTGCAACAGCTGCGGATTCCGGAGCGCGGAAGATATCATCCGTGCTGCCGGCCTGTGCGATCCTCCCGTCAAGGAGGACAACCGTCCGATCCGCAAGCGCATACGCATCAAAAGGAGAATGGCTGACCTGCAGGATCGTTACCGATCGGGTATCCCTCAGGTCCTGCAGAACCCGGATGCATTCATTGCGGGTCTGCGGATCCAGGGAAGCGAACGGCTCATCGAGCAGCAGGACAGACGGCTTTGTTGCAAGTGCCCGGGCAAGGGCAACCCGCTGCTGCTCCCCGCCGCTGAGGGAGCCGGGATACCGGTCCCTGAGTGCGGATATCCCGAAATCGGCGAGCAGGCCGTCCACCAGCCCGGGTATGCTGTGCGGATCTGTTTTTTGCATGGTCATCCCATACGAAACATTTTTGGCAACGGTCATGTGAGGAAAGAGCGAAAAATCCTGATAGACAAGAGCTGCTCCCCGGTGTTCCGGTGAAACGCCCGTCATATCGTTTCCGTTGATCCGGATCTTTCCCCACGTTGGTATACGGATACCGGCGATAGTCTCAAGCAGCAGCGTCTTGCCCGATCCGGATGGTCCGAGCAGCACCACGTACTCGCCATCTGCCATGCTGAGACTGATACGGTCCAGCCGGAAATCGCCAAGGGAGAGCGAGAGGTCCTCAAGTGCGATCATGGCGCCCCCCCCACCCGTGAGAGACCAGACGGAACACCAGGAAGACCAGGAGGCAGGCGACCAGCATGATAAACGCGATGCTCCGGCTCTCTTGGAGACCGCCGGTGGTAAAGCGGTGGTAGATCAGGGTGGAAACGACCATCGGGAAGTATGCGATCATGACAACCGCGGCAAACTCCCCGATCGCCCTCCCCCACGCCAGAAATGCACCGGAGAGCATGGAACGGATGGACATGGGGAGCGTTATCGTCCGGATTGCTCCCAGGCGCGATGCCCCAAGGGTCCGGGCAACAAATTCCAGCCGCTCGGGTACCTGCGCAATCCCTTCCCGCACCGCATCAACGTAATAGGGTGTCGATACAAAGACCATTGCAACGACAATGCCGGCGAATGCCTCTTCGAAAATGATGCCGATCTCAGAAAAAGGCATCCCGAGCGGTCCCCGCATCATGAAGAGCAGGTAGATCATGAGGCCGGCAACGGTATGGGGGAGTGCGAGGGGCAGGTCGACGATCGTTTCTATCAATCCGTTCCAGCGGGACTTTCCCCGTGCAAGGAGGTACGCGAGAGGTGTCCCGAGGAGGATGAGGATCAGGACAGCGACAAATCCCGCGGCAAACGTGAGCGTGATAGAATCAATGACACCGGCTTCCTGGGCAACCGAAAGGAGGTGGCCGAAATTCAGGAGCTCGGGTACAGCAACGGTAGCGGCTGCAAGGATGATCAGCGCAACCAGCATTGCGGCTGCAAACCAGAACGAGACCAGGCTGGTATCGGGAGGGGTCCTCTTTTCAGATGACATGAGGGCACCCTGCCGGACTGCTGGTTCTGCATATTCGTTCCGATACCATTACAACGGCGACGGCCATCCTTTGCCCCCTTCCTCTGTCATCAGAATGACCATAGCTGAGAATTCACGCGCCAGTTCCGGGTGGGGTGCAGAATTCGGCACCGTAATCGCATAGACAATCGGGAGACCCCTGCGGTCTTTTCCGATTGCGGAAAACCTCTGGAACCCGAGAATGATACTGGCGTTGCTGTAGTCCGCGGCATAGTCCGGGGAACTGAGATCGATTTCTGCCGGCAGATCCAGAGAGCGCAGATTATGACCGTCTGCCACGCTGCGGTACTCGAACGCATAGTCGATCCCGCCGGATTCAAGGAGTGAGAGTACGTAGATGCTCCCGTCACGGATCACGAGTTTTGTGTCGGACGGCCGCATGATCTCGGGCAGTTCAACAACCTGTATACCCCCGGTACTAGTGATGGTAAGGGGCGGGCTGAAATGGCTGCCGATGATGGCAGGGAAGATCGTGGCGTTCTGATAATAGTCTGAAGCAAGGAGGGCCACCATGATAGTCCGGTACCCCGCTGCATCGAGCATGGGGTTTGAGAACCCGACCCGGACATCGGGTCTTGTGAGAATCTCCTGCCAGTTATCTTCGGTAATCTCGCCAGCATAGCGGCTTTTATTGGTATAGGCAATAACCATGGCATTCCGGGCAAACGGGGTATAGGAATCGGTAAAATTATACCCGGTTGCGGGGTCCTGCCGGAACATGAGATCGGGGATGAGCGATGCGTCAGCGACTGCAACGACATCGACCTGCCGGTGGAGATCGGTCACCTGGCGGATCACCTGGATACTGCCATGCCCTTCAATCTGCACATCGACATCCGGGTGCTGTACCTCGAAGGCTTTTTCCACCTCGTCAAACGGCTGAAGCAGGCTTCCGGCAGGAAGGACCCTGAGGACGGTCCGGTTCGCAGTCCCCCCGCCAGTCAGGCACCCTGCAGTACTGCAGAGCAGGAGCGTGAGCACAAAGATTGTTATGAGGGTTGTCAGGGTGTGCAGCTTCATTTCCGGTGTATATCGATCCTGTTCACCCACTTCACCCAGGCGCTTCCTTCGGTGATGATCCCCGGCTCCTCAGAGATTATGGCGATACGGGCCGGACCCCCGTCATCATAGGAGACCGGTTTATTATCCTGTTCGTACATGAGGATGATCCGGAGTGGCGGTGAGGGGATCTCTTTGAGATTGGCATTGAACGTCACGAATCCGTTTCCTGCGAGTTGATCAGCATCAAATACCCACAGGTAACCGTCCGGCGCCGAGATCCAGACCTGGTCTTTTGGGGTCATTCCCCCCGCATCGGCAACAAGATCGTTGAGATCGGCCCCGGTACAGGTATAGGGCCCGAACCGTATGCCGGTTGTGGATACCGCGTAGCAGTGACCGGTCACGACCGGGAACCGGCGCAGGTCCTCAAGGCTCAGGACTTTTTCACTCGTACCATTCAGGGTCAGCCGCCAGTCTTTTCCTGCCGGATCGGATGCCTGTGCTGCAGGATCCCTGGTATCCGATGTGCATCCTGAAAGGGTAATGGACATCAAAAGAACGAGCGTCAGAACGCCAAACACCTGCAGTTTTCTTGGGATCATTTCACATACCTCCGCACAAGGACAATGCCACACACGGTCATAACTCCACATAAGGGCAGGAGCAGGTCAGCGTCTGCAGATGGTGTGGTCGGACTTGTGGCTGGCGCCGGGTAGGTTTCGTCCATCTTGGATTCGTAGGACTTTGGGAGCAGGTCAGATGACCCGTTATAACCCCCCGGGTATATCCGGATCTCGTCCACCCACTTTACCGTATATCCGCCCGTGGAAGGGTAAAGGTTTTCGAACAGGTGGATGGTCTCTGCCGGCATGACCTCCCGCATATCAGAGTTCCCGAAAACATGGATTCCCTGCCGGTTGGTTGAGGTGTCAGCGAAAAATACCAGCCGCATCCCGACGTGGTAATCCGGCGGGTACCCGGTCCCCTGCCGTTCGCCGACTGATGATTCTTCTCCATTGAACCAGCAGACCGTAATCGGTCCCTGGCGGGGTGCGGGGTTGTAGATATTGGTAGCGGGGAACTCCACGTGATACCCGTCACCGGATTTCACCATGACCTCATCCCCCGGTGCCATACCTCCCACGAGGTTACAGAGGTCCTGGACCGCAGTTCCTTTTACCGCGCCCATGTCTTTGAAGTTGGTTCCCTCAGATATGTCCCACTGATCTTCTTTGCTCTCAGTAAAGACCGGCCCCTGGTGGTAATAATGGGTCGTGCCATCTCCCTGCACCGGGAGATTTTTCTCAAGCCACCGGTAATCGACCGTTGTTTCGTTTACGATAGTGGTACCATCGGAGGCATACTTCACGATATGGAGCGAGGTGGTCGGGGCAGCAGAGGAAACAGCGATCAGGCAGCTGGCAAGCAGCACGCTTATGGTCATGAAGCAAAAAAGCCGTCTGAAAAAAAATCTCCTCGTCATGATCGGTCTCCCCTGGTGCGTATTCCTGCGATGACTGATGCAATCCCCGCTGCAATGAGGATGGTTGTAAGGGCCAGGTCAGAGCGGGCAGTTGTCGTTGCGGTGGCAGATTTTCCGGCACTGCCATCAGGAATGCCGGAATCTGTCCGGGAATAGATCCTGATCTCGGAGATGTACTGGACAGAGAGGCCCGTGGTTGTAGGATATTTCTCCGGCGGCTGTCCCTGCTGGTAGTAATACCAGTATTCAGCGTCTGCAGATTCACGCCAGTCATTATTCCCAAAGGCATGGATGCCCCAGGGATTCGTTGCATTGTCGGCAAAGAAGACAAGACGCATCCCCTGCCGGTATGCAGGAACGTATCCTTCCTCAGCCCTGAACCACGTCAGAACCATCTCGCCCTGCCGTGCCGGGGGGAGGTACACGTTCCGGTAGGCGAATGTCTTGGAGAGCCCGTCTTCCGCCTTTAAAGTAAGGGTATCGCCCGTCTGCATTCCCCCGACGAGATCGCAGAGGTCCCGGACAGCGGTACCCTTCACCGCCCCCATATCCTTTTCCTGGACGTTCCTGTCCTCAAGGGCATTCCAGCGGAGCTCTTCTTCACGGGCCGGATCAGCATCGTCAATAAAAACAGGCCCCTGGTGGTAATAGTGTGTTACGCCGTCACCGTAGACGGGCAGGTTCTGCTCCATCCACTGGTACGTGACGGTCTTTTCGCCAAGAACCGTTGTTGTATCAGGACCGTATTTGATGATATGAACTTCTGTGGTTGCAGCTGAGGCAGTTGTGCAGACCAGCAATGTGCACAGACAGAATATCAGGGTCAGGAAATCATGTTTTTTTTGGTTACCCATTCTTTCACTCCTCTTGAGTGTGGCATATCCTAACTTGGATCCAATGATTGGTGAATGGCGGGATGATTTAAAAAAGTGGCTGATTTGTACCAGGTTAACTTATTTTCGTTTCCCTCTTCTCTGATGGCAATGTATATCCGGTTGTTTCCGATCATGATCTGCCAGTAACCGTTTTTTTTTGGGAAATCCGGATACCCGCCCTTTCCTTAGAACACCAGCACCCGCTGGTGCTCCGCCAGGACGTTGCCCGGGGGATAGAAGAAGATCTTGCCGAGCCCGGGATACCCGAGCTCGAGTACCGCGTTGAGTGACTTGTCCTTGGAGAGTCCCCGTTTCTGGAATGAGGGCGTGAAGGCAAAGAAATGAAGGTTCTCGCTGCCGGCTACCGCGTTGATTACGTCCTGGAGGTTGTCTATTGCTGCGTCCTTTGGTACCCGGTGCGTGCCGCTGAGGGCATAAATACTATCCTCCATGAAGACAACCCGGGTCAGAATTCCTGCATGGGCACATGCTGCCGCAAACGAAATGGCACCGGATACAATCTCCGTGCTGTAGGGACTCTTTGTCACGAGGATGATAACCGGGGGGGCGGTACTGCTCTTCTCCGCGCGGTCAAAGGAGGGTCCGCTTCCCCTCTTCGGGAACTGGATGTCCCCCGCACCCGGAGCAAGGATGATATGGTTCTGCCGGAAACGGTCAATCATCACATTCAGGTCCCGGATCTTCACGGGTTTTATCGCACAGGTCGAGATCACGACCCCCTGGGTGTCGTCCCACGTGCTGTAGCCCCGGGCTGTGGCATTCCGGTTACAGGCAATGACCTGGCATTGAAGACCGTGGCGTGCTGCCCGTTCGTTCAGGCCCTCAATTCCCGCCCCGATGTTCTCCGCGTCGGTCGGGGCCTGCCCGCTATGGACGATGTGGATCCCGTCGAGATAGGCATACAGGTCGATTGCCAGCCGGTCAGCGAGCGCTGCCGAAAGATACTGGAGGCCGTACCATGCCGAGCGATGCATGTAGGGCGAATCGATCTGGAGCCAGCCGACCGTCCCCGGCAGGGGGGGTTTCGTCTGCCGGGCAAGGGCGACCACATCGTTCCAGAACGATGGCTGGCCTTCAGGACCAAGGCTGTTGGTCGTGATCACCTGGTCCGGGAACTTCATCTTCAGATGACCGGCTGAGATCCCGCGAAGGTCCAGTTCCTGCCGGTCGCAGATAATCTGGACCGTGGAGAGCGAGAGGATGATTTCCCAGATCTGCTGCGTCTCGGGGTCGTCAAGACTGTAGAGGGCGTCTCCGGTCACGAGAAAGGTGAAGACCGGTCTCTCCCCTTTTGGCTGGTGAATCAGGGTCTCGGGATAGAGCTGGATAAAGAAGAACTTGAGGCACTCCTCTATCCAGGAGAGACGCTCCAGTGTAACAGGAGTTGAGAGCAGGAAGATATTTGCAGTCATGGCAGCCCGGACCCGCGAGGGGGAATCATTCTCATCCCCAACCGGCGTTGCAGAGGAACGGCCGGTACAGAGAACGCTTTCCTGCACAATCGGGTTTCCGGTACAGGAATGGTAAGGTAATGATAAATTCTCCGGACGGGATTAAAGTCTTTACTGAATTGTCTGCAGATGAACGTAAAAATCCAGGCCGCCATTCCCGCTCCCTGATCCATAAGAGGTATACCCGATAAAGAAGTAAACAGAATACGAATGTGCATGAGCGATGAAAGGATAGCGCGGGCAGTTCAATACGCCGGTGTCGCGAACCCGAAGGTTTTTTCTATGGCTGAAATACCCCGGGCATCCTGTGCGGGATTTGGACAGTACGGTACCCTGCAGACGATCAGCAGCCGCGGGTGTCGGCCGGGCTGCTTATCATGAGCCGGTTTCTGCATGTCGTTGCGGTGGCGGATGCGGTCAGGGCAGCCGTTAAGATCGCGCCGGCCAGAGCAACGGAAACAGTTCCGGTAGACCAGTCCGCCGGCCGGGTGCTTGCTGTTCCTGTTACTGCGGACACTGATATCCCCGGGTTCGACCGTTCGGTGGTGGACGGGTACGCAGTCCGCTCATCCGATACGAACGGGGCAGGCAATGCATCTCCCGCCATACTCCGGAACGTGGGACGGATTGCAATGGGAATGCGGGACTCAACGCTCATCCTCAAGGACAGTGACTGTGCGTATATACCCACCGGGGGAGTCCTCCCGGAAGGTGCAGATGCGGCCGTGATGGTGGAATACACCGAAGAGGCTGGAGATACCATCCTTATCAAAAAACCGGTCTCCCCTGGCGAGAACGTCCTTTTACGGGACGAGGACTTTAAATCAGACGAGGTAGTCTTCCGGCCGGGACGGCGTCTCACCCCGCAGGACGCCGGGGTGCTCGCAGCATGCGGTTGTGCCCTGGTTGCGGTAGCAAAAAAACCGGTGGTCGGGATTGTATCGACCGGAAACGAGCTGGTCCCGGTCACCGCCAGACCCGGGCCCGGGCAGGTCCGCGATGCCAACGCACCAATGCTCGCAGCATGGCTGAGGGAGTACGGGTGCATACCGAGACTCTACGGTATTGTCCGGGATGAACGCGAAGCCTTTGAGGCTGTCCTCGCCCGGGCACTTCCCGAATGTGACGTGGTGCTCCTCTCGGGGGGCAGTTCCAAGGATGACCGGGACATGACGGCCGGGGTGATAGCGGGCAGGGGGGATGTCCTCATCCATGGTATTGCAATCGCGCCCGGTAAGCCCACGATCATCGGCATGGTGGACAAAAAACCGGTTTTCGGCCTGCCAGGTCATCCGGCTTCGGCGTTTGTCGTTCTCATCTCGATAGTCCGCCCGCTTCTCGACACCATGCTCGGCCTCGAAAAACCCCTGCTCCGGACGGTGAAAGCTACCCTGAAGGATAACATCCCGTCCCAGAGAGGTCGGGAGGAGTACGTCCGCGTCCGGGTCGAGCAGGGCTTTGCAATCCCGCTCTTTGGCAAGTCAGGACTCCTGAATACACTCGTGAAAAGCGACGGGCTCATCTGCATACCGGCCGGCTACGAGGGGCTTGAGAAGGGGAGTGAGGTCGACGTGATTTTATGGTGAAGCGGTACCTGCAGGTAGTGACGCTTGATGAGGTCTTCACGATTCTCGCCCGCGAGTTTTCCTGTACGCCATCAGCCGAAACCGTTGCGCTCGAAGCGGCATCCGGCCGGATCACAACCCGTCCTCTCTTCGGTACCTATTCTGTACCGGAGATCCACCTTGCAGCAATGGATGGCATTGCGGTTGTGAGCGGGGAGACAAAAAGCGCATCCGAGCAGCACCCGGTCACGCTCGACCATGCAGCCCGGGTTAATACGGGTAACGTGGTTCCTCAAGGTTATGATGCGGTGATCATGATCGAGGACGTCTGGGAAGCGGACGGAAAATACACGATCCGGAAATCCGCAGGCCCCTGGCAGCATGTCCGCCCGGCAGGGGAAGACCTTGCCGAGTCTGAGATGGTCATGCCCTCCCGCCATCTGATCCGGCCCCACGAAACGGGAGCCCTTGCCGCATATGGAATAACGGAGCTTGACGTGATAACGGTGCAAATTGGGCTCGTTCCAACGGGGAGCGAACTCGTTGCTCCCGGAACCCGCCCGGCCCCCGGCCAGGTGGTTGAGAGCAACACCGTGATGGCGAAGGCGATGCTGGAGTCTGCCGGTGCCCGATGCGTCCGCTACCCCTTTGTGGAGGACAAGCCGGAAAAGATCCGGGACGCGGTACAGCAGGCCTGTGCCGAGAATGATATCGTTATCGTCTCGGCAGGCTCTTCAGCGGGGACAAAGGACTATACCGCAGACGTGATTGCGGATCTCGGGGAGGTGCTCGTCCACGGGATTGCTACCAAACCCGGCAAGCCGGCGATCATCGGGCGGGTGGCAACAAAACCGGTCTTCGGCCTGCCCGGCTACCCCCTCTCGGCCCTCACCGTGATCCGCGAGATCATCCTGCCGTTCCTCCGTACCTATGGTCTTCGTGTTCCGGAGCCCGGGATCATGCGTGCAGGTATCACGTCCGCGCTCCCCAAGGAGATCGGCTCGGATGAGTTTGTTCTCTGTACGCTCGGGAAGGTCGGGAGCCGCTGGACGCTCTCGCCCCAGTCGCGGGGTGCCGGCGTCCAGATGAGTGCTGTGCGGGCGAATGCCTACCTCCGGGTTCCCCGGGAATCAGAGGGATTCAATGCCGGTGACATGGTCGATGCCCGGCTTATGGTGCCGGTGCAGGAGGCGGAGAACGCCCTCCTCATCACCGGCAGCCACGACCCGGTGCTCGATCATCTCGCAGACCTGATCCGGCCCTCTGGTGTTTCTCTCATCTCCACCCACGTGGGGAGTATGGGCGGGATCCTTGCGTTAAAAAAAGACGAGTGCCATGCCGCTCCCACGCACCTTCTCTCGCCGGATGGGACCTACAACACGGCGTACATCCAGAAATACCTGCCCGGAACAGAGACCGATCTTATCTGCGTTGCCGGCCGGCAGCAGGGAATTGTCTCCCGTGACGGGCTTTCCTTTACCGATCTCCCCGGCCGGACATACATCAACCGCCAGAAAGGCTCCGGTACCCGGATGCTCCTCGATTACGAGCTGAAGAAAGCGAACATCGACACCGCAGCACTACCCGGCTACGAGCGGGAGGTGACAACCCATATTGCCGTCGCTCTTGCGGTGAAGAGCGGGGAGGCAGATGCCGGCCTGTGCGTCTACAGTGCAGCAAAAGCTCTCGGGCTTCCTTTTGTCCCGGTCGCGCAGGAGCGGTACGAGCTCGCGTTCCGGAAGACCTATGCCGAGGATCCGCGACTCGCTGCCCTGATAGCGGCTATCCGCTCGCCCGGGTTCAAAAAGATCCTGATCGATCTGGGGGGTTACGATACAAAGGAGACCGGCCATATCCGAACGAGCTGCCCCTGATAACGGATTATCGGGATGATAACAGCGGACAGGAAATCCTGGTTTCCCGTTTTTCATTGAAACAGCGTGGGGTTGCTTTTTTTGTCTAATTTTTAAAAATAGTTAACTTTTCATTACTCTTATGCATTGGTTAAACGGCTTTACTACTATTTCTATTGGAAAACTTGTCCTTAATCTAGATTAACCTCCGTTATAAGTAAAATACTTGTAACAAAAAAAAATTCTTGTTAACCTGATTTAATGAAATTATCTATTTGCGCATTTGCAAACATTTAACTTCCTTGCAGGAAAACATAGAAATTACGACGACAAGTGTGTGATACGCATGGCGTTTTCTGTACATATTAACATG
>CAZCZK010000043.1:0-16483 GCA_964503195.1 uncultured Methanoregula sp.
GCAATCATCTTCGAAAGCACATCGGCAAGCTGGGTATCGTAATAGATCGGCCGCTTGTTGGCATCCACGACCTGCATTCCAAATGTCACCGGCCCGGTGACCTGGCATTTCAGGACACTTGCACCAGGAAGCCTGCGGGACATCATCTCAATGAACGCTGATGCATATTCCTTATGGAGCCTATAATCGGCAAAGCTTCCCTCAACATAGTCCATATACACCTTCTCCATAGCGCCGGTCTGGTCCCGCGTGCTGTCGAACAGGAGACGGTCGTTTCGGATTACGCGACCCGGGAGCTGCTCGGAGTCGTTGAACACGATGCTTTCGAGCTGGCTCCGGTCCGGCAGTGTCGGTATGTAGGGAAAAGCCGGAAAACGGGCAAGAACGTCATCGCACGCCAGTTTCGGATCGGTATGGGGGAGTGCGCCGACACCAGTGGCAAGGGTCCAGGGGGATGGGATCATCTTTGCCATATCCCTCACCCCTTCCTGAGCCGGCAGGTCTCAAGCAGCTCCTGGACCCCAGGGAAGAGGGTCAGGTCGGTATGTGGCAAAAATGTTCCTGATGTATATTCGTCCATGAACGAGGACTCAGCGTTCAGTTCGATGTAGGCCATCTTAGAGGCAATACCATCGAGGGACTTCCGGGCTCTCCGGTTGATAAGGGCGATATTTGCCCCGGCAACCGCACCATTGCCGATATTTTTGAAGTTGTTGGAATCGACCTCCGGAATCAGGCCGATGATGGTGGCATTTTTCTTGTCAAGGTAGTTCCCGAATGCCCCCGCAAAGTAGATCTTGGCGATCTCCTTATGAGTGATCCCTGCCTGTTTCATGAGCGTGACGCAGGCAGCATGAACGGAGGCCTTGCTCATGATCAGGTTCTTGATGTCGTTTTCAGTGATGATGATGTCCTTGCCGAGATCGGTTTCTTGTGCCCATGCAATGACATATTCCGGGAAGTGGGTGTTTTTCCGGATCCGGGGGTTGTCGATACCGGTGTTGATGCGACCGGTCCGGTCGATAATACAGGCCGAGAGGAGTTCTGCCAGGAGGTCAATCAGGCCGGAGCCACAGATCCCCCGGGGTTTGACGCCGTTTATGGTGGAATAGCAGGGGTTCAGGGTTTCCGGATCGATCGTGATTTTCTCGATGGCCCCGGGGTTCGCCCTCATGCCGAAGAGCACTTCACCCCCTTCCAGGGCCGGCCCGGCGGCACCGGCACAGGAAAACATCCATTCCCGGTTGCCCAGCACGACTTCGAAATTCGTCCCGATATCGATCAGCAGTGAAACCTCATCGCGTTCGGCCATCCTGCATGCAAGGATGTCTGCGATAATGTCGCCCCCGATAAAGTCACTGACAGCCGGGAATACAAAGAGCCCGCCATTCGGGTTGCACGTAATCCCGATCCTCCCCGCCGCAACCGAAAGCGCACGGCGGACGACCGGAACATAGGGTTCTGCGATCATATAGGCCGGGTCGATGCCGAGCAGGATATGGGTCATGACGGTATTGCCGGCAACCACCACTTCGTAGATGTCTTCACGGTCAATACCTGCTATATTGGAGGCGGAGGTAAGTGCCTGGTTTATGCTCTCCACTGCGAGTGCCTGCAACCGGTCGAGACCGTTTTTACGGGCATAGTTCACCCGGGCAAGGATATCTTCCCCGCAGCTGATCTGCTTGTTGTAATTCGATGCAACGCTGACGGTTTTTCCGGATATCAGGTCCCACAGATAGACGACGATGGTAGTCGACCCGAGATCAACTGCCGCACCATACACCCTTTTTGAGGTATCGTTCTCCTGGAGATCGATGAGACGGTACCCGCCGGGGACGAGACCGATGGTCCCGGTTACCTTCCAGTCACTGTGGCGCAGGATAGCGGGGATCTCACGAAGCACCTCGAGCGGGGCATACATCTGTTCCGCAACCGGCCCGCCGCATTTCTGGATGCCCCATAACAGCCGCGAGAGGTCCGGGGAGGGATCCGCAAGGGATGGGGGGAGCAGTTCCACGTAATATTTTTTTACCGACGGGTGGAGTTCAATGGGAGTGTCCTGTCCCTCAATAAGGATCTTCTGTTCCTGAATGAGGGTGCTGTCGGGAACGACCACATGGAGATCCCCCTGGATGATGGTCTCGCAGGCAAGGCATGCACCTTTTGAGAGTTCCTCCTTTGAGAAAAACCTCCCGAATTTCTGGACATCGAACTCGGTCCTGCCGGACTGGATGAAAACAACACATTTGCCGCATTTCCCCTGTCCCCCGCAGACAACGTTGATGTTCAGCCCGGCCCGCTGGGCTGCATCAAGGATAGTAGTGCCCCGCACTACCTCAATCTTACGATAACCGGGAAGGAATGTTACGGTGCGCATAGCCATGGTACCTTACTCTTAAGTAGGAATATAAGAATGAAATATCCTGCGGTCGTGGCGTCTCGCATGCGGGAAGTATACAGAAAAAATGGAACTGAAAACATATCACAGAATACCGTAAGGTACACGCTGCAGATACCATGCACCCCGAGACATGATGCAGGACCCCGTGGAGAATGTATTAAGGAGAGCGGGCAGGAACAAGAATATATCGGACAGTCAGGACAATTTTGTTGGAAAAAATACCCGGGCTCGCTGATCAGGTTTTACCGGGAGTCCAAAAAAATTCTGCATGCTCGAAAAGGGACCGGGTTAAAAAATGTGGTTTTCGTATTCCTTATTCCAAAGCGCTGTCACGTCTGTTTCTTCCATTCTTCCTGCAGGAATTCTCCGATCTCGGCTGCGTCCCGGGGACCGACGAGGACTTTCCATCCAGTGGCATCGCCGATTCTGCCGGAGAGCGGTGACGCATAGCCCGGAATGATCAGGTTCCGGTGGGTTACTTCATTCTCCACGCTGAATTTTTTCAGGGAGTCACGGACAAGGGTTTCGTTCAACTTTCCTGCTGCAACTGCCGTGAGGACAGAGAGCCCTTCGGTATCTACGATCAGCATGAAACTGGGTACCCGGCTTGATTCCAGGTATCCCTGGAGCGTGAAGAACGTGAGTGAGAAGTTCACGGTCATCAGCACCGGCGCGTCCGGTCCGGGATTGCCCACGCGGTACAGGCCCGGATTCATCTGGATGGGTTTCTGGGGGTCAGTGTAGATATTCTGGCGGAGTGTCAGGGAAGCTTTCGAGGGTCCCGGAGCGAGTGGGGAGATGACAATGACCGATGCGAATTTCACAATCCCCAGTACAAGCGCAGCATCGCCAAGCCCGGTTGCCGAGGCATCAAGATACACAGGATAGCCGAGCTCGGGAACAGAACGCGTGATAGCGAGCTGCCGTATCTGCGTGGAGAGGGTGATGAATGCCCCCAGATTCTCCGGCGAAGGGTCAAGCATCAGGTCCTGTACCCCTTCAGCCGTACATTTTTTCACGAGCTCGACAAGCCCGTCGAGGGTTCCAGCACGGATGACAAGCGGGCACCCGTGCCGCCGCGCCAGTGCACACATCTCCTTATAATTCTCCCCGTTCGCTGCATGGAGGAGCGGACGATAGGAACCGCAGTGGACCAGGGCTTCGGAGAAGGCGGCAGGATCCTTTGCAATGAGCACTGGTGGCAGGTGCGCCTGTTCATGCTCGACGGTCGCAACAGCCCGGGCAAAACTTTCCGCAGACCCGCTCGTATTCTCGATCGCGATACCGCTGAACCGGAGATCCATTCCGACGCGGGTAATGATCTCGTCCCGCACACGCCGGGTTACTGCGGTAATTTCAGCAGAGGGTTGTGTATCGCTGACCCGGAAGACAATACCGGGCTGGTGGTAGAAGGTCTTCTCGTGCCGGTAGAGGACCGTCTCTTCACCAACCTTGAAAAACCTCTCGCCTACCCCAACCCGCACGAGCCGGATTGGCGGCCGGGTGGTGGCGCCCAGGATGGATTTCGCCTGTTCGTCCAGGTACGGGCAGAGATCCACATCGGCTTTCCCCCCGGCCAGTTTCATGGCGAACGTAAGACAGGTCGGGTCCCCGCACTCCTTGCAATTTTTCTTCGGCAGCAGTTTGTAGATATCGAGCGCCTTGAGGGCCATATCACTGCACCCCCCCAGCCCTTGCCCGGGCTTTCATGCTGGCAAAGGCCTCCTTTAACATGCCGATCGTTTTCGGGTGGCGGACACAGATTATCTCGGCTCCAGCAGCAGCAGCAGCAACGCCCGTGTAAAACTCCCAGCTGACAGCAACCGCGTCCTGTATGGCGGGATCTGCCTCCCGGACTTCCTTGATACTCAAGGTATCGGGGGCTGAACAGATGATGGGCATTGCAAGGTCAGTGTCCCCCTTCAGGGCAGCATACCGGATCCGTTCCATCGCGGAGTAGGAATACTCAAATCCATACCCGAGAGCTCCCGTGTACGGATCGATGACAATATGATCGCGCTGGACGCCGATCTCCTTTAAAAGGATATTCAGCTGTTTTGCGAGGTTGACATCAATGGGTGACTGGGCGATCAGCGAGTGATTGAAAGCGAGCGCAGCTGCGGCAATGCTCCGGTAGTGGCCCGCTTCGGCTGTACCGAGAAGGAGTCGTTCCCCCTGGCCGGTCTCCCCGCACCGTAAAAACACCTCGCTGTCAATCTTCGGCTCATTACTTCCCTCGATGATCAAGGGCAGGCTGCTTGCCGCAAGCACGGTCTCCACGGTTTTTCCCACGGCCGGAATATCGGAATAGTTCCGTTGCCGGGTACTGTTCAGGTGCAACCGTATGAGGTCCGCCTTGTACGTCGCATCCGCCGTCTTTGTCCATTCCGCCAGGTTGTTTACGAGATCCCCGCAGTAATTCCGTATGATCGGTGACCAGATCTGGGGATAGTCACACACCTCAAACGCGATGAGCGGAGATTTGGAGGATTTATCTTTCTCCAGGAACGGCAGGGTCGTGCCGCCACCTATCCGGTAGGAAATGCGGCGCGTCCCCCCTTCTGACCTGGTTGCCCCGAGTGTGACTCCCTCAATAGTGCCGGTCCAGCCAAATTGTGCATCGGTTACCATGGCACCATCACACCAGCGGTTTCATGGTCAGAGCAGGATGGCCGGCCTTTTCGAGACAGACCATCAGCTCCTCGATGGTTATTGCTGTGGTCTCGTCCGCGATCTTATCAAAGAAACCCCCGAGGCCTTTTTCTGAAAGTTTTTTTGTGAGCCGGGTTTTCAGTTCCTCCTTTAACGGGGACGGCATCCAGACAAGACGTTCGATACCACCCTCTCCCTGCAGGAACCGGTCGGACAGGATATAATTCTTGGAGATGCCCGCAAACCCGGGAGTCTGTGCGCCCCCGCCGATGGTTCCCGCCAGCGTGGAGAACGACATACCTGAAGGGGTCACTCCCTTGAATTCACGGTTTACCACCATGATACCGTTAACTTCCGGCAGCATGAGAGCGATCGCCTCGAAACAACCGCAGCAGGTCATGGGGTATTCCATGACAGAATAGAGCGAGCACCGGTCAATCTCTCCGTGGCTTGCCTTCCGGACAAACCGGTTCACTCCATCAAATTCGCCGGTCTCGGTATTGATAACGGGACCTTTTTCAACCGGCTGGTTTGCACCGGACGGTGATATCTCGTACGCAATCTTCCCGTCAAGCCAGCTGATGGCCCCGCAGAGGGCCGGCCGCTCCGGCGTGATGACGCAGACATGATTGGGAGCAAAGGTCTGGCAGAGCGTGCAGGAATAATAGGTGCTGACATCATTATCCCGCATACCCTTGATCCGTGCGTCACGTTCCTCATAAATGTGCTCGGCCTCTAATCTTGCCCCGGCCACTTTTTCCGGATCGGTTATCAGCGTCACGGAAACCGCATCGAGCAGCTGGGGGAAGTCCATACGGAATTTACTCGCCAGCAGTTTCCCGATATGCTCGATCTTCACCCCTTTTGCCACGACTTCTTTTGAGATCCGGACCCAGATGAGGTCCCGCTGGGCAACGTGCCAGGAGCCTTCACCATAATTGACAAAGTTATGGATCCTCCGCTCCAGGACCGGCTCATAGTCTTTCTTCATCGTCTTACCGCTGACCTCAATGATGATACCAAGGGGGTTTGCCGACCCCTCCTTCATGGAATCGATCTCCGGACCGATTACCGTAACCTGCCCGTCTTTCACACGATCTGGGGGAAGCATGCGGAGCAACTCAAACGCGGTGGATCTCCCGCCTCCAAACTCCACGTACATCTCCTCTTTCCGTATACTTTTCCCCTCAAATGCCGGGGAACATCCCATCGGGATGGGAATAGCGGTGACATTGACCCGGATGCCTTTTTGCTCCATCCCTTTTTGGACGATCGTTTCAGCCTCCGCGGGGATCCACGCCCCCCCACGGTAGTCCCCGAGCGAAAGGATAGGAAATCCCAGGACCCGCATTCCGTCCACGAGCGCGATCTCGTCATCAGTGAGTCCTGAAAATACAATGACAATCGCTTTTGCCCGTTCCGCGGCATAGGCGAGGAGCCGGTGCGCGTCCCCGGGCGTTACTCCACCAAACATCATGGCTACCCGGGCGATGACATCCACAAAATGAATGCCATAGGCCGGCTGCGATCCAAGAGGAATAAGACGGTAATCGAGACCAAGCCTGACGCCATTGTCGGACAGGGCGGGGATGACCGGGCCGGCAAGGAATGTGAGCATATATTTTTCCTGCAGTTCCCGGCAGATAGCAGCCGCTGTGCCGGGACTGTCGGGTGCCCCGATCACAAGAGCAAGACCAAGGATGCTCCCGTCAACAAGGGAGTACCCGAGTTTTCGGATAACCGTGTCGCCAATGAACCCCGTGTACGGGGAAGGTTCTCTTCCCGATAATGCAGTTTTTTCCGCAAGAAGACACTCCGACGCAACGAGTGGGTTGTTATCGGTCTTTGCATACACGTCCCGTGCGCTCTTCAGGTCATGCACGGCAGTGCCGGTAAGCGCGAATGATATGGGCAGGTGGTACGCTGTGTCCTCGTAAGCGAAGATCTCCTTCATTGCCGGCAGGGCATCTTTCAGGTGCTCTTCACCCCGTTTTCTTGCCAACTCTACGTCGGTCATTTATAGCATCTCTCTCTTCATGGGTTACCCGGTATGATAGAAATAGTTTCGTTATAGGGTAAACGGGGAGAACAGGAGAGATGCCGTAAAAAATCCAAAAAATCCGTTTGTAGCGGAATCCCTGATTTCGGGGGAATGGGTCCTCCCTCTTGTGCCACCAGTCACCCACCAAGGGATGCGGGCGCATCCGAATGAAAAGGGACAAAACCCCCGGCAATATCAGATCTTCCTGACTGAGTTCTTCAAAGGTTTGGAAGCATACCTAAAGCCACACTTCGATAAAAAAGGGATGTACTCCTGGAAGAAAAAATAAACCGGAGGCTGTTCAATCCTCTTGATGAAAATGTATTTCTTGTCACAGTTTATATTTTCATTATTGTGAGGTTTTATAATGGGAATGATATCTGAACACAACGTTTTTTGTTCTCTTCTGCTGCTCTGCGCAGCAGTCTGCGTTCTGCAGCCCGTAATGGCTGAAAACGGGACTATCACCATCGCTTACCGGGGATCCGGCGGAGGTTATGTCGGGGATACTTTTGTCTTTGATGGCCGGAACTCGTTCGGGAACACGATCCTCCTGAAGATCAGCGGTGTGGGTCTCCCGTCCGACGGCGTTCCGGTCAATAATCTCAAGGGTCCTGCCGGAACAGCGACATCCGTCGGGGTCGACCAGTATGGCATGTGGAAATATGTCTGGTACGGGTCTTCAGTTCCCGGCCTGGAAAAACTCCAGACTGCCCGATATACATTCACTGCCACGGATTCAAACAACCCGGAACAATCCACAACCACCACGGTCATGCTGAAAAAACCCGAGTTCTCTATCAGGGTATCCCCGAACCCGTCAAACCCGGGTGATTATATTGAATTAATCGGGACCGCAGAACAGGATATCACCTTTGCAAAGATTGAAGTAACGGATACATCCGGCAAGGTGCTGCACGTATTTACATCCCCGGTGGGTTCCAATGGGTATCTGAACTATGGTTTCCACGGGGACATGAAGCCAGGACAGTATACGGTCACGGTCAGTAACCCCTCCATTACTACACCCTATAAAACGGTCCTTTCTGTGGTAACACCGGAAGGAACCATGCCTGTTACGACAATCATGACGCAACAAAGCGGATCGATTATCCAGACCCCTGATGCGACGGGTGCAGCAACATCAGCTCCGGTATCTGAACCTACCCGGACAAGGGCACCGGTTACACCGTTCACGATCCTTGCTGGTCTCGTGGCCGGCATTATTGCATCCGCAGTCTTACGGCGTTCATAAAAATACCCTTTTTTACTACCCGATCCGGATTTACCCGGCCGTTCGCACCATAATGTATATTGTGGAATACGGAAGACGGGTATACACAAAACCCGGAGACTTCCCGTGAAAAAATTCCAGTTTATTGCCCATATGCCGGATACGCCCGGATCGCTCCACCGGGCAGCAGAGATCATTAAAAAATATAATGGCAATATTAACCGGATCCAGTTCGATCGCCGCATCGATCCCGGGACGGTCTTTTACGAAGTGACCGGAACAGATGCATCCTACCGGAAAATGACCGGAGATCTGGAGAGGATCGGGTTTCTGCAGACTTCCTTAAAGCCTCTGAACTTCCTGAAATTTGCCGTCTTCCTTCCCCACCGCCCCGGAGCCCTGTTCGAATTCCTCGGGTATACGACATCAGCAGGCGCCAATATTGCCTATATCGATTTCGATGACCGGGGCCGGCACCCGGACCGGCTTACGGTCAGCCTGAACCTTGAGCAGGATCGGGAAGTGAACCGGCTCCTGGATCAACTGAAATCCCGGTACCGTCTGGAGATCCTGGAATACGATACGACCGGCAAACGCCTCGACGACACGGTATTCTATGTCCGCTACGGCCAGGCAGTCCGCGAACTGATCGGGGAATCAGAAGACAGTTTCATCCTCTCATTCCTTGCCGGCACCAACCATATTGCCCAGGAACTGATGGACCGGGGCTGTGACCCCCGCAAGGTGTTTGAGAGCGTGCTTATAACCGGCAGGACACTGAAAGCAACCAGTGGTGACACTTTTTATGCGGACGTACAGAAATTCCTGATCAACGAAACGACAATGCTCTACTGTTTCCAGCTCCCCTGCGGAGGAAACGTCTTTCTCATCCGGGCTGGTGAGGACATGGTCATGGTTGATACCGGATACGGGATTTACCACCATGACATCGAGACCATGCTTCCCCGGTACGGCCTTGCAGATATATCCCGCCTTTCCCGTATCATTGTCACGCACGCCGACGCTGACCATTGCGGCGCAGCCGGTTTTTTTGAAGTACCGACCCTGATGCACCAGGGTACCCGCGATATTATCCGCACCAACAACCGTGCCTATGGTTCACGGAATGAAGACTCGGTTCTTGAAGCGTTCTACACCAAGATGATCAACCTCTTCTCGAAGTTCCATATACCGTCGGATATCCGGTGCTTTGATGGACCCGGCAGCGCAACACGGGGGATTTTTCCGGTTATCGGGACGGTAGAGATCGGCGACACCACGCTTGATGTCCTGGAAAGCCTTGGCGGACACACCGTCGGGATGGTATTCCTCTATTCCCGGCCTTCGGGCCTCTTGTTTGCCGCAGACAGTCTGATCAATTTTGCCAGCCTCTCAAAGGAGCGGGCAGATTACAGTTCGCTCGCCGCGTTTCTTGTTACGTCCGTAAACGTGGACAGTGACCGGGCTACACAGGAACGCCGGTACCTTCTCGACCTTGCCAAGGAGACTGACGAAGCAATGAAAAAAGAGGGGAAACGCTGCCTTATCTGTGGTGGACACGGCGCGGTCTCCATTCTTGAAAACGGGAAGCTTGTGCCTGCCGGAACGATTGAGCGGTACCATCCGTGAGGAATATCGAACCCGGTATCGTCAGGATGTAATCATCTCACATCTGTATTCCGGAGACGATGTCCGCTGTCCTGAAGGGGACCCCCGCGGCTGGCCAATAACCGTATGCATTCTGGAAATACGGAACTGCCCTGCCGTGCCATGGGATGCTCACTGAATGGGGGGCACTCATCTCTGCGATTTTTTTTGTTATGGCGTGAACCCACGAAGTTCATGCCCTTCTCCAGAGCGATAATTACCGGATTGTACGAATTTTTACCAAACGATCCTGACTGCGAAAACCCGGACTTTCAGAAATCCGGGCCCGCACAGGATTTCCCCTTTCGAAATTCTCTTCTAGTTTGTAGATACATTCTTGTGCGGGAAGCATGGAGAGCCAACGGGTACAGGACATGATGCGGCTGATGGCATCCAAGATCCGGAGTATTGCCAATGGCATCTCCGATCAGGCTACAGAAAAGTTCATCCATGAACTTCTGAATGCAAAGCGTGTCTATGTTATTGGTGCCGGCCGGTCCGGCCTTGTGGCAAAAGCGTTTGCCATGCGGCTCATGCACCTCGGCCTCAAGGCATATGTTGTCGGAGAGACGATTACTCCTGCGCTGAACCGGGGGGATGTCATCGTGATCTTCTCGGGTTCCGGGCGAACAAATACGGTAGCTGACCTGGCAGAAACAGCAAGGGGGATCGGCGGGAGGGTTTGTCTGATCACGTCCAATGCTGATTCACGGATCGGGAAGATAGCTGACAGTATCGTGATCATCGAACAACACCGCGATGCGGTAACGGATGAAGCTGCAGAATTCGAGGTTCGCCAGATGATGGGGAACCACACGTCATTTGCACCGCTCGGGACCCTGTTTGAGACCGCCTCCATGATCTTTGCCGATGCGGTGATCTCCCGTATGATGGAGATCACACAGACTGATGAGAGTGCCCTTAAAAACAGGCATACCAATATCGAATAGATGAGGAAGTATACCATGGATGTGAAATTCTCGGATCGGGTGACGGGGATCGAGATCTCCGGCATCAGGAAAATCTTTGAGGCAGCAGGCCCGGGTTCCATAAATCTCGGTCTCGGGCAGCCGGACTTTGATACGCCGCAGCACATCAAGGAGGCCGCTATCATGGCGATACAGGATGGGAAGACGGGCTATACCCCCAACAATGGGATCCCCGAACTTCGTGCTGCCATCAGCAAAAAATTACGCCAGGAAAACGGGATCAAATACCATCCGGACCAGCTGATCATCACAGCAGGTGCAAGCGAGGCGCTCCATATTGTTATGCAGGCGCTCCTGAACCCCGGTGACCGCGTCCTCTGCGCGGACCCGGGGTTTGTATCGTATGCCGCGCTCGCAACCATGAACGGCGGGAGACCGGTCAGTGTCCCGCTGACAAAATCCTTTCATCTTGAGGTAGAAAAGGCAAAAACCCTCATGGACGCGGCAAAGATCTTTGTCCTGAACTCTCCCGGGAACCCGACCGGGGCAGTAGAGAGCAGGGAGTCGATAAAAGCGATCGTGGAATACGCTGCAGACAAGGGCGTCACGGTCGTTTCCGATGAGGTGTATGAGCACTTCATCTATGGCAAGAAGCATTACAGTGCCGCACAGTTCGGGGATAATGTCATCACGATCAATGCCACGAGCAAGACCTATGCGATGACCGGCTGGCGGCTCGGGTACCTGGCAGCATCACCGGAGATCATCGGCCAGTGCCTCAAGGTCCACCAGTACTGCCAGGCGTGCGCTACCTCCATATCCCAGTACGCTGCCGTTGCCGCATACGAGGGGGACCAGAAAGCGGTTACTGTCATGCGCAACGAGTATGAAGCACGGCGCGATCTCATCTGGGGTGGCTTAAAAAAGATGGGATTTGACTTCCCCAAGCCGGAAGGGGCATTCTACACATTCGTGCCAATGAAGCCCGACCTCACGCAGAGGATCATTGAGAGCGGTGTAATTGTCGTACCCGGGTCAGCATTCGGTCTCAAGGCACCAGAGTATACCCGGTTCAGTTATGCCACATCCCGACAGAATATCAGGACAGCACTGGAACGTATTGAAAAAATTGTGAGGTGATAGAATGGTTAAGGAACTTTTACGGAAATTATCCAATGCCCACGGCGTGTCGGGCAGCGAAGGGAGCGTCTATTCGGTCATCAAAAAAGAACTCAGAGGGTGCGTGGACGAGATCCGCGAAGACCCGATGGGCAACCTGATCGCGGTCAAAAAGGGTAACAAGTTCAAGGTCATGCTTGCTGCCCACATGGACGAGATAGGGCTCATGGTCAAATACATTGATGAGAAGGGCTTCCTCCGCTTTGTTGCCCTTGGCGGTTGGTACGGGCCAACCCTCTACAACCAGCGCGTGGTCTTGCATGCAGCCGATGGCCCGGTGTATGGCGTTATCGGCGGCAAGCCCCCACACATGATGGACGATGAGGAGCGCAAGAAGGGTGTCAAGGTCGATGACATGTTTATCGATGTCGGGGCTACCAACCGGGAAGAGATCGCCCATCTCGGTATTGACGTGGGGACACCTATCACGATCGACCGGGAATTCCGGGAACTGGCAAACAGCCGCGTGACCGGCAAAGCGTTCGACAACCGCGCCGGCGTAGCGATGCTGATCAAAACCCTCCAGACTATGAAATCCCCCTTAACTGTCTACGGAGTCTTTACCGTGCAGGAGGAAGTCGGCCTCAAAGGAGCCCGGACAAGTGCGTATACAATTGAACCGGATGTTGCTGTTGCGACGGACGTAACGATTCCCGGCGACCACCCCGGCATCGAAATGAAGGACGCTCCCGTAGAGATGGGCAAGGGGCCGGTCATCACCATTGTCGATTCCAGCGGGCGCGGGCTCATCGCCGACCGCAGGGTTGTGCGGTGGCTTAAGGATGCCGCAGACGCTCATGGGATCACTGTCCAGATGGAGGTAGGAAATGGCGGAACCACCGATGCCACAGCAATTCACCTGACAAAAGGTGGTATCCCGAGCACCACCATCAGCCCACCTACCCGGTATATCCACTCTCCCGTGGAAGTGCTCGACCTCCAGGATGTACAAGCCGGTGTGCAACTCCTCGTGGCGGCGCTGAAAAAGAAACCGGTGCTTTAGGAATTTACCTTTTTTTTTATAATTCACCACAAAAAGCCTCACTACCTGCACTACCAGTCAGGCGTGCGGAACAAGACCTCACCACATGCTGCAGGTATTTTGGTATCATCGCATTCGGGAAAAGTGCGTCAGCGCCTGCTGGATGAATTCTGCAGTGCACATTTTCAATTTTTTTAATGGCCCCGCACAATAACCCTTTGGCAGGAGAAGGTGGGTCAGGATTTCTTTCAGCGACCAGGGTTACCAGGAAATACTTTACAGGACTATCGAGGTATTCTGGAGGATATCAGGGATGTTCCATTTCCTGCACGAGAATAGTGTGTAACAAGAATACCATGACCTGCAGGGTCATCAGGATCGGAAATATCAAGAATATAAAAATCATGTAGTAATTAACACGCAGGATAAAAGTCCCATGTTTCATATTCTCTATGTTGATGACGAACCCGAACTGCTTGAGCTCGGCAAAATCTTCCTTGAGCAGAGTGAACAATTCGTTGTCGATACCTCCACATCCGCTGTGATGGCTCTTACCCTGATGAACAGAACAAGGTACGACGCTATCATCTCCGACTACCAGATTCCGGAGATGGATGGCATAGAACTGTTAAAAACGATAAGGACGGTAGGAAATACCATCCCGTTTATCTTGTTTACCGGACGGGGCCGCGAGGAAGTTGTCATCCAGGCCCTGAATGAAGGTGCCGATTTCTATCTCCACAAAGGCGGGGAGCCGAGAAGCCAGTTTGCCGAGCTGTCAAACAAGATTCAGTATGCTGTCATGCGAAGGCGAGCGGAGGAATCGGCAAAACAGAACGAGGCCCAGCTCCGCCAGATCATCGATCTGGTACCTCACATGATCTTTGCGAATGACTGGGATGGGAATTTTCTGCTGGTCAACCGTGCTCTTGCGCGGAGATACCATACCACTGTTGACGATCTTGTGGGAAAATCCCTGGAAACTTTTCATGCAGACCCTGCCGAACTCCGGCAGATGCTTGAAGACAACCGTGATGTCATCAGAACGGGGACCATCAAGTTTGTTCCCAATGAGCCCTATATTGATGTAACCGGAGATCACCGCACCCTCCAGACAACAAAGGTCCCTTTCACTACGCTTGGTAACAACCAGCAGGCTGTCCTCGGGATCGCTATTGATGTGACCGATCGGAAAAAAGCAGAGACCGCACTACAGGGAGCATACGAACAGATCATCGCACAGGAGGCAGAGCTTCGCGGGCAATATGAAGCGATGGTTGCCCTGCAGCAACAGACTGCCGGATCGCAGCGGATGCTTTCCAGCATTATTGATTTTTTACCCGATGCGACATTTGCGATCGACACTGACGGGAAGGTCGTCTCCTGGAACAAGGCGATTGAGATCATGACCGGTATCAAAAAAGAGGATATTCTCGGGAAAGGGGATTTCTGTTACGCATTGCCGTTTTATGGCAGGAAACGTCCGATTCTTATCGATCTCATGCTACATTATGACGAGTCCCTGCAACAGGAGGCCTATCCCCTTATCAAACGCGAAGGGGAGACGCTCTTCGCAGAAGCTAGTATTCCTCCCCTGGGGGAGAAACCGGGGAAGTACCTGTGGTTCGCGGCATCCCCGCTCTACTCAGAGGACGGTGTTCTTGTCGGGGCGATTGAGTCTGTCCGTGACATCACTCAGTTCAAACGGACTGAACAGGCACTCCGGAAAAGCCAGCGTATGCTCGAGGATATTATGGACCTTGCGAACCTGTTAACCTGGGAATGTGATCTCAGGACGGGGACTCTGACTTTTAATAACTGTTTCTCAACGCTCTGTGGTCCTAAAAAGGGTCAGGACGGCATTACCTGCATGACGCTGGACGCATACCTGCAGGAAATTGTCCACCCGGGGGATCGTGAAATCCTTGAACAGGAATATGAGAATGCAAGGAAAACTACTGACCCGCAGTACGTGTCGAAACAGGAATACCGTATTGTCCGCATGGATGGCGAGATCCGGTACATTGAAACCTGTGTCGGGATTGTAAAAGATGAATTTGGCCGGACCATCAAAGCCCATGGTGTGAACCAGGACATCACCGGGAGAAAGATTGCCGAAGAGGGGCTCCGTAAGGCAAACCGCCAGCTCAGCCTGCTATCCGGCATCACCCGGCACGACATCCTCAACAAGATTACCGGCATCCTCGGATACCTTTCCCTTGCAGAAATGAAGGTCAGCGATCCCTTGATCGATGAATACCTGGGAAAAATGGAATCCGCAATCCTGGAGATCCGGTCACAGGTTGATTTTACCCGGATCTACCAGGATCTTGGGACCAACGAGCCGCAGTGGATAGCGCTCGACAAGGTCATACCCCGCCCGCATGCCCTGCTGACAGTCTCCCTTATAGCCGATGTGGAGGGGGTGGAAGTGTTTGCCGACCCTATGCTGGAAAAGATTTTTACGAACCTCCTTGACAACTCCCTCCGGCACGGGCAGCGGGTGACCAGTATCCGCGTATCATCACATCTGTACGGCAAAACTCTCGTAGTCGTTTGGGAGGATGACGGGATTGGGATACCTGCTGCCGAGAAGGACCGGGTCTTCGATAAAGGTTTTGGAAAGAACACCGGGTTCGGGTTGTTCCTTATCCGGGAGGTCCTCTCCCTGACCGGTATCACCATTATCGAGACCGGTATTCCGGGTAATGGAGCCCGGTTCGAGATCACCGTTCCAACAACGAAGTTCCGGTTTTCCCGGTCCCGAAACGATAATTGACCAGATATCCGTATCCATTTGAAGTATCGAACATGTGGATTTCGGATCCAGGGAGAGGATTTTGGTTGTGGCAACGAAGCCGGTGCCGGTGCTGCGAATTATTGGTGATTTTTTTGGATTTTAATATTCTGGAGAGAACCCCGGGAAAAATTCTGATGCCTGCCGGGGCTTTACTTACGCTGCCAGGGTCAGGTTGAAAGGGGGTGCTCTGGAGAAACGGGCATGAACAAAGAGTTCGCACGCGAATCCTGAAATCACAAGTGTGTGAGGGTTCCCCACGCCAGGATCCCTTCGTGATACGGCGGGGCAGTTCCGCGTTTTCATTAACAGGCTCTACCGATTTATCTGAAGAATTCATCTGGCCGGGTCTTTGGTGAGATCCCTCCTTTTTAAAACATGATTTTTCCAGAGAAAAATCTGGAAATCGAAGCCTGATGGATCTTGGTATTGTTTTGTGACCAGGATCATGATGGTAGTGAATTTTTTATAGGTTTGATTGATCCAAAAAGAATTCCAAAAAAGGACGCCTCGGCCGGGACTTGAACCCGGGTCAAAAGCTCCGGAGGCTTCTAGGATGTCCACTACCCTACCGAGGCACTTTTACCTTATGTAATATCTCGCACTCCCATATAAAGA
>CAZCZK010000044.1:0-16081 GCA_964503195.1 uncultured Methanoregula sp.
CGAAGATGATCAAGGACGGCCTGAGGTATTTATGGAAGGGATTCCGGATGAATCCGGGGAGCTGCATAAAATATACCGGCGCCCTTCTTTATCGCTATGTGCGAAAAACGAACGATTCCTTTCCTTGAGAACATCCCGGATTGAGATACTTCATGAAAATAAACGGTGGGAACGGCTCCTTGAAACAACCGAGCCTTTCCAATCGTCACCCGGTTATCACTTTTTCATAAACATTTTTTGTTTCCCTGGCGGTTTTTTCCCAGGAAAACATTTTCTGGCGTTCATGTCCTTTCAGGATTAACTCCATCCGCAGGGAATCATCAGAAAGAAATTGTTCCAGGGCACTTGTCAGGGATGCCTGATCAGAAGGATCGAAATAGATCGCAGCATCTCCACCAATCTCCGGTAAAGAACTTGCATTACTCAAAATGACCGGACAATTACAGGAAAACGCTTCAAGGACCGGCAAGCCGAAACCTTCATAGAGCGACGGAAACACAAAAGCCAGGGCGTTGGTGTACAGTTTTTTCATGAGCTGATCATCCGGCTGGACATAGTGTACCCGGTTGGGCACCTCCAGGTCTTTGAAAAGCTCCCGTTCCCGGATAGTGAATGGTCCTCCTCCGGCACAGCATACCTGCATCTGATCGTTCTTGTGCAACAAGGGGGACAGTCCCCGGATGAAAAAATCAAAATTCTTGTATCCGGACCTTGTCCCGACAAATAAAATAAAGGGTTTTTCGTGAACGGTATGGGATGACGGCCCGCCGTATTCCGCGGTGTTCATGCGCTCGTCAAAGGAATTCCCATGATAGATTACATGGATCCTGTCAGGATCGATCCTGAAAAATCTCACAATATCTGATTTTGTACTCTGAGAAATCGTGATGATGCCGTCAGCATTTTCCACAACCTGTTTTTTCCAGGTACGTATCGGATCATGGGGAGGAAAGTTATCGGGAAAGATCTCATGTATCATGTCATGCACAGTAATGACACAAGGTTTTTTCTTACGGGATCTCAGAAAATACGAATCATAGTATGTCGGGTGAAGAAGGTCAAAATCCTGTTTTTTTAAAAGCCTTTCTGATTCCCGCTGATTAATATATACCAGCACGTTCGTAAGAACCGTGCGTATACTTTCGTATTGCATTGGTTTATTCACGGCAGAACAAATGCGGGGGTATGAATTCAGGATGCTCATTTTTGACCAGTGCGAATCCAGCTCAGGGAGGCCGAGCAGATGTTCATTGAAGGATACCTGCAGGGCAAGAGAAAAATCCACGGCAGGATCTTTTGAAAACCGCATCATCAGTTCACAAAAAGAACGGGAAATACCACCATACTTCTGCAGGGAGAATATCTGGTGATCGTAGAGGATTTTCATAGTACGTGTCGCCATGTCATTTGAGAAAATGCATATCATCAACGGTTTTACTATGCATTGTTAATTGAATGAACGGGAACATGAACCGGATGCCAAATGTACATACAAACACCCATAACGGTTTACTGATCTTTTTATGGGTAAAAAAATGGAGGTTATGATACGAATAGCAAAACACGCCAAATTTTTCTGCGATAGTCTGGAGAGTCTTTTTTGAGTAAAACGAAACATGTTGTCCGTGCTCCAATCCGTAATACCACCACTCATGAGGTTTTGGGAGCGGATTTGGCAACATCTCGGTAGAGAAAATGACATTATGCGATAGGGAAAAAATCTTTTCCAGATCGTCGAGTGGGTTAACAAAATGTTCAAAATTTTCAAAAGCAGTGATCACTTCTACAGCTGTGCACGGTCTGGGATTTTCAAACCCCTGTGCGAACAGATTCTTTGTGTGGGGATCCCACCAGTAAAAATCAAAACCAATATCCCGCATCAAGCGGGTCAGAATTCCATATCCCCCCCCGTAATCAAGGCCTTTCTGATCTTTTTTCAAAAAGAGAAATATTATGCAGGATGAAATTTTTGATGCATCAATATTCCGCGATACTATGCCGGTATCCGTCATGGTTATTGCATTTTTATAGGATTCATCCAACCAGTATGGCTGTTCCGTGCAAACGTAACCGCAACGAGAACATTGGAAATACTGAACCACATATTTTTTTAAAATTGTACCCGAAAAAACCGGATCCATGGGAGACCCGCAGATAGTACATGTCTTTTCCATAATCGCTCCTTATGAGTATATCTTTTTTATCTTTTTCAGCCCTAACGTGAATTTTGATCTTATAACCCCTTGAATGGATGATGAAAACCAGATCTTTTCTGTATGTCTATCCGCAATGGAATCTCTGATAAGGTAATTCGGGTGGACCAGAGGAAATTGGATATTCTTTACGGGCAATCTTGAAAAAACAGTATCTCCTTTGGTATGGGTGCTGTTTTCATCAAATCCGATATTTGACACTAAATTACGATTCGGCGTGATTGATAACCCCCCCTGAATCCAGCATGAAAAGACCCATTGGTAATCCCAGGTGTTAACCTCTCCATGATAGACCGCGTCAAAAACCGATCTCCAGTATTTCACCGCTCTGGTTTCTGATAAAATATCACTGAGATACCCTTTTTCACGGATTTCGGGCCACATCTTCATTTCAACATCATAATACTTCCACGCTCGTTTCCAGGTTGCCCACCCCCAGATATGAACATACCGGGAAAAATAATAACTCACCTCAGTTCTATCATAGCCGGACTGGAAATTATCCCCGGAGATCATCATCACGCGTTCATCATTCCGGTAGCGTTCGAGCAGTTCCTGGCAGTACGGGAAGAAACTCTGGTCCGGGACACAGTCATCTTCAAGGATAATCCCTTCCTCAACATGCGAGAAGAACCAGTCGATTGCAGAGCTTATAGCACGTTTGCACCCGAGATTTTCCTCACGAAATAGCGTGGATACTTTGCATTTCCAATCCACCTGCTGTATGATTTCCCGGGTTCTTGTACACAGATCATAATCAGCAGGTCGATCCTTCCGGGGTCCGTCAGCCGCAACATATAATTTATCAGGTTGTGCTTTACGGATCTCATCGAAAACCTGCCGGGTTGTATCCGGGCGGTTGAAGATAAGAAACAGGACGGGGACGTTAATTTTATTCGTTGTCATAATATCGTTCAGATTCTTGTTTTCCACCATGCCGGGAGGATCTTTTACGGTAAAACATCAGGCAATGGATCTTCCCCTATCAGACCTGTGTTGTATCAACGAGGACTCCCGATCCTTTTGTTAGGTGGTGCTTAATAGGTCATTGCCTTTTGATATAAATCATAACGGTCTAAAAAAAGCGGTTTTTAGACAGAGTACCGACCATTTTTTCAGGGGTACGCACTGATTGAAATTCTGGTTGTAGCCATTGGCGTATCGGCATGGTTACCATTCCTAAAAATTTCCCTGAGCGATAAAAGAAATGCTGTGGGACCGATCGATAGTCGATCCATTATTACTCTTCTCCTCTCATGGGATAAGGGGAAAATTCATGGTGTCCAGGAATGTTTTCAGATCGTTCCTGATCGTGCGGTCAATCCAGAGTACCGCAATGAAATACAGTAGTGCACCCAAGGTTATCGTCAGGCAAAGACTGAAAAAATTCTCTATCGGAAATACAAACGCACACATCCATACAAAGATAGCCATGATTAATGCCGAGATACTGATATTCAAGACGGATTTCTTGTCGATGCGGATACGGATGTGAGATTTAAGCACTCCATAAGCGAGGACTGCGGTCATCGATATTGTTGCAAGTGATGCCAGAGCGGCGCCTGAAATACCAAGGTGTGGTATCAACAGGATATTTAAGAGTATATTCAGAATCGCTGAAACCAATGTGATATAAAATGATACTCTGGGCATATCCATAGCGTTCAGGCACATTGTCTGGAGGTACATGAAAATGTTCGCGATCTGGACAAACAGCAGGATTATGAGGACCTGTCCGCCGGCTTCAAATGCAGATCCATAGAAAAAGGAGAGTAATTTTTCAGACAGGATAATCCCCCCCGCGGTGACCGGGATGGCCAGAAATAATGAGTAGGTGAGAGCCCGTGTCAGTGAATATTCAACCAGAGAGAGTTGTTTTTCCGCATGCCACCTGCTGATCCGGGGGAATAAAACGGTATGAAATGCGAGCAGGAGAAAAGATGCAATCGATGCCAGCTGGAACGAAACACGGTAAATCCCGACATCGGCTTCTGTCATGAAAATGCCAATGAGGATCGTGTCAGCATACGTAAAAATGAGAAGACCCCCGGATGAAAGAAATGTCCAGATGGAAAAAGACAAAAGTCCGGTAAAGTGGGAGCGATCGCAGTGGGTGAGACTCAGCCGGATGAATCCCAGGTTAATAACGATTGCTGCGATCAGTCCCGCAATGAAACCGGCAACGAGACCCCCGATACCAAAACCAATGAACACAGCCAGGATCTGGACCAGGGTTTTGATTATTGTATTGAACAGGTTGCTGATCTGCAGGATTCCGACCTGTGCCGTTCCGTAGAGGTTTGTTCCGGTAATCGTTGCCAAAGACCCGGCGACAAGTGCGATGATCAGCCAGGAGAGGAGTCCGTTCCTCTCCAGTCCAGCCAAAAAGGGGGAGATCACCATGAATGTGACAATAGAGAGGCAGAGAAGAACCATCCGCAGGATAAAAAAAGCAGTAAAGTATTCGTTTTGTGCCTTCCCCTCACTGATCCTTTTAACGGCAGCTCCTCCAAACCCGCCATCCCCAATCAGATCAAAGATCCCGTAATATGCAAGGAACAGGAAATAGGCACCGAGGACTGCAGGCCCGAGATAATGGGCGAAATAGAATGTTGCAACATATCCAATGCCGGTTATGGCAAGAAGAGAACCGAATGAGAGCAGGGATTGCCGCTGGATCGGGTCGATGTTCATGAAATCTGACAAGAGTTTCCTGAAAAAAACCACAGTTATCCCTTCCATAAAAATAAACAAGTCAGGAGCTCATCTCGTACTATCGCTCCGGTCCCCCGCTGATCCCCGAAATGATCCAAAGTGCGCTCTCCCCCGGTACTGTTTTTTATGAGGGCCGGTGTATTATGCCAGCTGATACTGAGATTTGAGGACATGGAAAAAATAGTCCCTTCATGTATTCTTATTTTGTCACTCTGTCGACATTAAATTATTTTGCCGTGAACGCCGACAAAAAAATCATGGCGGTTCTGTCAGGATTGCACCGGGAGGACCTCCCGGGTTTTCATCCACGTAATGGTCCTGTCGAGCCCGTGGTCAAGTGAAGTCCGGGGTACCCACCCGAGAATTTCTTTTGCCCGCGAGATGTCAGGCTTTCGCCTGAGCGGATCATCCTCCGGTAACTGGCGGAAGGACAATGATGACTCTGATCCGGTCAGGGCAATCACCTTCTTTGCCAGCTCAAGGACCGGTATCTCGTTCACGTTGCCGATATTGATCACCTGCCCTTCGGCAGCATCGAGTGCAGCAAGGCGGAGGAGTCCCTCGATCTGGTCGGTCACATAGGTAAAACTCCGGGTCTGTGAACCTTCCCCGAAAACGGTAAGGGGCAGGTTCTTCAGTGCCTGATCGATGAACCGGGGGATGACCCGGCCATAGATGCCATCCACACGGATACGCGGACCGTACGTGTTGAAAATCCGGGCAATGCGGGTGTTGAGATGATGCTGGCGCCGGTATGCGATCACGTATGCCTCACCGCATCTCTTGGCCTCATCATAACAACCCCGTGGTCCGATCGGATTTACATTTCCGTGATAGGTTTCCGGTGTCGGTACGATTGCAGGATTGCCGTATACCTCGCTCGTGGACGTGTAGACGATCCGTGCAGAATGCTTTTTTGCGATTCCCAGTGCAACCATGACTCCCATGGTATTTGCCTTGAGGATCTGGATGGGATAGTGCTCAAACTCAAACGGTGATGCCCGGCTTGCCAAGTGAAAAACATAGTCAAGATGGGTATCCAGGGTGATGGGGACCGAGATGTCGTGCTTGATGAAGTGGAACAGCTCGTTGCCTCTCATGTGCTGGATATTGCACATCTGCCCGCTGGCGAAGTTATCGATGCAGGTGACCTGTGCGCCGAGGTTGAGCAGGGTCTCGCACAGCCATGAACCAAGAAATCCTGCGCCACCGGTAACGAGGACCCGCTGGTCTTCAAAGGATATCTGTCCAATATCGTTCTGAATGGTATCCAGTTCTGCACGGATATCAAACGTCATGGTTTACTCCCTTTCAGGAGCGTTGATAAGAACGGCCGGAGTTCTCTCGCAAACTCTTCCCGTTCAAGCATCAGTTCGATGCTGGATTTCATCCAACCCAGTTTGTCGCCGATATCGAAGCGGCGGCAGTTCGTGACAAGTCCCAGGGGGCTGTCAAGCCGGCGGAGCGCATCCGTGAGCTGAATCTCCCCCCCATATCCCGCAGGTATGGCATGCAATAACGGAAATATTTCGGGAGTGAGGATATATCTCCCGATCGCACCGAGATTCGAGGGTGCGTTCTCCGGTGCCGGCTTCTCTACGATATCGTTGATCGCATACACGCCGTTTTCTATCTCCCTGCCGTCAATGATGCCGTAATCCTTGATCTTGTTCTCCGGAACCTCCTCTACAGCAATGACAGGGCGGTGATACCGGTCATAGGCGTCCATCATCTGGCGGGTGCAGGGCCTGGCATTTTTGGGAGAGATGCAGATCGTGTCCCCCAGGAGCACGGCAAACGGTTCGTTATCGCAATGGCGCTCGGCATGGAGCACGGCATCACCCAGTCCCATCTGCTCCCGCTGCCGGATGAAATGGATGTCCGGAAAATCCGAGAGGGATTGCAACGAGTCCTTGAACTGGTTGTTCTCCTGCATGGTGAACTTCGCTTCCAGCTCGAAACACCGGTCGAAATGATCCTCGATAGCCCTCTTGTTGCGCCCGGTGATGATCAGGATATCCTCGATACCCGAGAGGATCGCCTCTTCCACAACATACTGGATGACCGGCTTGTCGACAACCGGGAGCATCTCCTTAGGCTGGGCCTTCGTCATCGGTAAAAAACGTGTCCCGAGTCCCGCTGCAGGAATGACGACCTTTCGTATGCCCGGTATTTTTGTCATGCATCCCTCACCGGATAGCGTGCCCCGTTTACCAGCATATCCCCTCGCGGTCCTGCCGGGAGAGGATGTGCCGGCCTTCGATGATAATGGTGTGTGCCATGAGATCAAATTCTTTGTCAAGGCGGGAAAACTCCGGCCATTCGGTCATCACCAGGCAGCCATCGGCTCCCCGCAGTGCATCAGCAGCAGTTGCACAATACTCAATGGCCGGGAAAATATGTTTCATATTCCGGACTGCCATCGGATCATATGCCGAGACCCGGGCACCGCTCTCCAGCAGCATCCGGATTACCGGGACTGCCCGCGAGTCCCGGATATCATCGGTATTGTCCTTGAAGGCAAGGCCAAGAACGGCAATCCGTTTGCCTGCCAGGGAGCCCGTCCGTTTTTTCAGGATGCTGATCATACGAAAGGGTTGCTGCTCGTTGACGGCAAGGACGGATTGCAGCAAGCACGGTTTCTCGCCGGCACGTTCTGCAAGCGAGACGAGCGCTGAAACGTCTTTTGGGAAGCAGCTTCCCCCGAACCCGGCCCCGGCATTGAGAAAGAGCGGTCCGATGCGCGGATCAAGCCCGACCCCTTTCATCACCTCGTAGACATCGATACCCAGGTTCTTGCAGATATTCCCAATCTCGTTTGAAAACGAGATCTTTGTGGCAAGGAATGCGTTGGAGGTATACTTGATCATCTCGGCGGCAGCAATGCCCGTGTGTATCACTGGTGCGCTGACGGACGTGTACACCTCTTCCACCCGCTCCCCGGCACGGGTATCGCCGCTGCCAATGACAAGGCGGTCCGGGCTCATGAAATCCGCAACTGCCCTCCCCTCCCGGAGAAACTCCGGATTCATGGCAAACCCGATCTCGTTTTCGGTCTTTTTTGCGGTCTTGAGAACCGCAGGACGGACAATAGTTTCCGTGGTTCCCGGCGGAACCGTGCTTTTGACAACAACAACGCAATAGCCCGGGGTACCTTCTAATTGCTCCCCAATGGAATGGCTTGCCGCAAGAATCGAGGAGAGGTTTGCGCTCCCGTCAGGGTTTGGGGGTGTGCCGACACAGATGAATACGATATCTGTCCCGGCAACGGATGCATACCCGCTCTCTGCCCGTACTCGTTTCCCGGCATTCTTTTTCAGCAGGTTTTCCAGGCCCTCTTCGTAGATAGGGGGACGTCCTTCATTGATTGCCCGGGTCTTTTCCGGATCGATCTCGATGATAGTCACCTGGTGCCCGAACCCGGCAAAACAGGTGCCGGTGACCAGACCAACATATCCCCCGCCAATAACTGAAATCTTCATAACCAGTGGATCCTCTCTTCAGGCTGTTCAGCAATGATCTGCGGTCCTGTGCACCGTGTCCGCGTCCCCGCGATGCATCTCGTACCAGTCAATCGTCCGTTTCAGCCCCTCCCGGAACGGCATCCGGGCCTCAAATCCGAACTCACGTTTTGCCCGGCTTACGTCAAGACACCGTTTTGGCTGGCCGTCCGGTTTCGTCCGGTCCCAGTGTATCTCTCCTTTGTATCCTGTCAGTTCGGTGATAAGCTCTACAAGCTCCTGTATGGTAATCTCCATACCGGACCCCAGATTCACCGGCTCAGGTTTGTTGTAGTGTTCGGCAGCAAGGACAAGCCCCCGCGCGGCATCGTCGACATAGAGGAACTCCCGGGATGCTGCCCCGGTACCCCAGACCTCCACGGACGGATCGTTCTTCTTTTTTGCTTCAGTGAATTTTTTTATGAGGGCCGGAATTACATGAGAACTCTCCGGGTTGAAATTGTCACCAGGGCCGAAGAGGTTCACCGGCAGGAGATAGATCGCATTGAACCCGTACTGCTGGCGATATGCCTGGGACTGCACAAGCAGCATCTTCTTGGCAAGCCCGTAGGGAGCGTTGGTCTCTTCCGGGTAACCCTCCCAGAGATTCTCTTCCCGGAACGGGACGGGGGTAAATTTGGGATAGGCGCAGATCGTGCCGGCAATAACACATTTCTCCACATTCTCCTTCCGTGCAGCTTCGATCAGCTGGATCCCCATGATGGCATTATCATAAAAAAGCTCCCCGGGATATGCCTGGTTATACCCGATGCCCCCCACTTTCGCTGCGAGATGGATTACCATATCCTGGTCTTTTACTACCCTGACACAGCTATCATATTGCCTCAGGTCAGTCTCCCTGCTGCGGGGGATCAGGAAATTCTTTCGGGAGGCTCCTTTTTCTATCAGCTGCCTGACGACCTGTGACCCGAAAAAGCCTGCTCCTCCGGTGATGAGAATTTTTTTGTCCGACCAGAATGTCATGAGCACCACCATCCAGTGTCTTTTATGTAGTGTAGTCAGGAGAACGGATTAATACTGATCATCATCTTTTTGGTGATGAGGAACTGCCCGGGTGTGGTGGTGAGGAGATCAGTCCGTCTTCCACCATCGTGAAGGGAATTTCTCATCCAGGACCGCATCCCCTTCGCCGATGGGTTTTAGTCCTGCAGCTCTCATGTCAGCATCCACCATGATCCGCACAAGGTCGTGGAACCGGATGCGTGGTTTCCATCCAAGGTTCTGGTTTGCCCTAAAAGGATCTGCAACAAGGACTTCGACTTCTGTTGGCCGGAAATATTTCTGATCGATCCTGACATGGTCTTCCATCTCAAGCCCCGTGTAGGCAAACGCCTCCGTGAGGAACTCGCGGACGGAATGTGTTTCCCCGGTCCCGATAACATAATCATCAGCGGTCTCCTGCTGCATTATCCGCCACATGCACTCAACGTATTCCGGTGCGAAGCCCCAGTCCCGTTTTGCGTTGAGATTTCCGAGGTACAGGTACTGGTCTTTTTTTAAGAGGATGCGGACAATTGACCGGGTAATCTTCCGGGTGACAAACGTCTCACCCCGGCGGGGTGATTCGTGGTTGAAGAGGATGCCGTTTGCGGCAAAGAGGTTGTACCCTTCCCGGTAATTGCGGGTCATCCAGTAGGAATAGATCTTGGCACAGGCGTACGGACTCCTCGGGTGAAAGGGCGTGACCTCTCTCTGGGGCGGCTGTGCAGCACCGAACATCTCACTCGACGAGGCCTGGTAAAACTTCACCGGGTAATTACTCCGCCGTGCTGCTTCGAGCAGCCGCGTTGTTCCCAGTCCCGTCACATTCCCGGTGTATTCCGGTGTATCAAAACTGACCCTCACGTGACTCTGGGCACCGAGATGGTAGACCTCCTCCGGCCGGATAGTATACATGATATTTGCGATCTGTTCGGAGTCGGAGAGATCGCCATAATGGAGAAACAATCGTGCATTCGGATCATGCGGGTCGATATAAACAGAATCGATCCGGCTTGTGTTGAAGGTTGATGAACGCCGGATTAACCCATGCACCTCGTACCCTTTGGAGAGGAGTAATTCCGCAAGATAGGAGCCATCCTGTCCCGTTATACCGGTGATAAACGCTTTTTTCATAGGAAACCTTCCCCGTTCGCCTGTAGGGAGCAATTTTTTTTTCAGATACCGGAACTCTACATCTGTTTTTATCCTGAAAGATATGTATCTGTTTGTTTTCATGATCCTCATCGTACACTGGAGTCGTTCTCAAGGCACCCTTGGGGAGTCCGGCTTTTCAGGCCGTGGAACAGGCAGGGTTCATCGAACGGGAAACGGATACAGAATCCGGGATACAAAAATCCGTCTGTATCAAATAATCTGGAATATCCTTATTTTATCATTATATCAATAGGTGATTTCCACTCAATATTCTTATACTTTAATGTGCAAATAAACCATTTTTTGCTAAATGCAAACAACTATATATATAGATATCCTTTTAGTTTATTGTGTATGGAACCATTTATACAGCTTTTTACTTTATTATTCGGGTTAATACTTGGTTTTTTGGTATACGAACTGACCCGGTATAGTGTGGGGGGTGTCATAGATCTTCCCATCATGGTTATCTATACCCTGGAAAATCCGGTCATGCTCCCGGTGTTTCTCCTGTCAACAGCTCTCTGTCTGGCGGGGACGACTATTCTTGCACAAAGGACCCTGCTCTATGGACAGCGATTGCTCACGCTGAACCTTGCCGTTTCGATAGTCTGTACCAGTATTTTGATCTGTTCGGCAGGTCTGCTTGTATATGAAAATAGTACGTCTCTTACAGTCGGGACCATTGTCCCCGGCATTGTCTCGTACACCATCAGCCGCGAGTCGCTTGATGTACCTGCTGCCCTTAAAACCAGCATTATCATGACAGGATATTTCCTCCTTGTCCTGCTGTTTGCCCTGTTCCTTATGGCGCTTGGAGGTACGTATACACCATGACAGCATTCCTGCCGCTCCCTGATGACGGAGTCCATGATCTGAGGAGTTTCCGGGAAATGATCAGCTGTAATCCGCACGCAATAATCGTTGATGGTACGTGGGGGAAATCATCTGTCGAGACGATTCCCGACGCGATGATCCAGGTGACCCGGGAAAAAAACGTTGCACGTCTGAGTGGGGAAGAAAGTACCCGCGTGCGGGTGACCCGGGTAAGCGGCGTGAATCTGTTCATGAACGAACACAGGCAAAAACCCGAAGAACGGGATCCGGTACACCCGCCCTCATCTCCCACAGAGTATCCGAAAAAGGCCGGAACACCAGTGGAAAGTATCGTTCGTAAGGGACAAACGGTGTGAAAAAATGGAAAAAAGAGAGAACACGATACATTACGGCGAACAGGTTCGGATAGTCATAGTTGAAGATAATCCGGATATCCGTGCCCTTCTTACGGTTCTCGTTCAACAGTACGGATACTCTCCCTGCGGGGAGGCAGACAACGGCATGGATGCCATCCGTGTTATCCAAAAGACCTTGCCGGATATCGTGTTTATTGACATAGTTCTCGGGGGATCGATGAATGGTGTCGAGCTCGCAGACCATATCAACAAAGAATTCGGGATTCCTTTCGTCTATATTACCGGGTATACTGATGAACAGAGGTTTGAACAGGCCATACAAACCTTCCCGGCTGCGTTTATTGTAAAACCGTTCAAAGGAGAGGAGATTCGTGGAGCGGTTGAACGGATCATGAATCATATTCATCCCAAAAAACGGGGACCGGGAAAAAGCTCCTCTGACCCGGTGGGGAGACCTGTAAGGCATGGTGCTGTACATCCGGGAGTAATCCGGAAGGCAGGGGAGAAGACTTGACCCGGACCACCTCAGAGGTCATACAGGACCTGGATAATGCTGGTACCAACCGCGATGCACGCTATGATCAAGTAGCCATTGCCCTTGTCGTCGGTTTCGAGCATGGATGCAAGCTCATATTTCATGGGGATCCTGACAGGCTTCCCCGGTTGAATGCTATGGTCCGGGACGGGGGGAAACCCTTCGGGCTCGTCAAGGTTATCAAAAAGGGCAATGAGATGAGTTTTTTGTCAAAAACACTTATCGAATATAAGGATGACCCTGAAGTTGCCGGATTTTTAACCACGTTCTGTTCTGTCATGGGGAAGCAGATTGTTTCGGGTTCCCGGGGGTCGTGACCCTGGTAGCGTTGTGGGGATGGCATAATCCCATGACCCTGGAGACAGTGCCCCGAACCAAAAAAATCCGGGAGCCCGAAGTTTTTTCCCCACCGGTCCTGCAGCAACAACGAGAATACCGGTGAAAACAGGATAGGGGAATGATTGTCTGGCTGGATGAACGTATCGGGATAACGAGCGCCCCGGAATCCGTGCCGCGGATCATGCTCTGCGACACATTCTGCATCGAGCAGTCCGAGTCCCTGCTGGCGGGAGAATGCGGAGGAACGGCGGTCCCCCATCATTGGCCGGACCGCGGGTCATCCACTGGTGACCAGGAGTACCGACAACAACAGTATTCCGGTGATGATATAGAAGGTATTCGGGATAAAAAGCAGGCGGGACGGTCTTCTTTTTTTCAGGATAGTGTATTCGAAGCCCCGTTTCACCTTATCACTGATAAACAACACCACTTCTGAAATTAATGCCAAAGCACAGAGCTGGATAAAGAGGTTGAAGATGATATTACTGGTCATTGCCGGAATCCTCGAGGTCGCGTAGAAGTTCATGAGGAGAGGAAGCGTAAGCATGAAAACCGCGGGTATCTGGTGGTCTGAACTCCAGCAGTTAACTGCATACAGAAAATATGCGGTAGCGAAAAACACGATGCCTGTCCTGAAAACGTACTGGATCATGCCCTGGTACGTCTCAGGCAGATAATAGGGAGATAGCAGGCCGACCAGCATGAGCAGAAGGGAAACGGTCGTCAGACCTCGCAGAGTGAAGAGATCCCTGCCAAGTGCTTTTAGCCCCTGTTGCCGGTATCCCCCACGTGAGATTCCATACCCGGCAACTCCTGCAAGTGTGATACCGAGAATTATCCCGAGGATCAGGTTCAGATTGGAGAGGAGAAAGGATCCAATGCCGGACAGGTCAGGATTTGATGGGGTTGGTTCCGCCGGTACTGAACGGGTTGCTGATGGAACCCATGTACTCGTGGGGGCTACAGGACGGGTAGCAGGATTTCCTTCTATCGTTATGTAATATGCCCGGTTCAGGAAATCTGAAGCATCAAGGTACCGGCCGTCTTGTGAAAAGACGATTGATTTGAACCCGGCGGTTCCGAACGATTTGTTCCAGACAACATTTCCCTTCTGATCCAGAAGCCAGATCCTCCCGCTGTCGGATCCAACGGCAACAAAGTTTCCATTGCCGGCGATTGCAACTGACCCGATGGTTCCCGGAATGGTAAAGGACCAGACCGGAGCATTGGTTCCGGTCTCAAAAAAATAGATTGTGCTGTTCTCCGTGCTCTGCAGGATATAGAAGCCGTTATCAGAGGTCCCCTGTTGAGCAGATCCCGCCGAAAAAAAAGTGGTATCTGCAGCGACAACCGGTGTAACGATTACCAGGAGAAAGATTACCCGTAGTATGGGCAGTAACCAGTAGCTGATTTGCTTGTTCATGCACTTTCACACAGGGAGTCGTTGATTACATATGTTTTATGCGAACTATAAACTCTTGTTTTTTTTATGCCCTGTCATGGTTGACCCGTTTTGTCCAATTCCTACATCACCTTTCTTTCTCAAAATTGCATTATCATTGCCGGTCTTGAATAATAATGTGATCAGGAAAGGATAGGTTATGCATAGCATGAAATTTAAAAAAAAGATTAATTCTTTCTGGTTTTTTGGATGAGCAGCACGGCTCCAAGCATCCCGATGATCATGGTTGCAGGCAGGAACATGGTGGGAAACTCAGGAGCAGCGATCTGAGAATCTCCGGATACCTGCATTCCTGTTAATGGACAGGTCGCCTCTGCAAAGGTATATGGACACGGTTCCGACTGGACAAAGTTCTTGTTGTTGTTTGCATTGTCAAGTGCGTTCTTTAACTGCTCAAGATAATCTCGGGTTGATGAAGAATCACCAAGCGCATCATTTGCCATAGAAGTCAGATCACCGATTGATTTGTAACCGATTGCTGGATTGATGTAGACCAATGCATCCTCATCAACGAAGCCGGCAATAACGTTCAATTTCATGGCCGCCAGATGGGCAGAAAGCTGATATCTCATGTCGACCGCGTCCCGCGCCTGCAGCCAAGCCTTGAATCCCGCGTATGATTGAGGGTTGAATTCGCTCGCTATGCCCGTTTTCTTATTATATGTCCACAGGTTAAGGTTCGTGAGTGCTTCAAGCGCCAGCCTCGTTTGAATCACGGTGTTGAAGCTGGTTTGACCGTTTTTATTCGACCAGTAGCCGGGGGTCAGTCCGCCGCCTGGTCCCAGGCACACGTTGCCGAAATCGTGGGACGTCCATTTATCTTCGAGATGGAGTACAATTGTTTTCGGGGTCGTAGCCATCCAGTTGGTTTGAATGGGATCGTATTCACTTATGGTGGTGATCCCACTGGGAAAAACCACAGTTCCCGGAGGTACCTTTGTGCAGTATGGTACACCATTGACGTTAACCAACCACCCTTCCATATACTCATCACCTTGGTCGTAAAGGCCATTGGCATTGGAATCATAGAATTTAGATATACTACATGACGAATCAGCACTTACCGGCATGACAGTAATTATGGCCAACACTGAAACCAGTAATACAGTCATAGGCAGCTTCAGTTTCATTGATTTCGTTTCCATTCTCTTTACCTCACACATCTACGTTCTTTTAAGCAGATTCCCTCAATAACCATCCACCAGAACCCTCTAAAACTGGTTAATACCCCTCCTATTGTTTTACCCATAAATAAACATAAGCAATGCACCACTGTAATGCAACCTCATTTTACGATTTTTCAAGGGATATTCCTGCTCTTCAAGGTACTAAAATCGTATCTCATAAACATAAAAATTCGCTCTCATTTTTATTAGATCTTCAATATTCGAGTCTCTGTGAATTATTTTTCAAATTATCTTATCCGATTCATACCAGAATTTCACGGTACGTGATATGGGGGCAGCATGATAAAACAATCGGGTAGAGATCTCAAGGATTACATTCGGTGATATGAACAAAAATAAAAGAGCCTCAGCCGAGCACCGAGACATGATGTTCGATTCTACAATTTTTTCAACTTTTGTGAAATTTTTCTGGAAATAATCTGTTACTGAGTAGTTATTCGCTATCCCTCTTTAAAAATTCGTTCATTTCCATAATGTACTCAAAATCCCCGCGCATATTTTCGTCGATAAAAGTATCAATTTAAGGGGTTACGCTCAAAGGGGCCCCAGGCCCCTCGCCGCGTGGGCTTCCCGACAGATGTACAGAACAAAGCGAGCCGGTCGCGGAGCGGTGCGAGCACGGCGAAGTCGTGCGAAGCGTGCGACGCGGGCGGCGATCTTCCGCTGCTCGGTTGGTAGGCAGACGCTCGGTCATGTTCGTCTCCGCAGGCTCACGCCAGCTCCGCTCACATCACCTCGCTGTTTTCCGGAGTTTCCTGTTGGTAGGATGACGCCCCTGGC
>CAZCZK010000045.1:0-16060 GCA_964503195.1 uncultured Methanoregula sp.
GGGATCTCTTCTTCAGCACAGTGGCGGAGCTGTTTTTTTGTTGCATGGGTCATGTGGATGAGGAGGTCGGGTTCATACGAGAGTGCCGAATCAATATCGTTCTCATCCCGTTCACCGGCATGGAACGCGACCTTCTTTCCCGCACGTTTCGCATCCCGGACCTGTCGCCCGGTATCCTGCAGGTCCCGCGTGCTGCTGATCCCAAAGCCGCCGGCAATGGTCTCGCCGCCCTCGCGGCCGAAGACGAACGGGCGGAACCGGAGTCCCGAAGCAGCTTCGTTGAAGGCGAGAACCCCCTCAACGCCACCTTCACGGAAATCTGCACAACCGCACGTCCCGGAATCGATCATCCCCTCCATGCCTGCCCGCATTCCCCTGACAAGCTCTTCCCGTGAGGCAGCCCGCAGCAGCCGGTGCTTCAGGCCGTCCGGGGGGGTCACGAGCGCTTCAAGGTTCCCGGAAGTCCCGCAGTCCATTGCGATCGTATCGCCAAGGTGGGTATGGGCATTGAAGAAGGCCGGGCAGATCCAGACGTCCGGTGCCCGGGGATTATCCTCAATGGCCGTGATAACACCGTTTTCGATGATGATATCAACCGGAGAAAGGGCGAGATCGTCACCGAGGAATGCATGACCGGAGACCTGCTGAGGGGATTTTGTCATAGGGCGCTACCTCCTTTATATAACGGGAAACCAAATATATCCGTATGGCAAAGAAGCAAGGTGGAAGGTTACTCTCATCCGCGGGTCTCGTCAATTATTACGAAAGCGAGGACCGCAGGGCGGTTCATGTCAGCCCCGTTACCGTCATGGTCGTGGCTGCCGCGATCGGCATCGTCATCTATATCCTGAATATCCTCAGCTAGACCATTCTTTTTTTCAGCACGCGTTTTGTGATATCCTCATCGTTCCTGAAATAGAGGTTGTCGTGGCCGGTCCAGCGGCCGCAGTTCCGGAAGACGACCGCAGGGACGCCATTATTGCTCTCACCCATCACGAAATTTGCGAACCCGGCGATCTCGTCCACGACCGCCTCTTCCGTTATTTTCAGGACCCGGCCGAAGAGGTCCGTGTCGCCCCGGAAGTCCCGTATAGCAGATAAGCCGCTCCACCCGATCGCATTGCCGGTCTGGCCGCGCCGGAAGGACCGGCCGCAGGTATCCGTGATGATGACCCCGATATCCTTTTTTGCGATCGCCTGTACTTCGTTTCTGAGCTGGTCTGCGGCTCTCATCGGGTCCGGTGGCAGGAAGATAACCATACCGTCCTCGATATTGGACTGGTCGACTCCCGCCCGGACCCCGATATGCCCCGACGCCATCTCGGAGAGGATGAACGGGTGTTCCATGATGATGTCCGTGGAGGCGTCGAGTACCGCCTGGACAAACCGGGGGTCCTCACCGTTCAATGTACCCAGCCTGACCGCACGTTCTGACGCCGTGATGTCAGCAAGTTTTTTTGTGTGACCCTGCGCCTTGGACCAGATGGTGGATGCGACCACGAGAATGTCCCCGGTTTTGAATGATATTTTCCGGCAGACCAGTGCTGCGATATCGTCTCCTTCATGGATGATGGGGAGCCCTCGCACGCCCATGACTTTGATCTCTTCCATAGCATCTCTATGAGACGACCGGTCGATATAGGGATTTCGTTTCGCCTCTGCAAACGGCGTGCCGGATACAGTTGGAGAGGAAAAGTGCCGGGACTATTTTGTCACCATGAATCAGCCCCGCCAGACGGCGATATATATTTAAACGATAACGCGCATCACCTCACTATCATGTACCTCATCATCCGGTGCCCCTCGTGCAGTACGTTCACGTACGTGGACCGCTTCCAGAAGTGGAAGCTCTGCCCGCAGTGCGGCCATGCCCAGGAGGTTGCCCGGGGCGTGGCGTATCTGGATGTTGAGGACTTCCACGAAGCCGAGCATATTGTCCGGCAGATGCAAAAACACCTGCACGCGAGCAAGAAGAAGGATTTTAGCCCCGAAGAAACCGCCGAACTCCGCCACCATTACACGGAAGCGCTGAAGAAGCGGGGCCGGGAGTATCCGGTGCAGTGATTTTTTTATCCTGTTAACCGCGTCGTTCCGGTGAAACCAGTGTTTATTGCAGTATATTTTTTTTGCCCGCGGGAGTCCCCGTTCCGGCCTGAACAGAAAGATATCCCGCACGCGGTTTGATCCGTGTATTTCCTACCGACCCGAAGATACTTTCCCTGGTTTCGGACGCGACTGGAGGAGGCAGCATCATCCCCGACAACCCCGTTTATCGTGCCTCCGCTGATGCCGGATTCGCCGAAGATCCTGACTGCTGTTGACCATCCAAACGACGCTATGGAAGATCTGATGTTAAAAAGACACTGGGATGGATTTAGAGAGATATGCGGGGAATTTGGTATTTATCTTCAACCGGTTCATGGTATCGTTCCTCATACCACCTACGGACGGTATAGTAACTCGTCTGTAATGAAGTTACCCCACTGTCATCCATGTATTTTTCAGGGGCAATTATATTAATATCCTTCAGGATTTCTTTGGATGCATGAAGGACGCCTTCAACATATTCTTTTAACGGGATTTTTATAGAGCGTGATTCAGGAATTCCTTTGTTAGAATAATACATTGTCAGACTATCCAGATCCTCGTCAAACTTAAATAATAATTCAAATCCACCCCCAGTAACTCGGTTTTTTTGAATCCCCAATTCATTGAAAGGATAAGCCGTTTTTAATTTTTCAGGATCAAAAAGTTGAATAATTGATAGTAATTCTGGAAAAAAGGTGCTGATGTGAGTCACATCACCCTCGGGAATTTCTTTAAGCCCGGAGATTTCTAACGTATCAACATATACAAAGAGAGGTATCCAATAATCCAGGATTGTATGTTTGCCGGGATACTTGTGAACGACCTCTTCCAATGATTTCTTATCCCATTCAATTCTTAACATAGTTCTTCACCACCTTCAGGGCATTGCATTCCATTTGCCGCTGAACCACTTGTAGACCTCCGGTCAATCCAATGGATAAACGGATGGTAAATGTATAAAGATTATTTTTGATTTTTTCGTATCTGTCTTATTCATAACTTTACTATGGTCGGCTCGTGGATGATAATTCGAGAAGTACTGAAACCTAAAAAAATTTCATCGCGACCACGTTCGCGATTGAAAATCGATCCGGATCGATCGGAACCCGGTTTTCATTTCAAAATCGATCTGCGATTCTCCTTGTGCATTTAGATCCCGGTTTTCATTTTCCCAACGCGATCATGATCGCGATCATTAAACGTTCCGGAAAAATCGGAGATCGATTTTCATTCCGGAATCGATCAGCGATTTTCAGATCAAAATCGATCCCCGGTTTTCATTTTGAAATCAATCCGCGATTGAAAGCCGGTGAAGAGCGATAACACAGACGGAGCGTAAGATCGGGATCCGGTATTCGTACGAAAATCTATCCACGATTTGGAGATCAAAATCGGATCTTGATTTTAGTTTTGAAATCGGTCAGCGATTTTCATTTTGTAATCGCGATCACGATCGCGATTCAAATGATGATCCGGATCTATCGGGATCCGGTTTTCGTTTTGAAAACGCTCTGCGATTTTTCCAAAAAATCATAGAGTGATATTCAATGTTGACGCTCTTTTGGGCTTCGCTGACGCTCTGCCCCCGCCGCGCAGGCATCCCCCGCATTGCGAGGATACCGTTTTACCAGAAAAGATGAGGATCTCCATCGTCCTCTTGCAACGGTGCCCCGTCCCCCCGCGGGGAACTGGTGGCACAAGAGGGGGGCAACCGATATCGTTCTTATTGTCCACATGCATCAGCACTCCGGCCTACCACGATGTTCCGCTGCCGGTGATGCAATAAAGGGGAATCCGGTCTCCGTCCTCAATGCATTAGGCACGCAGAAATGCTTTCGTCGGTGAGTTTCGGGCGGTGGACATTTTGAGGTTTTTTGGGGCATTGCTAACCTGTTCACCGTCTCCGGGGGCAGCGTGGTGGGCAGGGGGTCACGACAGAGAGATGAGAAAGGGAACCTGTTGGGGGAACCATGGGACCAGACCTCCCGTGTGAGGGGCTCTCACGCGGAGAGGTCAGTACATCGTACAGGTCGCTCGTGCTCCGGATGCTGTTGGGGAAGATGATGTCCTTATGGTAGATGGTCTCGTAATAATTTTTCAGGAAATCCTTCCTGAGCTCCTTGTCCTGTTCAGGCACCACGCGGGGAAATCCCCCCTCACCCGTTGTGGATCGTACCCCGGACGTACGATGCTGCAACCCCCAAAATACAGAGGATCGTGAACACGACAAACGCGACCGTGACGCTGGTCATGAGCGCCGGGTAGACAGCGGGAGTGAGCGTGACGGGGCCGATAAAGATCGAAAAGCAGAACATGGCGATCGCCATCGAGAGGAGCTGGCCAAGCGATCGCATGGTCGCGACCATGCCGGAAGCGATGCCAAGGTGCTTCGTGTGTGCCGAGCTCATGATGGCGTTGGTATTTGGCGACGAGAAGAAACCATACCCAAGCCCGAGCACCATCAGGCTCAGGACAATCACGTATACTGGTGTGGCCGGGGTGAGGAAGATGAAGAAGGAGAGCCCGAGAGCGGTCAGGGCCATGCCGGCCGTTGCAACGACCCGGGGCTCGATGCGATCGGAGAGCCGGCCGGCAACCGGCGAGAAGATCGTCTGGACAACGGGCTGGGCCACCAGAATGAGACCGGCTGACGCAGCGGAGAAGCCCTGGATGTACTGGAGGTACAGGGAGAGGAGGACGCCGACGCCGTAGGTTGCACCGTAATTGATCATGGCGGCAATGTTGGAGAAGACGAAGGTCCGGTTGTCCAGGAATACCGAAAAGTCGATGAGCGGGCTGGCCTGGCGTTTCTCCCACCAATAAAAGACGAGAGCAGCGCCGAGTGCAGCAGCGATCCACACGATTCCGGCCGCGTCGGGAACCAGGAGGATACCGTAGATGAGGCCGAAGAGCATGACACCGTAGATGACCGCCCCGATGAGGTCGAAACGTTCGCCTTCGGCATCAACCCACTCGTGATGCACACCCCATCGGGTGAGGGCAATGGTCAGGAGCCCGAGAGGAACATTGACCAGGAAGATGGACGGCCAGCCAAACTGATCGGTGAGCATCCCCCCGAGAAACGGGCCGATGGAGAGGCCGGCATAGACGGTCGCGATGGTGATCCCCAGTGCCCAGCCCCGTTCGCCCGGGCCATAGACCTGCGTGACAATGGCAACGGAAGTCGCAAAGAGCATGGCGCCGCCAATGCCCTGCAGGAACCGGAGCGCGATCAGGATCTCTTCGGACGGGGCAAACGCACAGAAGAGTGAGGCCAGCGTGAAGATGAACAGGCCGTACAGGAAAACTCTCCTGCGCCCCCGGATATCGGCGTACCGGCCGAATGGCACGATAAAGATTGCAGCGGCAATGATATACGCCGACGTTATCCAGCCGAGCGTGACCGCATCCGCGTGGAACCATGACGCCATCGCGGGGAGGGCGACCGTGATGGACGATCCCGTAAACGGGACAAGGAATGAGGAGAGTGATGCGACGAGAAGGATGATCCTCTTTTCGCGTTCATCGGCCATGAGTGTACGGGGTTGTCGCTAATAGGGATTAAGGATAGTGAACAACCCCTGCCTTCCGGGGCATCCGGCCCGGTGGGGAATGGTTCTTGACCGATGGGGTGAGAGTACCTGAGCGGGTGCAGCAGATGGAACGGTATGATGTGGCCGTAATCGGAGCAGGGCCGGCCGGTCTCTTCAGTGCGATCCATGCAGCCCTGCCCGGGTGCAGGGTCCTCCTGCTGGAAAAGAATCCGGAGCCCGGCGCCAAAATCCTGCTGTCGGGGTCCGGGCAGTGTAATATTACCCATACCGGTGATGTGCCTTCCTTCCTCCGGCATTACGGTGCCTCCGGGAAATTTGTGAAACCGGCACTGCACGCGCTGACAAACCGGGATCTGGTCGCATTTTTTGAGAGCCGCGGCCTTGCGATGCAGGAAGAAGAGAACGGAAAGATCTTCCCGGTGACCCGGAAGGCAGCGGATGTCCTGAATGTTCTGGTAGCGGAATGTGAAAAAATGGGCGTTTGCGTGCGGTGCGGGGAGCCTGTGCGGGGGATTATCCGTGGACCGGACGGGTTTATTCTTACCACCGGCAAGGGAGCATATAATTCCGGTGTGGTTATCATCACCACGGGCGGTGCTTCCTACCCGCAGTGCGGGACAACCGGGGATGGGTACCGTCTTGCTGCATCGCTCGGCCAGCCTTTGACGGAGACCGGACCGGCCCTCACCCCGCTCCTGATCCGCCCGTTTCCCTTTGCCGCCCTGATGGGGCTCTCCTTTGAGCAGATGCGGCTCTCGGTCTGGCGACAGGGAAAAAAACTCGCGGACTATCAGGGCGATCTCCTCTTCACCCACCTCGGGCTCTCCGGCCCGGGTATCCTGGATGCCTCGCGGGATATCCGGCCCGGCGATGAGATCCGGCTCTCCTTTGTAGGGACAATGCAACGGGATGCGTTTGCAGCAGATATTGCGAAGCGGGCTCTCGATAATCCCGGCTGGCAGGTGGGAACGATCCTCGCGAAATACCCCCTTCCGGAACGGCTGAACCGGAAACTGCTGAAATTGTCCGGTATCCCGGATGACCTGACGTGCGCCCATTTCTCTGCAGCCATGCGTGCAGCGCTGGTCAGGTCCTGCACGGAGTTCCCGCTGACGGTCGCTGCCCTTGGCGATTACAAGATCGCGATGGTGACCCGGGGCGGTGTTGCACGGGATGCGGTGAACCCCCGGACCATGGAATCAACGCTGGTGCCCGGCCTCTTTTTTGCGGGCGAGGTGCTGGACATCGATGGCGATACCGGCGGTTACAACCTGCAGGCTGCATTCTCGACCGGGTACCTTGCAGGGCAGAGTGTTCAAAAAGCCGGCCCGAAGACAAAAATTCCCGGTTGCAGGAAGGATCCCTGACCTTTTTTACCGCACCTGAAAAAGGAGCGGGGGCGTCATTACGTGGCCCTGACCATTGAGATCTGCACGGAAACCCGGCGGATTTTTTTGGAGGCAAGGGATGATACAGGAATGAGGGGATGGTCCCATTCTGGCGACGAATGTATCATAACCGGTTTTCCCTTCATGACCGCTCTTCTGCGGCTCCAGCACGTTGTGCTTTTTTCCCCCGCCGCTCGGGCATCCCCCACGTGGGGATGGTTACTTCAGACGCTGATCGAGAACCTTCGAAGAGGAGGGGGTCAAGGGGGGCTCCCCTTGCGCTGCCTCCCCCTTTTTAGGGAGAGAGGGGGTCACCCTCGTATTGAGCGCAGAACATTATACCGGAAAAAAAAGAAATTCTGCCAAGGGAAAATCTGAACTTTTTTATTGTCCGTGTCGGGAACGTAATCTCAACATTTTTTCTGTCGTGATTACAAAATAATTCTGGTAGTTCAAAGGGGACTCTCCCCTAAAAAAAATAACCTACTCTTTTTTCTCCTGCACCTGCAGGCCGGGCCCGATCGTGAGGCCTGCTCTCTTGATTAAGTAGTAGCAGGCCGAAAGCCCCACAACGATGACACCGATCCCTATCATCTGGATGCCGAAATCGGTTCCGCTCATATCGGCGGGGTCGAGCAGGATCACTTTCCGGGCAATCGCAATAATGGCGAGAAGCACCACGATCTCGACGTGGATCGAGCTCTCGTGGAAATATGCCTTGATCGTATCGAGCAGCTCGACCCCGATCAGCACCAGGAGGAACCCGCCGAGTACCGCGATCATCTCGTGGGTTTCCATCAGCCACGGGGTGATATCCGTCAGCGTCCTAATCAACACCCAGGCAAGGTCGATGACTGCCGTGATCAGGACTACCATGAGCATGATCATGAGCGATGCATAGATCAGTCTCTCGAATTTGTTGACGATTTCGATCACAGGAAGGACTCCCTGACCGGTATCAGATCCGGCTGCTCCGGGCTGTAGAGGTTCACCACGTCACCGATGACGATGACCGCGGGCGGCTTCACGCCCGTCTTTTCTGCCGCGCCGGTGATCGTAGCAAGCGTACCCGTCGTCACCCGCCGATCCGTCCTGAGGCCCCGCTCGATGATGGCGACCGGTGTCTTTTCCGGTTTGCCGTTCCTGACGAGCGCGTCCGCTATCTTCGCAAGATTCGCCACACCCATAAGGATGACGATGGTGCCCCGGCTCTGTGCGAGCAGCTGCCAGTCGAGGGCCGGACCGGGTTTGGATGGGTCCTCGTTACCGGTCAGGACTGTCACCTGCGAGGCGTACTTCCGGTGGGTGAGCGGGATGCCGACCGATGCCGGGACTGCAAGCGCACTGGAGATCCCGGGAACCATCTCGACCGCAATTCCCGCAGCCCGGAGGGTTTCCAGTTCCTCGCCGCCACGGCCGAACAGGAACGGGTCACCGCCTTTGAGCCGGACCACGAGGTTTCCCTTCCTTGCCCGGTCCACCATCAGGGCTTCGATTGCGTCCTGCTCGAGCGTGTGCTTCCCGCCGTACTTGCCGCAGTCGATCTTTTCGGCTTTGACCGGGAGCGTCGCGAGGATCTCCTCCCCCGGGAGCTGGTCGAAGAGCACGACGTCGGCCCGGTTGATGACCTTTTTGCCCCGCTCTGTTAAAAATGCCGTCCCTCCCGGCCCGGACCCCACAAGGTAGACTTTACCGGTCATGTCCGGGCTCCGGTGATTCCCAGCTGCCGGTAAGCCTCGTCGATCAGGTCCTGTGCCCGGAGACGGAGCCCGCGGCCCTGCTCACGTGCCTCTTCGATCGTGTTCACGTCCGTCTCGATCCGTTCAGTCCGGGTTCCGTCCAGCGAGAGCACTTCTGCTATCAGGTGCCCGGCCTTGCAGTAAATACCGAGCGGCGTGAAACACCCGCCCCCGAGGTGCTCCATAACGCCCCGTTCAATCATGACATCCGTCCGGGTCTCCGGGTGGTCGAGTGCCGAGAGGACCTCGCGGAGTGACGGGTCTGCCCTGCTGACCACCGCAATTGCCCCCTGGTTCGGTGAGGGAACGAAGGTCTCCGGGGGGAGCCGCTCCCCCGGGACCCGTATGTCCATCCGGGCAAGGCCGGCCTCGGCAAGGATGATCGCGTCGTATCCGCCCTCACTCATCTTCCGGATCCGCGTGTCCACGTTGCCCCGGAGGTCCCGGATCGCAACGGAGGGGTCATGACGGAGGATCTGTGCACGCCTCCGGGTGCTCGATGTACCGACCACCTTCACCGCACTGAGCGGGCCCGTATATGCGATGAAGTCGGCAGCAGAGTCCCTTTTAAGGATGGCTGCGGTAATAAGCCCGCTCGGGCGCTCTACCGGAATATCCTTCATGCTGTGCACCGCGATGTCGATCCCGCCTTCAAGGATTGCGTCGTCCAGCGCCCGCACAAACACGCCCTGGCCGCCGATCTCGTGCAGGGGAACCTGGGTCGTGGTATCACCGGCCGTGTGGACAATAACCTGTTCGGTCTCGATGCCGAGGCCGGAGAGTTTTCCTGCTACGATGCCGGTCTGGATGAGTGCAAGCTTGCTGCCCCGGGTTCCGATTCTTATCGACATTTCTGGTACCCCTGGATGATGAGGGAAAGGTCACGGGTACTGTGCGCTGCTGAAAGGAAATTGGTCTCAAACTGAGAGGGTGGAATGAAAATGCCGGCCTTCATCATCCGCCCGTGGAATTGTACAAAGGCTCCCGTATCGCATTCCTTTACCTCGCGGTAGTCCTGAGGGGGTGCACTCCGGAAGAAATACTTGAACAGAGAGCCGAGCCGGACAAAGGACCCGGCATCATTCCTGCCCAACGATTCTTCAAGGGCCCGCGTCTTCTCATCGAGGTCGCGGTACAGGTCAGGGTGGGTATGGAGCCAGTCGATCGTGGCCATGCCGGCCGCGAGCGAGAGCGGGTTACCGGAGAAGGTCCCGGCCTGGTAGACCGGCCCTGACGGCGCCACCAGGTCCATGATCTCACGGCGGCCACCAAATGCCCCGATGGGCAGGCCGCCACCGATGATCTTGCCAAGCGTGGTAAGGTCGGGTTTCACGCCGTATTTCACCTGGGCGCCTCCGATGCCCACGCGGTAGCCGGTGATCACCTCGTCGAAGATCAGGAGCACGTCATGGGCTTTCGTTATCGACCGGATCTCGCGGAGGTAGTGATCCTGGGGCAGTACGGGGCCGATATTGCCAAGTACGGGTTCGATAATCAGGGCTGCGACGTCGTCATGCAGAGAGAGGAGAGATTCGAGTGCCCCGGGATCGTTATAGGGTACCTGGCGGGTATGGGCTACAAGGTCGGCAAGCACACCGGCAGAGTCCGGCACGCCCATGGTGGTTGCGCCGGAACCCGCCCTGACAAGTACCGCATCATGAGCCCCGTGGAACCCGCCCTCGATCTTGACGATATCCTTTCGGCCGGTAAACCCCCGGGCAAGCCGGATCGCAGCCATCGTTGCCTCCGAACCGCTCGAGACGAACCGGATCATATCCATGCCCGGATAGTCGCCGGTTATCATCTTTGCGTATGCTGGTTCGAGCGGCGTCGGTGTCCCGTACAGCCAGCCGCGTTGCAGCTGATCTTCGATTGCCTTCCTGATTGCGGGATGTGCATGCCCGAGAATCAGGGGCCCGTAGGCCATGCAGCAGTCGATCAGGTCCGTATGGTCAACGGTCTCCAGGTGCGCGCCTGACGCCCGTTCCGTGTAAAAGGGGTACGGCTGTATTGCCCTCACCGGGCTGCTGACCCCTCCGGGCATCAGGGTCTTTGCCATGGCAAAGAGTTCGCTGCTCGATCTCCCGTGGTCTTTTTCACTCTGAGTGTTTTTCATCCAGCCACCCGGCAACATCTGCCGCAAAATACGTTATGATAAGGTCGGCACCCGCCCGTTTGATGCAGGTCAGGCTCTCAAGGACTGTCTCCTTCTCACGCAGCCAGCCCTTTTCGGCAGCAGCTTTTATCATCGAATATTCGCCACTCACCTGGTACGCCGCCACCGGCAGGCCGATGGTCCCGATCCCGGCAAGGATGTCAAGGTAGAACCCTGCCGGTTTCACCATCAGTATATCGGCCCCTTCATCCGCATCCAGCTGCGACTCGAGGATCGCCTCCCGGCGGTTGCCGGGGTGGAGCTGGTACGTGGTGCGGTCCCCAAAGGAGAACCCCGAGTCGGCAGCTTCGCGGAAGGGACCGTAGAGCACCGAGGCGAACTTGGTGGAGTAGGCCATGATCAGCACCTCCTCGAACCCCTCCGCGTCAAGGGCTGCCCGGATCGAGCCGACCACGCCGTCAAGCATACTCGAAGGCGCAACGATATCAGCCCCGCTTTCGGCGTGGCTTGTGGCGATCTTCTCCATCAGTTCGAGCGATGGGTCGTTGAGCAGGTCCATGCCGCCCCGGGTCTTGCCAACAATCCCGCAGTGCCCGTGATCGGTATACTCGCAGGCACACACATCGGTGATCACGACCATCCCCGGAACCTGGTCCTTGATCCTGCGGACAGCCTGTTGTACAACGCCGTCCGGGTCATACGCAGACCGTGCCAGAGCATCCTTGGTCTTCGGGACCCCGAAGAGGAGTACTGCACGCACGCCCTTGTCCCACAGGCCTGCTACGACCAAGGCGATCCCGCTGAGCGGGTACCGGAACTGCCCGGGCATGGAATCGATTGGGCGTGGTGATTCCAGGTTCTCGTCAACAAAAAGCGGGGCAACCAGATCGTTTTTCGAGAGGCTGACCTCGCGCAGGAGCGGCTGGATATTCCGTGACCGTGACCGCCTCATCCGTCGTTGGGGAAAAATGCCCGTTCTGCCACCACCTGCCAACCGTTTGATTACCGTTTCTTTTGTCCATCGTATTTATGGATACAGTACGGGATTACCGATCCGGCGTTCCCCCGCTTCCGGTCTCCTCTGCCACATGCTGCCTGAGAGCGCAGGCAAGCCGGATGGAACTGGAAACAAGGTCACGGAGGTCTTCCTGCGTGTACCGGTTGCTCTCTATCTGGGCCCAGTCTTTTGTCGTGTCCTCGTCGTTCTCCCCAACCCACGAGGCGATGGCAACCTCAGGGGTGTGGAACCCGAGCCAGGCAAAGAAGTTCATGAGGTTTCCCGCAACGTGCTGGATCCCGTCCACGTGCCCGATGATGATCATGCCGGCTACCTTATTCCGGATCATCCGGTTCCCGAACCACGAGTACTGGTTCTCGACAGCGTTCATCCGCTCCACGAACTTCTGGACCAGTGCGGAATGGTTGTTCCATCGTATCGGGGTTGCCAGGACCAGGACATCGCAGGCAAGCACCGCATCGTAGACTATCTGCATCTGGTCGTCGTCATACTTCAGCGAGCTCTGGCAGGGATACGTGCAGTAGGCCGGGTTCTCGGAATAGTTCCCCTCGCAGTCATGGATCACGAGGTCCTTTAACCGGAGAAACCGGGTCTCGCAGCCGAACCCGGCAAAGCGTTCGAGCGCAGACAGCAGCAGTTTCTCCGACTTGCTCATCCCCGGCTGCTGCCGGCTCGAACCTGAAAGGCCGAGCACCCGTATCCCCCCACAGCTCTTCCGGTCGGGGACCGGGATGACATTGACACCGAATTTCCTTCCCACCAGCGGCGCAGGCATGATTTAATTATCATGGAGCCCGCGATAATCTACTTATGGATTGGCCCGGGCATGAGCGGGCAGGGTGGTAGAACATGACGGAAGACCAGGACAGGATTGTGGAAAAATACCGGGGTGCCTGCATCTGCGGGGCATGTCCAACGTATAACGAATGCATGCGGGCTGACGAGCAGCTGCTTTTCTGCGTTATCGGCAGAGCTGAGCACTGCACCTTCGACAAGAAAGGCTGCATCTGCCCGAACTGCCCCGTAACAAAAGATCTCGGTTGGAAAAAAGCGTATTATTGTGTCAAAGGGAGTGAGAAGGACCAGCACTGAAGCGGGCGTAAAGGCACAACCGGGAGGATCTGCCACGGTTTTTAACCTCGACGCGATAATATACCATCATCCGACCCCGAACGAAACCGAGGAGACGAACCAACCCATGGAATTCAAAGATATCGTCATGGAACGGTATGCAGCCAAACAGTTTGACGGCAGGATGATCGATGAACCAACGCTGTTCAAGCTTCTCGATATCATCCGCTATGCGCCGTCCGCGTTCAACCTGCAGCCCTGGAAGATCAAGATTGTCACCGCGGGCAGGATCAAGATGAACCTTCTCCCGCATACCAACGACCAGCCGCAGGTAACGACCTGCTCCCACCTGTTCGTCTTCTGTGCCAATACCGAGCTCGAACCGCTGGTGGATAAAGCGGTGGAAGCTCTTGCCCGGACGGGTGTTTCCCCCCATGAGGTCAGCCAGTACGCGGCTCTGATCAAGCGGTATATCGGGTCAATGAGCCCGGAACAGCGGACTGCCTTCTCCCGCGAGCAGATCCACATTGCGCTCGGGAATGCCGTGAACGGTGCAAAATCGCTTGGCCTGGATTCCTGCCCCATGGGCGGGTTCGACCCGGTTGCGTGTGCAGAAACATTGTTCCTCCCGGAAGAGTACATTCCCGTCGTGCTCTGCGCCGTGGGATATGCTGCCGACAAACCGCACCCGAAATGGCGGCTCCCAAGAGAAGACGTGTTTTTTTAAAAACAGCCCCCCCTGCCGGAGCATGAAAACCGGCGCGGGGTGCCCCGTTGGGAGCGGCGGTATCCATCCCGCGGGAGAACCGGGGGATTGCATCACCCCCCGTCATGCGTGAACATGGTTCGGTTCCCGAAAAAAAAATGAAGGTATCCGATCTTTTTTTTAGGACCGCATGTATGGTGCAGGAGAATCCCCGCGCAGCAGGTCCTCACGGATCCTGTTATCTCCGTGCCGGTGGATCCTGGCGGATCCTCTCCCCCCGCGTGATGGCCCTGACGAGCACCTCAGCAGCTGCAAGATCCCCCTCCTCCGCACTCGCTCTGACCGAGAAGGTTGCGTCGGTCAGGATCTTCCGTGAGAGGACCCGTGTCAGGTCATCAACAACCTCTGCGACTTTCGGATCCGTGCCAGAAAGGCGTGAAAGAGCCCGGTCCCGCTCGCGGATACGGATTGACTCTGCCCACGTGTGCAGCGTGGCAAGCACATCATCGGCAGACCGCCGGTTCAGGTGACGCAGGAAAATCTCCAGTTCTGCATCCACGAATGCACCCGCCCGCTCGGCCTCAGCCTTTCGGGTGCTCATGGTCTGCTCGTTGATGATGCGGAGATTGTCAAGGGTGAAGAGATGGACCCCGTCCAGGTCCCCGGCCCCTTCTTCCACGTCACGGGGCTGGGCGATATCGACCAGGATGAGCGGGCGGGGGTGTCCTTCTACCGGCCAGCACCGGGCCTTCATGGCTTTTTTGAGATCCATGGTGCGGATGATGGGATGGGGGGCGGAGGTGCAGGAGATCACCACGTCCGAGAGAGTGATATAGTGGTAGAGCTCCGAGAGGCGGACCGCCTTGCCCCCGATCTTGTTTGCGAGGATGACCGCCCGCCCGTAGGTCCGGTTGGCCACGTACATGGCAGTCAGGTTCTTTTCGGCAAGCGCCTGGGCAACGAGCAGGCCCATCTCCCCGCTCCCGACAACAAGGATATGCTTTGCTTCAAGGCTGCCGATCTCCGATTCGGCCAGATGAACCGCAGCGGAGCCGATGGAGACCGCACCACGGTTGATCAGTGTCCGTTTGCGGACTTCGATCCCGACGTGGACTGCCTTGTTGACGCAGTGCTCGAGAAAACTGCTCGCTGTGCCGGCTTCCTGTGCGTCCGCAAGGGCTTTTTTCAGCTGGCCGATGATCTGGTCCTCCCCCACGATCATGGAGTCGATGCCGGAAGCGAGGGCAAAGAGGTGCCGGAGTGCCCCTTTCCCTTCATGGACGAAGAAAACGCTCCTGCCCTCTTCTCTGAGGAACGCCGATAAAGCATCCACGTCCCCCTCGACAATCACTTCCACCCGGTTGCAGGTCTGGAGCAGCAGGACGGCGGCGAACCTCTCTCGGGCTTTTTGGAGGAACTCCGGTTCACCGGCAAAGCGGAACGCCTCGATCGCCGCCACATTCGCCGTGTGATGGCTGACGCCGGCAATCGCGATGGGTATGCTGACCGGTTCAGTCATGCCGGGACCTCCCGGACACCATCTCCCATGCCTTGTCGGGATCGGTCTTCAGGAGCTTCCAGACCGACCGATCGTGCAGCACGTCCTGCAGGATCGCGGTTCTCCGTTGCTGGTCAGGCTCCGTGCTCTTCAGATAGTCCCGCAACCGGCTCTGGAGTACGATCATGGCATCCAGCTCCGGCAGTTCCTCTTCGAGATGCTCCCGGATAAACCGGGAGATCGCCGGGCTGTTGCCCCCCGTGCTGATTGCCAGGGTGTAGTGCTCCCCGCCTCCAATCGCCGGCAGGATCACGTCGCCGGTCTCCCCGTCCGCGTTGTTGAAGAGGATCCCCTTTGTGCGGCAGAGGATACCGATGCGGTTGTTCAGGGCCGGGTCGGAGAGCGCCCCGATGACCAGGAACGCGTCCCCGACAAGGTTACCCACCGTGGAATCGGTTGCATCCCTGAGATCCACCCTCCGCTTCTCCACCGGGAGCATGTCCATCTGGTGAACAAACGAACGGCTCACGACAAGCACACGGGCTTCCTGCGCAAAATATGCGGCCTTCCGGGCAGCCACGGCTCCTCCTCCGAAGATGACGATACGCCTGCCTGAGCAGTCCACGAAAAGAGGGATCATCAGGTACTAGATTGTATGATTGACCTCAAAAATCCTATCTTATGCATCTCTGGCTCTTTCTCCGCATGCAGTACAGACAATGCAGGCTTGATCGGTATATCCTTAGGAGATCGCCCTTCCCCGGAGAATGGGGAAGAGTCCGACGTCTCCAGTTCGATATACTTAAATTGTTTGAATTCCCACATTGTAGAGCACACTGCGCCGATAGTGTAGTGGTTATCACTAGGCGTTGCCAACGCCTA
>CAZCZK010000046.1:0-7805 GCA_964503195.1 uncultured Methanoregula sp.
TGTACGAAAGCCTTGGGGAATGGCTTGACGGAACGGGACCCATTCCCCCGATTGTCCAGGACAGTCCGGGACTTAAGGACCAGATCCTGCTCCAGGCAGAAGCCGCACGCGCACTCAGGAAAAAACGGATGGACCAGGGCGCACTCGATCTCGAAACCATAGAGCCGCAACCCTTATTGGACGGTGATAAGGTCAAGGACCTTGTGGTCCTGAAACCGAACATGGCACGAAAGGTTATTGAGGAGTTCATGGTGGCGGCCAACAGGACCATGGTCTCCTGCCTTGGGAAGGCAGGCATACCCATGCTCCAGCGGGTTGTCCGGGTACCGAAATACTGGGACGAGATCATTCTGACCGCTGCATCCTATGGCGTGAATCTGCCGGCCTCACCGGATGTGAAAGCGCTGGCATCGTTCCTTAAGGATCAGAAGGCTGCGGACCCCGAACGGTTCCCGGATCTCTCCCTCACGATCATAAAACTCCTCGGCCCGGGAGAGTACATGCCCCTTGAGCCCGGCTCACCGCCAACCGGCCATTTCTCGATGGCGATAACCGACTACACGCACGGAACTGCCCCGAACCGGCGCTATGTCGACGTCGTAAACCAGCGCCTCTTAAAATCCTTGCTTGACAAGAGCCCGAGCCCCTATACCCTTGACGAACTGGTGGAGGAGGCAATCTGGCTTTCCGACCGGGAAAAAGGGTCCAAGAAAGTTGAGCGGTTCATGCGAAAAGCAGCTGCGGCGGTGTTGCTGCAGAACAGGATTGGCGACGTATTCGAAGCGATGGTCACCGGTGCCTCTGAAAAGGGCACCTATGTCAGGCTTATCAATCCTCCGGCAGAAGGCCGGGTAGTCAGGGGGGAACGGGGCATGTGGGTCGGCCAGAAGGTGAATGTCCGGCTCCTGAAGACGGATCCCTATAACGGTTTCATCGATTTCGAACGGGCCGGGGGTAAACCGGGAAGATAACGCATTGGTACGCGGGCTCCCGCACGCCCGATCCATCACGGCCCTTTTTTTCGTCTTTTCAGGTTTCATATCGGGAAACGATGGTATCGTATTGCTGGATCCGGACAGTAAGAGTCCAGGCACAGGAGGACATCCACCATTCTTCTGCAGGCAACTCTATCGTAACAATAATATACCCACCTTTTGATTATCAGATATGCACATCAAAACGATCGTCATGATGACAGGCCTGCTGTGTGCACTTCTTGCCATTGCCGGCTGTACAGGTACACAGAATTCCCCGGCAGTAACGCAGGTAACCGTTCCCCCCAGTGCACAGATCCCCGCACCCACAACCCTGGCCGGACCAGACCTTGCAGTATCCCCTACTGACAGCATGCTTGAAGCGAACAAAGTCAACGTCAACGTTGAGAAAGATTATCTCGGGAATGTTATCGTGACATTCCAGGGAGGAAACGGACTTCAGCTGGTGAATAAAATCGATGTTACCCTGAACCGGGCGGACGGCCTCGTGAAAACATCAGATGTCGGTATCAGGGTGGGGGATACCGTAACGCTGGAAGGAACGAAAGATACCGACCGGCTCGTGGTTTATGTTACGATGAAGGACGGGAAGAGATACAAGATCGTTGATTCCTCAATGCCTTACCGGCCGCGCACCTAACGGGATCCACATTTTTCCCATATCCCATCCCGCATTTGTCCTCTGCCCCGGTTCCGGTTATTATAACCACCAGGATACCACGAACGTATTATAACAGTACGACGTGACATTGGTTTTGATGATCCTTATCCGGAAATCATTCAAACTGGCGATGGTCTGCTTCACCCTGCTCATGTTAGCTCATGGCGTTGCGGCATTTAATGTAGGTTCGGTTTCAGTTAACCCTTCCGGGTACCTGTATCCCGGGAATTCTGTCAATGTTTCCTATACGGTCTACGCTGCATACGGGATGGCATTCCCGTCCTATGATGACCTGCAGTTTGTCACAGAACTTGAGGATCCCACATGGACGTACTCGGTTGTATGGAACGGCGTGAAAAATACCCGGCCGGTTACGGGGGGAAAGATACTGACTATCAGTGGATTTGAGCTGGGATACGAGGACAAGGACGAGGTTAACGTACAGGTCATCCTCCAGGGGACCATCCCTTCAGGCACGGCACAGGGGGTTAACAAAACGCTTGTGAGGGTCCAGGAACTGGATGCACGAGGATATTCTATCGCTCACACAGCGGTGAATATTGACCGGCTGATTGGTGAGCCGACACCTCCGCCAACACCGGCATATGGCAGCATCACGGTCACCTCGTTCCCATCGGGTGCTGATATCTACATCGACAATGTATACAAGGGGCTGTCACCGGCGGTCTTTGACACCATCCCCAACGGTAATCACATCGTCCTCCTAAAACTGGATGGATACCAGGATCTCCAAAAGAGCATGATGGTCACTGCTGACAACCGGACATTCCATGCGGAGCTCTCCCAGCGATCAACGGGTGCAACAGCCACCACATCTTCGCCGGGTAAGACCGTGGCCACCAGTGCGGGTTCCCCGGCGCCAACAGCATTTGCGCATGCCCCCGGCTATGGCTCGCTCACTATCACAACAACACCCGCGGGGGCACTGGTATATGTGGATGGAACGATGATGGGGGTGACCCCGACAACAATTCCCACACTCACCGATGGACCGCACGCCATAATGCTGGTGCTGGATGGGTACCAGGATCTGAAAACAACGGTTACGATCAATGCCGGTACCACATCAGAATATATTACCGGGCTCTCAAAAACAACAAAGGCACCCGGATTTGCAGCAGGCATAGCTGCCCTGTCGCTGGGTGGACTGTTCCTGTACCGGAAAATGAGAAAATAATTTTTTGCCGGCCCTGATACAGGTGACGAGAGAAGATCACCCTCTTTTATAACCAAACCTCCTGAGCAGGGCTGTGCGCAACCTTACGCCATCGGGACCTTCAACACCTTGTGGTTTCTGCCCGTCAATTACTCCCATAATACCCCGGCCCAGGGTTGACTCGGCAATGACAACTTCTGCGGCATTTGCCGTAGCACAGTAGATAGTGCACACTTCAGCGAGGTTTTTGATCGCATTCAGGAGGTTGATAGGATAACAGTCCCATAAAAAAAGGATAAATGAGTGCCCTGATCCGATGACTTTTGCATTGTCCCGTGCGAGCGCCATCAGATCCTCATCATTGCCATCGATCCTGATGAGGCATTCTCCCGATGCTTCAGAGAACGCAAGGCCGAACTTTGCACCGGGAACAGATTCCACGACAGCTTCTGCAATATCCTCAACGGTCTTGATAAAGTGGGACTGCCCGAGAATAAAATTCACGTCTTCAGGTTTGTGAATTTTCACAATTTTAATTTCCACGCCTTCAGGAGACATCTCTACCTCAGGGGAGATGTGGGTATGTTGGACAATAAAGGGGTTTTCATGCAGATCGGTGGCATTCATCTGTGCGCTGAAAACATACTCCTGTCACTCCTCAAACGATCTCCCGGATGATTTTCCTCTTGCGGACACCGGTTCCCTGCGCCGGGCCGGATGCAGTATCCTTTCCCACGAGACGTGGAATGTCACTTAAAAACGCCCTGTCTATCGTGGGAGAAACTCAAGAGAGAGAGTACCAAACCCGTGATAAGGGTGATCTTACTCATTTTCCTCTCTGTGATTGGAGCAGCAGCAAGCGGATGAGCAGTCAGCAGTTAGTCCCATGACCCGTGGGGGCCGGTATTTGGTGACGGGAAACGGACTCCCTAATTCATCCTCTCCACGTGGATCCCTCTCACCGCATCCAGGACCGGTGAACCTTGGTGACCAGCAGCCGGTTTTTGCAGACTCCCGGATACATGGTATACATAAGACCTGCCAAAGGACCTTGACCTTCGGGGTCTCTACGAGAACGATGATGGAAACGGGCAGACAATACGGGAAGTGACATGCCTCCGCCCACCCCCATATGCCGGATATAGGGTACTATGCGCGGGTAACCACCGGTTATTCCTCCGGGAGGGCCTCCCGCATCCCGGGTTTTTTTTAAGAGTATGTTTTCCAGTCCGGAAAAAAAGGTCAGGAAAAGGTTGAGAAATCGTTCTTGATGGCAATCGCATCGATGAGGGAGTTTTGCCTCGGGAATACCGAACCTGTCCATGTACAACTGCAATACGGCTTTCTCTTCCCCTGCAAGGACACCATCAGCCATGGCGAGATCCCAGAGAATTGCGAGTGTTGCAAGCTTCTGTTTCTCGTCAAGCGCTGCTGCTACCAGATCAATGACGCCCGTGAACTTGTTGGCCCGCATGACTTCCATCGCGACATTGATGGATTTACGGTCACCCCGGACAATCCTGGCCAAGGTCATTGAGCTCTGCCTCATCAAGCACTCCATCGGCTGCAATGACCGTGATAGCGGACAGCACAGGAGCTGATTTCGGTGTAGGCTTTAACGTCTTTCCGGTTAATTTATCGAGAATTCCCCGGTAATTCACCTATTCGGTTCCTATTATGTTGAACATTGGAGCACATGGGGTTTTGTGCGAACTGGTTAATGGATGAAAAAATTCCCTATCCTTTAAGTAACGACAAAAGAACAATTACCCGGATAACAACCGCCTCACGATACCATGTCCCAGAACGATCCCAAGACCAAAACCGGTGCATATAGGGAGAAATCCGATAGCATCCGGCAGTTTTTTTCCCGCCCGCTCTTTCTGAGCCTCACCATTGGTATCCCGTTCGGTATCTTCAAGCTGTTGTTTGGTATCACACTGATTCGGATCGGTCTGGCTACGCAATCGCCTGTCTCACTCTTCGGGTGGGTGGTAACGTCCTGGGCACTGGCGGATCTCATCATGAACATCGGGAGCCAACTGTTCGATATCCTGAACCGCCCGGCTCCGTTCGAGTACTGCACGATAGCGCAGGCCGGTCGCTTTTTTTCTATGCCCATGGTCTTTCTCGCAATCGATACCCTGCTCACCTTTCTCATCATCTGCACCATGCTCTGGTCAGGCTGGATTACCACTCTGAATGTCACTGAGCGTTATCTGTGGAATGCTGCCATAACCCTGAACCTGATCAGCCTCTCCCTTGTTGTATTGTATAATGAGATCCGGGCGCTGGGATGATCCCGTCCCCTGAACGGGCGGTCAATTTTTTGGGAAATTCCTCCAGGCAGACCCGGTGCGTTCATTCAGTATCAGATAAGCATTAAGATCATGGCCGGGGTGTAACAAATTCCCCAGGGGGCGGCCCGGCCCCTGCAGAGTTCCTCACCTTGCACGTTCCATTTCGGGTTGTTGTTCCTTCCGCCACAAAGAAGGGTTAGGGAATCCCTCATGCTTGTGAGCGTGTCAATACCGTCTTTTTCCATCCGAACCCAATTCCTTCCGGTTCATGAACGGGATATTCACGCGCGAATGATGGTACTATTTCCGTATGGTTGCCATGAACTCTGCCTCGTTTGTTCCCGGGAACTGATCGGTATGGCACCCGCAGATTCTCGGTCCCGGACGAGAGAGGGGGGTTACCATGATTCCGGTTCGGGAAATCGATTTGGGGGTTCCGGTCGACAAGACAGGGTAGAAAGGATCCGGCCTGAACAGATTGTACCAATGCATTGTTTCTTAAACTCAGCGAACCACTATTGTAACACAGTTATACAAAAGACTGTATTAGGTATACTATGTTTGGATCAAACAATTTTGGCGGCTCGAGAAATTTCGGCGGCCCAAGAGACTCAGGCCCACGTGAGATGACAAAAGTAACATGTTCAGACTGTGGGAAAGAATGCGAAGTACCATTCAAGCCGACCGAAGGCCGCCCGGTTTATTGCCGTGACTGCCTCCCGAAACACCGGAAACCCCGGTTCTAATTTCATAATTCTTTCATTTTTTCATTTTTGGCGGTTTATACTGCCTCTGTTTTTGCTGCCTGAACCCGGGAATGCCAGGGTCAATGAAAATGAGCAGATTCAGATTTTGTTAAAAGACGGGAGACTCAAAGGAACATACCGGGATTTTTCCCGATGCTTGCCGGTCCATACCCGGACAAAGGGTATTAATGATTATTTTGCATCTTCACCAAGGGATTCCCTGCTCCGCATCTGGTACAGGACCATCGGGTCCATCTCCTTGTAGGTATCCCTCCCGGTCCGCATGATAACATTCGAAACACCGCTGTTCACGATCATCTTGGAGCAGAGGAAGCAAGGCCATATCTGGGTTGTCTCATCCGTTTCAACATCAAACCCTGCAAGATAGAGTGTACAGCCACGGGCAAGTTTTCCGGCCTGCAACAGGGCATTCATCTCAGCATGGACACTCCGGCACCGCTCGTAATTGGATCCGGAGGGGATGTTGTTCTCCTTTCGCCAGCAGCGGTTCAGCTCCGTACAGTCCATCTGTTTCCGGGGAGCCCCGGTATATCCGGTTGATACAATGGTGTTGAACTCGTCCACGATGATTGCACCAAAGTTCCGCCGGAGGCAGGTACCCTGGTGGGCGCACCGCATCGCCAGATCGAGAAAATACTGATGCCTGTTCGTCCGCATGAGGAGGAACTATGGAAGAGCCCGGTATTAAAGCGGTAGGGTATGTTGACAAGACACAATACTTTCACGCTGCATGACCCTCAGCTTCTCAATATCTCATGGGGGAGTATCCTGTGGTATCAACTATGTCAGAAATAAGCCTTGTTGAAGTCTCCGCCATGAACGTGCTTGGGATAAAGAAAACCGGGACCTCTGCTCTTATCCCTGAACTTCTTATGAAAGTATTGACAATTGTCCAGAAGGAAAAAGGCAACCATTGCCGGCCCACCGCTCTTCCTCTGCCATGAGATATCACCTGCTGCAGTCCTTAAGGCAGATGAAAAAGGTACTGCAGTGATTGAGGTTGCATGGCCGGTCATTGAACCGGTTAAGGGCACAAAAGAGATCACGGCGTACGTTCTCCCGGGGGGCCAGATGGCGCATATCGTCCATAAAGGACCGTATGAGACCTGCGAACCGACCTATCATGCACTCTTAGCATGGATTGAGGAAAAAGGCCTGACGATATGTGGCCCGATCCGGGAGATGTACCCGAATGATCCCCGCACAGTACCCCCGGAGGAGATTTTCACGGATATCTATGTGCCGGTCCGGAAAACGTCGTGATGGAAGCCACCTGCCCTATTTACCCAACGATCTGAGCCCAGAACCTGATCACCAAAAGCAGATGCAGGAGGGCAAAGACCGGCACAAGGAAGAATTTCGCATGACGGGTCTTATGCCGGAAGACCATCATGGCGATCAGGGCACCGAAAGGGCCGATTGCCGCAAGAAGCAGGAGCCGGGTTTCCGAAATTCTCCAACCCCTGATCTTTGCCTGGAGTTTGTCCCCGGTAAAAAAAATAAACGCCAGGAGATTCACGCTGGCACCGATAACAACCAGGGTGACAAGGTCAGGGAAATCCATACCGCAGGAAGCTCCGACAGGATTTTTTATCACTCATTCATGCGGAAATGCCACCGGCAGAACATGTCCTCCGGATGTGGGTCCGGCGGGGCAAATTCGCATTCCACGCAGATCCGTGGATCGATCTCGCGGGCAAAACCGGTGAACTCCGCCCGGTGCATCTCGCGGCAGACATATTCCGCCTGCCCCCGGCACAAACGGGCTTCCTGCGTGGGGCAGGAGGGCACCTCGAGGATCACCTCATCCTGCTTCTCGATGATGGTGTAGCCAACGATCATCGCCCACGGGAAATGGCGCAGTGCCCTCACAAAACCGGTAAGGCCTTTCTCGGTGATTGCGAA
>CAZCZK010000046.1:7815-16041 GCA_964503195.1 uncultured Methanoregula sp.
AGAGGAGATCCTTCGCCGCCATGCCGGCGACCCTGCCCCAGACCTGCTCATTGATCTTCTCAGCGACCGGCTGCCCGTACCGGTCACTGATATTGATGAACCAGAACGCATCCACCACCCGGTAATGCCAGAGAAGGAACTCGATGAACTGGTGTTTGTCGGCATCATCCATCCGGTCAAAGATTTCGAGATTCATGCCACTCATGCAGGATCAAACTCCCAGAACGGGTACACCATTATCCATGGTTCTTTTATGATTATTGTGGAACGAAAAAAAAAGACTTTGTATGATTTATAATAGTTCAACCATTGAAAAATATCTGATTAACACAAATCCCGCTTTTGTTCATCGGTTAAATTATCCCATAGAGTTATTGACTTAATCCCATGAGCGGGGATAGTCCGGTTTCCTTGTTGATTCCGGCTCTACCCTGACGGGGAACAGATGCAGAGACAAAAAGGTACGATTCACTGGTTCTGTAGGAAGGCCATCCGGCCAAAGCTGCATGATACATCCATTCACCGCGCGCCGGAGGAAATGATTATGTCCTTAAAAATAACTCCTTGACTATGCAAAAAATCAGTGTACTTGCCCTTTTTCTTATCTCTTTTGCGCTCGTCATCCTCAGTGGTTGTATGAATACCACAACCATCCCGGGAACCGGCATCGTAACGGATACGCCCCAAATTACCTCCACTCTTTCCACGGTTGAGGTTATGACAGCAACCGGTACTTGTCAGGACCCGAACGATGCATATATTGAGGGTACAATAAAAAATACAGATTCAGAACCCGTTGAAGCTGTTGTGGTGGGATCAACCTATGACACAGAGGGCACTATAATTGGATCTGAGTATGATATCGTCACTATTGAGCCAAACGGCACAGGTTCTTTTCGTATCATTGTCGTTAATGGTTGTGGGCACGGGAAGTGGACCTATGCCATATCAATAGAGGAGGGGGTTTAATCTTACCGTTTTTGTCCTGGAACGAAAGAACAGATTAAAAAACAAGCCCGGATTGAGACCTGAAATACCCGGGTAATCCCCATAAGCGTTCAAGAGGTCTCGTTCATCAACCCCGATAACCAGTCCCACCCCGCCGGTTCTGGTGGATGTCCTCTGCACTGATACCTGATGACATCTCGATACCGTAAGAAATCGTATTCATCGGGCATTCCCCGCGAAAAGTTAAAAAGGATGTCTGGATTTTAAAGGATACTACAGGAAAACAGGGAATAACTCGGTTTCCCGAGTACCGGGATCCACCGTGGGTGACGAATGTAAAGTTCTTTTCGGTGCCGGCGCTCCTGACACCGTTGCCATTCTCACCACATACTATGTGCCGGTTCCGCTGGTCAGGATATTGGGCGCGTAAACGTCAGGAGAAATCCCGGAGAGTACACTGTCTCAATCGGATCGAGTTCCGGAGCAGCTCGCCTTCCTCAATAAAACGGGTAACCGGGAGGGTGAATGTGCGGGATATATGCTCTAAAGCCGACCTGATATCCTCAAATTCCAGCGGGGACCTGTTCATGGCATTCCGGACGTTCTCCCGGACATTGAAGACGCCCATCGGTACATACCCACGGAGCGCTTCCCGGAGGATGATGGCCCCCGCCTGTCTCTGTTCACGGGCAAGAGCTTCGAGGACTGCCATCTTGCTCGCATAGTAACAGCCCCCGAGATGCGAATATGCCGTCCGTTTCTTTCGCCCTTCATGATCTGAAAAAACAAGTTCCTCCGTCCCAAGTACATGCAGGAAGGCTTCTGACCATTCGTACTGCCAGTCTGTTGGCATCAGGAGGACGGCATAATTGTTGTGCAGGCTGGAAAATTCATGCACTCGCCAGGTATCAATCACCGGGAAGTTCCTGACTTCTCTAAGGAGGTGATCACCAATCGTGGTATCGCAGGCTGTAATAGACCACCGGGTCGGTACAAGATGACGGTTTCTGCCACTGCCTATTGTCCCGACGGAGAATGCCTTTTGTATGCTTGAAAACAAATGACCCTTTCTGTGCAGGTCTGTCACGGCATCGGCTGCTCTTATATCTGTATCATAAAACACTTTTTCAAGGTCCCGATTCCACCGCCCCGTTTCTATCTCAAACCGCTCGAGCAGTGCACTCGGGCCAAAGGGGGTATGCTCTTCAGAAAATGTACTTCCGGCGGGTGTTTCAGAGAATGTCACGTCACTCTCCACAGAGGCATCAGAAAGGGAGATGTCCTGGAGCTTTTCAATGAAGCGGGTATCGAGTTTATCTGCATTCACTTGTTGTTTTCCCCGTATCAGGTTGAGACGGTACCCGATGATCTCCTCCTGTGTCTTGTTCTGCGGGATCCATGATTCCGGAGTATCCATGATGGACGTATTTCCATGTGCATCTGTGACCATAGGGCCGGCATACACATCCGGGTAATTCCAGCTCCCGATAAAAACAGATGGGGGTGAACTTCCGGTAATCTCAGTGCTCACGGGTGCAGATCTCATCTGGACCGTCGACGCGGTCAGCTGTCTCAGGTAGGTGCCTTTGGTGATCATGACCTGAATTGAATGATGGTAGGGGGAGATATTAGTCAGGTTGGTGTGCAGGGAGAAAGTGATCGGACAGGGGGGATACAGGTATCATAGCGGCCGGAGTTCCGGATGCTATGATACAACAACCGATGGTTGGGAAGATCCATTCTGGTAATACAAACTTTCTTGATCTCATACGCCATGTATGTACACCAACGGAGTTGTGTGAATTAGAAATAATAACAATAATAAAGATGATTTCGACCCGAATGCAGTAAACGAAGACGGGTCACCGGTTGTCCGGGTACGGTTACCAAAAAAATGGGCAAATGAACAGTTTGCTTTTGCTGATCTCATGATGGGGGCTAATCATATCCGGGTACGGTGTTATGACGGTGTCAGCCGGATGGGAAGGATCAAGGGCAAGATCAAAAAGCGCGTCTGGATCCGGGAAGGAGATGTCCTGATCGTTACCCCCTGGAGCTTTCAGGATGACAAGTGCGATATCATCTACCGCTACCTGCCACCCCAGGCGGACTGGTTGCGGAAGAACCGGTATCTTTAAATCCACTTTTCTCATCCATGCCATCCCGGATTAACCACTGCACCCTCACAGACGTACGTGCACTCCTGTCAAGAACCTGATGGTGCTGCCGTTCTCCCCAATCCATTCCCCCCAAGGATAAAAACAGGGGAGAATATCAGTCCCGGGGGGATTTGTTGGGAAGAAATGAAAAGGATGATTGAATTTCAATAGGGCCAGGACGTCTGGGGGCGTGAAATCCGCATCACATCCCTCATTGCTTCCTGGATCAGCCGGCCTCCCCGGAACAGGTCATTATTTTTAAAAAACCATTGTGAACTCTTGTCCTGAACGACCTGGAGCACCGGAGGTTCAAGGATAAAACAGCCGTTCTTCCTGAGTTCTGTAATCGCTTCAGGGTTCCGGATATCAATCTCGTGATACGGGATCCCCAGTTTCTTCAGGGCATCTTTGAGCTTTTCACAGTGCGGATTTTTCTCTTTTGAATAGATAATCAGTTTTGTCATTCGATCACATTCCAAAGGAATCCATATCAGATACCACGCCCGCAGAGCAGGCAGACCTTCGTAGGGATATGGCGTTATGGCCAGCATCGTACATGCCGGTATGTCAGATAATCCAGGGGTTCTCCCAAATATATAATAGCCTGATAAATACAGTTCAATCGTACTATCCCACAGGTTCAATAAATATATAAAGCACGGATCCTGCCAAAACGGGCGGATTATCCCGTGGATTAACAAGATTCCCGTAGGGGGCTTACAATTGGGAAAGACATACCGGAACCAGGGTCCCTGCACGTTGTTTCCGTATGGATAAACAGCCCTGCCAGAAATGCGAATCGTCAGCTCTTTCCAGATCGGGTATACGGTGCACTCTCCCTTCCCGCTCCATGCTGGTGAAGGATGAATAGGTTTACCCGGGGGTCTTTTCCTGAAGACCTGTCGATGCCCATCTGCCCCTTGTCACGATAAGCAAGGATGGGGGTTACTACACGGGCGTCATTATTCGTGCATCAGACCGCGGTAATCCCTGCTGGTGCAGGCCACAGAACTGCACGGTATTCCCCCACGTAAAAACGGTCGAAATGCCGGAGTGGATGGCCCTTTATTGGAGGGTCAGGATCAGGATCACCACTTCAAGAGCGATCAGGACAATGACGATCCATTCGAGGAAGTTGGAGTGCTGGATACGCACTTCGTCCGAGAGCATCGAGTAATTTCCCTGGATCACCTTGGTCTTGCGGTTGACACTTTCGCTCCACTGGCCGCTCCGGAGGACTTTAAGCGCGGTGGCATAGACCCGGGCATAGTACACGTCCTCAGTGACCTTGATCAGGTTGTTGACCTTCTCGATGATCTCGGAGATCTCCGCGGAGGTCTCCATGAGTTTTGCCATGATCGCATGGTACTGGCGGCCCCGGCGGAACTGGGACATGCGGTCCGCATGCTCGATGTCGTCATACATCTTCTCCATCTCCCGGGTCAGTTCGCGATCATAGTACCGGAGCTCCAGCACCTGCACGTTCGCATACTCGATGAGATCGATGAGATCGGTCGGGCTGTCCGGATTACAGAGAAGGGCCGAATCCCACGAGAGGATTGCGAGGTCATCAGTCGTGTAACTGAGGGTGTTTTTCATGATATCCTCGCGGATCTGCGGAGAAATATTGGTTTTCTCCCCGATCAGGAGCGCAACCGGGTCAATGGTATCATCCCGGTGGTCTGTGACATAGATCGAATAATCCTCGTAGAAATCCGGGTTGATGGCAAATCCCTTGATATGCGGGCGGATGATCTCGCCAAGCGTCTTGAGGTACTGGACATAGAACTCTGCAAGACCCTCCTGCCCTGCGAACAGGAACGCGATCTCCTCCATCTCCCCAAGTTGGGCATCGCGATTCTCGTACACAAAACAGAAACTGATCACCCCGATATCGTAGACCCGGGCGACTACGGAGAATTCAAACGGCCTGCTGTCCCGCTCCACCCGGATCGGGTTCATCTGGATCATGAGCGGGGGGTCTTCGAGCATAATGGATTTTGGTTTGACCCGGACAAAACTGGTCCTTGCCGTAAAATAATTCTGGGCAAGAGCATTTTCGAGCCAGTCCAGATCGATCTCCCGACCGATATCGTATATCCGGTAAAACCGGAGCGTAATCATGGGTGTATCTCTCCTTTCAGGACGTATTCTATCGTATCTGCAATAATGAACAACCACGGAGATGATAAACCATTGCGGGGCTGATCACCAGGAAACCTGGTACAGAAAAAAAAAATTTACTCTGGAGAAACGAGCAGGAGCAGGAGTTCGCACCCGATCCATGATAACCCCCGCTCCCCGCCTCATGACCCCTTCGGGGAACTGCGGGGCAGACGACCGTGAAGGTAATTGATCCGCCGCGGAGGCGGCCTTTCGGTGGCTGCGGGGTTCATCGCAAATAATTGAGCACCTGAAAAGATCTTAACTCACATCTGTTCAATGCGATTCTCAAGGGAAATCATTTGATAATAAGTATGACACTCTCATAGGCGCTACCCCTGCCGCTGGGGTAGTTTCTGGTTGCGATTGGGCCCTCTTTCCTGCACGCAATCGTGGAGAAATTCCCCGTTTCCATCAGGAAGTGGGCTGCAGGAAAAAAGTTGAACATCTAGCGTTTGAATGTCGTGGTAAACTCGGTCTTTGCAAGTATGTGGCCATCCAGAGCTTCGGTGATTGCTGCCCTGTCTGCGGTCGGCATCGTGAGATACAGATCAGCTGCATACAAACGGAAGATATAGCGATGCGTCTGACCAATTGGCGGACAGGGGGGTTTGTATCCCCGTTCCCCGGTGCTGCTCTCCCCCTGCTGGGCTTCGTTTGAGAGCACTTTGGCATTGGGCTGGCCCGGTGCAAGCTCCCCGGATAAGGGGGGGATATTGTAGACCAGCCAGTGAGTGAATGTACCGGCCGGGGCATCGGGATCGTCCACTATAAGCACCAGGCTTTTTGTCCCGCCGGGAATACCGCTCCACGATACTTTGGGAGATTTCCCTTCACCCGTACAGGTGTATAATGGAGGGAGGGCGGCACCCGGGCTTAAGGTATCCACCGCCAGGTTTAACGTCCCCGATGGCCCGGCGGATTGGGCGGGCTGCTCGCCAGACGGTGTCGGTTGTGAAGTGACAGCGGATGGTTGAACGGTCGACACAGACGTAGTACACCCTCCGGAAAATACGAGCGCGGCCAGGATGACAGCAAAGAGCATGACCCCACGGATATGCATAACCGGACAGGCACATCCCAAGTAATAAGCATTATGGAAACCGTATCAGGACATAAGGAAAAATACCGGGCCGGCTCCTTTTATGCATCCCCGCATCAAATTCTCCTGCAATAAAGGGCCGGTACAGCCGAGATCCACGAGGCATCATCATGAATATGCTGAGTACACCACAGACACCCCAGCCATCCGGGCCGGTTCCCTTAAGTTTCTGTATACTCCTCTACCCGGACGGAAGTATCGAACGCATGGTGGATCAACCGCTCGCTGACTACTTCGCAGCGGTTCCCAAAGCAAGTATGGTCTGGATCGATTGCAGCACGAATGATGACGAGAAGGATATCGAACTGATCGCCCAGACATCCTGTTTTACCAAGATCCCGATTCCCAAACTCACTACCGGTTTTTATTCCGCGTATGAAGATTATGATACCGAACTGGGTATTATGCTCCCCTCCGTTACCGTCAAGACAGAAACGATGACGGTCCACCCGTTGTTTGTCCTGATCCGGGATAATATTGTGATCACGATCCACAGTGATAAGATAAACCGTCTGCTGAGACTGTCACGGTATGCACCCCAGTTTTTCAAGCGGATTTCCACGGAAAACACTGCTGACAAGATCACCCTCATGCTCGAGCGGATCATTGATGAGAATAATGACCGGAACTTTGAGTACCTGCGGGAGATCGAGATGCACGGGGACGCTATCAGCAAATCTCTTATTGAGGAGAACCTGGCCAAGAGAAAGATCGCCCATGATATTTATCGCATGAAACATGTGCTGATCGATTACCTGAATGTGCTCTGGGCAACCAAGGATGTTGTCGATTCCCTGCGGTACGGGGATGCCGACCTTATCACCAATGATGAGAAACTACTCGGGAGAATCGGTATCCTTTCAGATAATATTGACCGGCATATCGAACTGTCCGAGCAGATGTCCAATGTATTATCTTCGGGACTTGAAGTGATGCAAAGCATCTACAATAACCAGCTCCAGAACCTGAATAACCGGTTCGCCCTTGTCACAGCCTACCTGACGGTTCTCGGAACAGCATTCCTGGTCCCGAATACCATCGCAACGATCGCGGGGAGTGGGATTATGGGGGGTACGATGGCAGCACAATGGTGGTATGTTCCCCTGCTCCTCGCTTCGACCGTAATTGCGACGCTGGCCTCCTTCCTCTGGGTGCTTCACATATGGAAGAAGAAAGGGGAAGACTGAAGTGTCCCGGTATTTTTTTCTGATACGATAACTCATTTTTAACCCGTCTGATTCCGGGTTCAGACAGGGTGACGGTACCCGGTTTGAAAATCCCCAAATCCTGCATCGCGGGCTGGAAATTGCTCCTGATCAGGGCCTCGCGAGAATCATACCTCCGCCATACCACTACCGGCATTGTTCATGAGATTCTTAGAGCAATCAGACTGGACAACCCGGATCAATACCACGATATTCTCAGAGCTGTGCCGACCGGGCGGGAATATCCCCCGGCCATGGGTAACACCAATGTTCTTATATAGAGTGTAATAGGTAATAATTTTAAAAAAAAAGAGGTTTGAAACCATGAAAGCAGATGATGCAAAGAAGATCATATCCGATGCTATCAACAAAGAGGTTGAGGCATACACGTTTTACCGTGGTATTGCCGACAAGGTGAAGGACTCTGCATTAAAGTCGCTCTTCGCAGAACTTGCCGGAGAAGAGAAAAAACATCGCGAGTTCCTGCAGGGGATGCTCACGAAGGATGTATCAAAGATGAAGTTTGATGCATCCCATGACTATAAAGTCGCAGATGCCCTCCCCTCGCCCCCCTTGAGTGTGGAGATGAAACCAATCGAGGGTATTGTTGTCGCCATCAAGAAGGAACTGGAAGCCATGCAGATGTACT
>CAZCZK010000047.1:0-2264 GCA_964503195.1 uncultured Methanoregula sp.
TTCATCGGTGACATGGGCGAGCGCCACAAGAAGAAGAAAGGCGTCGTCGTGTACGGGAACCTGTACAAGAAGATCTGATTCTTTTTCCTCCCCGTTTCCCTTTTTCACCTGCCTGTGACGGCGGGAAAAAGGCAGATTTCTTTTTTATTCCGGAGCAAGGTTACCATTTCTTCGATACATATCAGGGTGAGACCCCCCTCTCCCAAAAAAGGGGGAGCAGCATGCGGGAGCCCCCCTTGGCCCCTTTTTTTCAAAGGTTCCCGGTCCGCCGTCTAAAGTGACCACTCTCATATGGGGTATGATCGTGCGGAGGGAGTGGAAGCACAGCGTGCTGGAGCCCAGAAGAGTGATCAGGATGGGAAAGCCGGTTATGATACCTTCGTCGCCAGAATGGGACTCTACCTTTTTTTTTAAAAAAAATGCCATTCCCCGGAAAAACCCGGTAATCGTAAAGGGAAAAATAGTGAAAATCTATCCCTGTACCGGCTTTGCTTCCGGCACTTTCGCGAGGATATCGTCCCGGAATTTCTCGAAATGGAGCTCGTCGAGCTGCTCAGAAAGGAGCCTGCCGCTCCAGGCACGGCGGTATACCCAGTCGATGATCTTCTCGATGACGAATAGTACCTGATCTTCGGTCTCGACCGTCAGCAGGTTGCGCCCAATCTTCGGGTGCCTTCCCCGCCTGCCGCCGACAGTTATGAGATAGTGGCTGTGCTCTGCTTTGAGGAGGTCAAAGTGACAGGAGCGGACACACACCCCGCACAGGATGCATTTCTCCTCGTTTAAGACCGAGATGCCGTTCTTGACCCGGACTGCACTCTCCTTACAATACTGAACGCAGGAGCCACAGCCGGTACAGAGACCCGGGGTGCGGACAGGCTTGATCCTTCCAATAACCCCGATTTCATTGAGCATGGGACTCGTGCACGCATTCGGACAGCCGGAGACGGCAATCCGGATCTTGACCGGCATCTCTTTGCCGAAAAGTTTCAGGTCGATTTTTTTGGCAAGGCTGATGGTATCGATATTGGCGAACTTACACCGGGAAATGCCCGGGCAGGCAATGATATTTACAATTTCATCCTTCTCTGAACCTACCGGTGTCCCGTTCTTCTCCAGCGCCTTTGCGATCTTCTTGATTGAATCTCCCCTGACATGGGGAATCTCGAGAGTCTGGCGGGTCGTGCTGTGCACAGTCCCGTTCCCGTATCTCTTTGCAAGAGTAGCAATCCCCCGGAGCTGGTCGACTGAGAAGGCACCCGCAGGCGCCCGGAGGCGGACCGTCGCAAAATCCGCGTCCCGTTCGGTGATGATACCACCTCTCATATGAATGGCCATATCCCGCTGCATCGTACCAGTACAGTTGAAGGATCGGATAATTAATGCTGGTGTTGTACTAAAACGGGCCTGGTCCTCTCTCTCTCTCTCTTAAAAAAAACGGTCAGTAGTTCTCAAGCCCGGACGGTGTGGCTGCATGTTCGGGAAACGTATCGTTCACGGTCAGCCCCGGCGCAAGGTCCGTCAGTGGATCGATGAGCAGGTCAACAGAGCCCCCGGGGGAAGTGACCGAACGGGTGCTGATCAGGGTACCGTTCCGGTAGATCGCAACAGCCAGCAGGGCGCCGGAATTATTCTGTTTCTGGACCGCGACCTTCACGAGCCGGTCGCTCCTGAACACTTTGTAGAAATGGTCCCCGCTCCCGGAAACCTTCTGCATAAGTTCCGGGTTGCCGATCTCGCCAAAATAATACGCCGTGGAATTCACCCGGACCCAGACGCCCGCTGGCGGGGCCGGAGATGCGGGGAGAGACGGGACGGGCGATACAATCAGCGTGGCAGATGGTGTTGTGGTACCTGGAGAAAGGGTGGCCGGCAGTTCCGTATCGGGGGGGAGCGTGGTAACCGGTACGAGTGGCAGGGTAGGGATTACCGGTGTATCGGTCTGTCCGGGCTCCCGCGGGAGCAGGAGCATGGCACCTGCTGCTATGAGTGCTATGATGAGGATGAGAGCGGCAGCGTATGCGATCGTATGTCCGAACGGGCGGACTCCATCGCGTCCCGGCGGGGGGGGTTGCCAGTACGGGCTGGCATCAGCAGGTGCCGGTTCCCGCTTTAAACCTGCCTCCTGATTTGTCTGACAAACCGATTCCTCTTTCACATCCACCGGCAGGGCATTGGTCACCGGCGGTTCAGGTACCATGGAGAGGTCTTCCTGCGGGACCTCCGACGGTTCCGCACCGGGTGCGGCCATCTCTGGTGGTTCC
>CAZCZK010000047.1:2364-15758 GCA_964503195.1 uncultured Methanoregula sp.
GGCTGCCCGCTCCGGGAAGGTCTCAACGACAGGAACTGTATCTGATGTGGTAATCTCATCCCCGATCGGAAGCGGTGCCGGTTCCTGCTCTTCGGTAACCTTATCAGACCGGACTGCCGCCGGGACAGCAGGGAAGAGCGCTTCCGCATCAATGCCTGTTTCCGGCGCCAGCTCCTGCCCCCCCGCAGGGGCCGGTGTCTTCTTCGCCGGTAGCAATTCCTCGATGATCTGCGGTATGATGACCCTTGGCGGGGAGACCGGCCTGGGCGGCGGGGTTCTGGGGGCGGGAACAAAGTTGTCCGCCGGTGCATCAGGTTCCGGTTCCGGCTCGGCTCTCTCCGTTTTTTGCGGCAGCGGGGCTTCTGCAGAAGCCGGAATCTCCCCGCTCCCCTCAACTTCCTCAAAAATCACCGTGACCGGTGCCGGTGTCGTGTGGCGGGAACCTACATTCGAGAGAGGAAGGACCATCTCCGGAGCAACACCATGCCGGACCCGGGGGCGTAACCCGGCCTCGTCGGTCTCTTCCGTTATCAGCGGGGTTTCCGGTACTGCTTCCTTTTCGTGCTGGCGTATGCTCAGCTGGATCAGGCTCCTCACCCAGTCGTCCCGCTCGGGTTTCCTGTTCTCAGTCGGATCCTGGGAAAAGATAAGGTTGAGCGGCTGCCGCGAACCCTCAGACTCCCCGGTGCGGAACAAGATCGTGATGGCCGGGTCCAGTGCCGGTGTCTTTCCTCCCTGCACGGAAAGGATGGTATTCAGCGGGATTATCCGCGGTTCAAACCGTGGGTTCCGGTTGTCGATGAAAAAGATCCGCTCCGTTGTCAGCATGACATCATACAGGACAGAGTCGGTACTAACGCGGTTTGTTGTCAGGATAATAACTTCGCCGCTGTTCAGATACGGGCTTCCCATGCTGTCACCAGTGCTTTATCATTTTTGTCCTTTGACGTGATATGCTTTTTAGGTGCATCGGGTACTTTTACGGTGTCGTATCGTGGCAGGCGGGACAGGTCAGCCCGTAATCATGCCAGACGGCGGTCCAGGGTTTAAATCCCACGCAGACCGCCGGTTTGGCATCATGGATCCTGCAGTATACCTTCCCGTCCTCCCGCCTCTCGAAGAACGGGCACGAGAAGCGTTTTTTCCCGTCCGGATCAACCCAGTAATAGATCCGGACCACGCGGTGAAGGTCTTCCGGCACAAGTCCCGCAGCAGTACAAGAGTGCCCGTCAGAGAAGCGGATAAGGACGTGGGTCAAGATGTCCTCCCGGCCTCCGGTAATCCATGGCACCAGATCCTCAGGGATCCCGTTCTGGTCCCACCCCCATTTTTCGCAGCACTTCCCGCATTGTCGGCAGTCCTGGATCATGACACGTTCCTTTTTGGTACCATTGCACGGGGGGAAACGGGATACAGTCCACGGCACCGGTCTCACTGGCAGGGGATGGGCAGAAAAATTCCCCGGCCCTGCGTCCGCAGATGCTCTGATCCCCCGCGGTCCCCCCCGTGCATGAGCGCGACAACCAGGAAGGACCGGTCTCTGGTCTGTCACGCGTGGCAGAGCAGTCTGCCTGCATGAAAGGGGTCATGCCACCTATCCGGTTATCAGGTCCGCATTCATGCTGACCGTTCCATTCGGGGCGGTGACAGACGCGCTGCTGATCAGTTTTCCCTCGTCATAGATCTCGATGGTCATCTTCCTTCCGCTGTTGTCCTGTTTCTGTATCGTGGCCGATACAATCTCTTTCTTGACAGAAAGCCGGTGAACCGTGTCACCGGCGCCGGTAATCGTGGTGAACCTGCCCGGGGCTCCGGCAGTGCCGCTGTAGGAACCTTCGTAGTTCACCCGGATCCAAACACCCGTCTTTGGGATAATTACTTCAGCGGCTGCAGGGGGGACCGTGGTCATCCGGACCGTGGCTGCAGTGGTGATTACCGGTGTGGCAACCGTTGGTGGCACGGGAGTCGGGATTGTTGGGGAGACTGCCGTTCTCTCCGGGGTTACCGGAGATGGCGGGGTCCCGCCCTGACCGAAGATCGAGGGGGCAAACAGGTATACCCCGGCTGCCAGCGCAATGACGGCAAGAATGGCAACGACAGCAGCGATAGCCGTAGTATTCTTTGCCCCTGTCAGCTCCCGCGGTTTTCGCGGTGCAAGCGGCTGGTTGCGGAATTGCGAGTCCGCAGCAGGTCCTGACACCGGAGCGGCTCCCGACCCCGTCTCTTCAAAAAGCTGCCCGGGGACCCAGGGGGGCAGAATCTCCAGGGGTCTTGTGCCGCCCTCCCGTGCCGGGATGATACTCAGTTCCCTGATCCTTGTTGCCCATTCGTCCCGCTCGGCTACCCGTCTCATCTTTTGGGGCTGGGGAAAGACGATGCCCAGCGCCTGCGTTATACCAGGTCCGGTGACGAGCGAGAGGGAAAGCATCGGATCCTGGTCTGAGTTCTCCCCGATAGTCACCGTCTCGATCGCGTGGAACGGGATATCCTGCGGCCGGAGTTCCGCATGCCGTGCATCAACGAGCATGAGGCGCTCATTGGTGAGGATGGCCTCAGCAGGCACGGTATTGACGAGGATATTATTCGTTGAGAGGATGATCGATTCTTTGCTGTTCAGGTAGGGACTGCCCATGGTACCATCTTCTATGCTTTTCTGTGCGTTCTTTAAAGCAATTACCCTTATGGGTGCCCGCCGGATTCATGCAGGAGCGGGTTTGCGTGTTTACAATCAGGATCCTCGTGAACGGGTCAACAAGCGAGAGACCTTCGGCTCCCTTTCCTCACGTTGTTCTCCTGGAAGACCCGGCAGGAGAAACCTTAACAATCTTTCCGTGAGAAGATATTCGCACTATGTGGAAGGAAGTCGGGATCGATGCATGGCTCGGGGCCAGAAAGACCAGCCTTGAGGATGCACGAACAACAGTTACGGAAATTATCCGGAGGGTTCAGAACGAGGGGGATGCTGCCCTCCGCGACATGGCAAAAAAGTACTGCGAGCTTACCGACATTGCGGTCTCTGAAGAGGAACGCGAGGCCGCTTACGAGAAGGTGGACGTCGAGATTGTCGAAAGCCTGGTCGAGGCACATGCCCGGATCGAACGCTTCCACGATCTCCAGAAGCCGCGTGACCTCTGGCTGCAGGAGATAGAGCCCGGCGTGGTACTGGGTATGAAGACGACCGCCCTTCACCGGGTGGGCCTTTATATTCCCGGGGGCCGGGCGGTCTACCCGTCATCAGCCCTCATGTGTGCGGTTCCTGCACGGGTTGCCGGGGTAAAAGAGGTCTGCGCCTGCTCTCCGCCGCCGATCAAGCCGTTGACCCTTGTCGCTCTCGACATCGCAGGAGTTACGGAGATCTACAGTGCCGGCGGTGCCCAGGCGATAGCTGCCATGGCACTTGGCACGGAGTCCATCCGTCCCGTACAGAAGATCGTCGGTCCCGGTAATGTATACGTGACGCTTGCGAAGATGATGCTCCGGGAATCTGCTGAGATCGACTTCCCGGCAGGCCCAAGCGAGATCGGGATCATTGCCGACAGCACGGCAGATCCCCGCATCCTTGCTGCGGATATCCTTGCCCAGGCCGAGCATGATCCCAATGCGGCCTGCATCCTGATAACCACGGATAAGAACCTTCCCGCAAAGGTCGGCAGGGAGATCGAACGCGAGCTTGCATCAGCTCCGCGAAAGGAGATCATCGGGCAGGCCCTGAAGAACTCCGGTTATACGGTTGTTACCAGCATGGCTGAAGCCATTGCCGCATCTGATGTCGTGGCACCCGAGCACCTCTCCCTCCAGGTCGCCGATCCCCTTGCGGTATTGACCAAAGTGAAGAATGCCGGCGCCATCTTTGTCGGCAAGTATTCTGCGGTCGCCTGCGGGGACTATGCTGTCGGTACCAACCATTGTCTCCCGACAGCAGGATACTCGAAGATGTACTCGGGGCTCGATGTCCGGCACTTCTGTAAGACCGCGTCGGTTGAGATTATCGACCGTGACGGGCTTGAGGCAATCGGCGACATTGTCGAGATCATCGCCAATGCCGAAGGCCTGCATGCGCATGCCCGGTCGGTCAGGGTACGACGGGAATTATAATTTTTTTACAGAGGAATAATTCCTTATTATGGTACAAAAGGAAAGGATTCCGGTGTTCAAGATGTTCGGAACAAGGCAGCTGCAGGAAAAAGAATATATAATAAGATATAAAAAGCCAGCCGACAACTAAATGTACTGAGAACGTGTGACCGAGAATTACAAGGTTTCAGACGATATGGCGGATATGAAGCTGATAGAGCGTCTCCGGGCAGGGCGGCCGGATGCCGAGCAGCTTTTTGCTATCATCACCCGCTCGTATGAATATATCAAGAAGCTGCCGCTCAAAGGGCTCATCGAGAACTATTCAAAAGAAAATCCCGACCTCTTCAGGGCGATCTCGTAACGGGAATTTCTCTTTTTTTTAAAAAAAATCGTAACATTGTATCATCTTCTTTTGGGAGTACCCGCATGGTTGCGTCAGGTCCCTGATGGGGAGGGATCGCCAATCAGGCTCTGCTGAAAATGTTCCTTTTAAATTCCCATCGAAAAGAGCAGGGTGAAGTGCTTATAAAACGCCAAAACTACCATTTGCAACCCGGGAGTGATATTATATTAGGGGATAGTCCGATTCTTGCGACGAAGGTATCATAACTGGTTTTCCCATCATGATCGCTCTTCTCGGCTCCAGCACATTGTGTTCCCTTCCCGCCGCACAGGCATATCCCGCGTGAGGATGGTCACGTGAGAGGCTGACCGGGAACCTTGGGAGAAAAGGGGGTCAGGGGGGCTCCCCTTGCGCTGCCTCCCCCTTTTTAGCGAGAGAGGGGGTCACCCCTCATATTTACCGAAGAATCGTAACCTGGTTATCAGAATAAAAAACGAAAATCAGCCTGGAAAATTTGACCTTTTTTAGATTCCGTCTGGAGAACCTGATTTCACCAATCTTTCAGTCGCCACTCCAGAATAATTTTGGCAGTTCAGATGGGACTATCCCCTTAATTCTATAAAATTGAACCAAAATGAAGAGAGAAGAAGTGACTTGTTTCCCTTGCAGCCAATCCAGACAAGGGTGGTTCACCACAACCAGGAATCAGAAAATATCACACCCGTTTAACCCGGGTTCCGAGGAAGAGAATTCCTGCAAAAACCAGTGCAGCCAGTGGCAGCACCGGGTCGAGCGGGGTATCAGCATCGGGAATCCGCGGCGGGAGGAACGTGATACCAACGGAAGCAGACTCGTCTTCACTGAAGCGCATGCGCTCGACTGGTGAGGTGACCACGTGAACGGTATAATTACCGGGCTTCAGTATACCAAGGATGACGGATGTGTCCCAGAGGTATGACCAGCTGCCGTTCTTCATGTTTACCGGGGCCGTGGTAAAGAGCCCGCGGCCGGTGGGGATGTTCAGGTTATCGAGCGTTGCGCCGCGCGGGTCGAGCCCGGGGCCGGTCACGAAGAGATAGACGGCTATGGTATTGATTCCCGTGACCGTCCCGGTGAGTGCTACGGTGTCCCCTATATGGGGGTGCACTGGTGTGGCATCGATAGCAACCCCGACCGCCCCGGTAACCGGGACGCTAAAGGCAAACACAGCTGCAACAAGGAGAATAAGCCACAGCCTGCGCATACCGTTACGTTGGCTGCCCTCTCTAAAAAAAGGTTGTCACCGCACCATCAGAACTCGACAACCATCACCGCCTCCTCCTCCTTCTTCAACTCCCCCTGGAGGTGGTCAGCATCAAAGTCATAACCGAGAGCCGGGTTATAGTCTTCATAGAGCTCGCACTTGTCGAGGATGTCAACAAACTCCTTGAGGAATATCCGGGGGATGATATCGATACGGCCGCCAAACCGCGTGGTGATCTTCCTGATCAGAGCACGGATGAACCGGTGGGAGACCCGCTCGCGGTCCGGCTCGGAATACGCCTTTGCATACACGTCGAGAACCTTGAGAGCGACCTGCTCAAGCTTGGCAGTGTCGAACTTGGCAAGGATGATCTGCGGCTGGCGGGGATTTTTGAAGGTATCATCCTGTACTACGCTGATGCGGTCGTGGAGCGGCGGGAGAGAACGGATGCCACGGGACCCGTCGTAGAGCGCCGGTGTGCCGGTGAAGAGGAAGTAGCAGCGGGGCATCTCCCCGCGGTCAAGGGCATCTATGATCTGGACGAGTGTCTGGTAGCCCTTTTCCCGCTGGCTGCGCTGGAGCCCCTGGGTGGTCTCCATCTCGTCGACGGCGATGGCAAGGCCCTGGTAGCCCGCCCCGTGGATAATGGCAATGAGCCCCCGGAGGAACACGAACGCAATCGCATCATCGATATCGCCCCGGATGCCTGCTTTTTGTTTAAAGTCCCTCCCGATATTGGGCTCGGCGGCGATCCATCCGAGGGCAGCCTGTGCCAGCGCAAAGTCCCCGGCATTGTTTGCCCGGTAATAGGTCCGGAGAGCTGCCGCGAGGGCAGTATTCACCTCGCTGATGCCGGCAAGGGAGGTCTCGATCTCCCGCTCGGTCGCAGACTGGAGTTTTTCATCTTCAGCACCGTCTTCGCCCACTGAGAGGAGACGTTCCTCAATGGAAAACAGCCAGTTGTCGGTGATAGCCTTGAGGGCATGTTCCTCTTCCTGGGTCCGGAGGTTGGCGGCAATCTGCCGGAAGACCCCCCGCAGTTTGTGGAGAGGTGTCTGCGACGAGATCACCACCTGTGAGGTGACAAAACCCTTGCTGCGGGCAATCTCCAGTGCTCTGGCAACAAGAAAGGTCTTGCCGCTGCCGTAATCGCCGCGGATAAACTTGGTGTCCCCGCCCCCCTGTGCTACATAGTCCAGCTGCTTCCCGATGACGCCCTCCTCGATCTCAAGACCAACGGCTATCCGTTCAAGCCCGCCGGCGGGGACAGTACCCCGCCGCAGGGCGTTGATGATATTGATGCTCTCGAGCCGCTCCCGGTTTATTGGTTCAGGTTCCGGTGTATTCATAGATCTCTCCGTCATCCCCCACTCCTTTCTTCTCGATGAGGTGAATGCCCTTCCGTTCTGCTTTCTGCACCAGCCGGTTTACGATCCCCACAACCCTGCGGGTGGAAAGGAGGGTGCGGAGTTCCATCTCAGTGGCTTTCCGGTGTGAGCGGAGGAACAGGACGATCTTCTGCTCCTGCTCTGAGAGACCGATCTGGTCGGCCACGGACGGTGCAGGCGTGACGGGACTCCTGAGCACCTGGGGGGCATTCCCGATCGGGCGATCGGCAACCGACTTCTCCTTGCATGTGCGGATGAGCCGGAGGAAGTCGTCGAGCCGTATGAGCGTGGTATATGCAGGCACCACGTCCATTCCGCAGAGGCAGTAATACTTACAGCGTGGATAGTCCGCCTCTTCCAGTGCATTGGATGCGGTAATGAAAAAAGCCATTGCCAGCAGCTCAAGCCCGCGGGTATTCAGGGTTGTTTGCCGCTCCTCAAGCCTCGTTACCAGCTGGTTCAGGAGACGTCTGAGCCGGAACATCCCCGTCAGTTCGTCAAGGATAACCGCGGCAACGTGCATAAGGTCGTCACCCTTCTTCACGTTGGACAGGATATAGAGCATCACCTTCTCGCACTCGCGGTCCTCGCCGCGTGCCGACAGGAACCCTGCATAGGCCGGGCCACCGGCAAGGTAGTCGGTGCGGTATGCCCGGTAGTACCATGCACGCGCCTCAGTCTCGTTGTTCTGGTCCTCATAGAGCCGGGCGGTCTCGAGGAGGCTTACCACGTTGACATCCCATGACACGAGAGAAAGGAACCGGGCAGTTGCGGAATCTGCAGGCAGCTGCGTCATGAGGTACCTGCGGTACTTTCCGATGACGAGGCCAAGCGTTTCCAGGTCGTTTTTCGATTTCAGTTCATCACGGACCAGCTGTTCGTAGGAAGCGAGTGCCGGATCATGCCTGCCCAGAGCCGCGAGCAGGTCAGCCCTCACTATCTGGTAGACGGGGTCCTGCGAGCGGGAGAGGAGGACCTCTGACTCGTCCAGTGCACGGGAGTAATCGCCGGCAGATTTCAGGAGCAGGATGTAATCGAAGAGGATGTCGCAGTCCGGTCTCTTGCGGGCCTGGATGGGGTAGGCAGCAAGCGCGGCCGGCAGATCATACCGGGAAAGGTAATCGAGATACCTGCGGAGCAGAGCCGGATCTTTTGTCTCCTGGTAGATCCGGCAGGCCGATTCGGCAGCCTGCTGGTAGTGACGGGTTTTTGCCAGTGCATCGATATATTCAAGACTCTTGCCACTCTCAACCCCGGCTGCTTCCGGGAGGAGAAGGGCTTCCTCAGCGTCACCGGTCTCAGTAAACACCCTTATCAGGTTCTGGACATCGCCCGGTTTTTTTGCCAGCTGGACCAGACGGCGGAGGAGCGGCAGTGCCCCCCGGTAGTCCCGCTGGTTGAGGAGATAGTCTGCATAGCTCCGCAGTGCGTCCTGGTTCGTGGGATCGAGGAGGACTGCGGCTGCGTACTCGGCGATAGCCCCTTCATCCCCGCGCCCGTCAAGGATTTTCCCGAGATAACTGTGGACATACGAAGAGTCAGGCATTTTTAATAACAGGTCCCGGAAACAGACCTCGGCGTCCTCATGCTTTCCGGTGTAGTACAGGTTGGTTGCTGTCAGGACATCGACCGCGGCATCCCGGTCTGCAGCCGAAAGAGCCGTGCAGGTCTGCAGGGACTCCTGGTACATCCCCTCTTCAAAGAGCCGGAACGCCTCTTTTTTCAGGTCGTCCCCGGCGTGCGTGGTCATGCCCGTACACTACCCAGCCTGACCCGGAACAGGCCGGCAACCATCTTAATAATATCCCGCGTCCTGACCCGGGAAGCCCCCATGTTCTGCCACTCGATCGGGACTTCCACGACATGACAACCGGCCCGGTGTAACCGCCAGAGTAGTTCGACATCGAATTCAAACCCCCGCGATGCCATTCCTGGGAGAACCCGGTCCATGGCGTCTTTTGTGAAGACCTTTGCCCCGCACTGGGTATCATGGAATTTCAGCCCGAAAAGGCACCGGATCAGGAGGTTGAAGCTCCGGCTCTCGAGCCGCCGCAGGATTCCCTGCCTGACCGTGAGTTTTGCACCGTCAACCCAGCGCGAACCGATGGCACCTTCAGCCTCCGGGAGGCAGGCGAAAAGGCGCATCATCTCTGCTATGGTTGTCGATCCGTCGGCATCAAAGAAACCGACAAGCGGTGCTTGTGCGGTAGCAAATCCCGCGATTACGCCGCCCCCCTTCCCGAGGCGATGATTGAAGGTCAGGCACCGGATCACGAGGTCCGTTCGCAGGCGGGCAATCTCTTCGACAACCCGGGCAGTCCCGTCGGTCCCGTCGCAGACAACGATCAGTTCACCATCAAAGTGACCGATAGCATCGAAGAGCGGCCGGATGCGGTTTTCCTCATTATAAGCGGGAATTACCAGACTGTAGGGAATGGCGGGTTCGGTTTTCATGGTATTGGATATCACGGCCGGCCTGGTAGTGCGCAATCGCGGGGAGTCCTTCATGGTATACGGACCATTCAGCATTCTTTCTTCTCGTCGTGCCTGCAGAGCCGGGAAGGTAGATGCAGTATGGTTTGACCGGGTGTCCCTATAACATTACTGGTGTTGGCCGAGGTGACGGGCAAGCATGGTTCCGGGCCGGTATTTCTCTGCCATGGCAAGGGCGGTACTGCGGAGCGCATGGTGTTCGGCAAGGCAGCTTGCGGGTGGCGGGCTTTTCCGGAGGATCGCGGAGGAGTTCTCGGTTATCTGGATGAGTTCTGTTGCTATGACAGCGTTGAGCCAGATGAGGTCGGCAAGCATCTCTTTTGTCTCTGAATCCTGCATAGTGATGAGGTCATCTGCAGGAGCATATTAATGGTTCGGGATAGTACCGTGAACAGATTCTCTTCCGTGGGTGAACCCCGCCCCCACGGGGAGAGGCGCCCCCCGGGGGCATACCTCCCCCTCCCGTTGATTTTCCTCATTCACAGAGATCCTCCCGGAACCCCCCAGGTACTTGTTGTTATGGGGGATACCACAGAAACGATGGCCGGCTTGCATACCCGGGGGAGCATCAGAAGATTGTGGCATCTTTCCCCGCTTTAAAAAAAGCAATCTTAATCCTGTTGTATCAGCAATTTTCTACAGAAACATGTCGTATCTTGAAAAGATTAAAAAAGACGGGAGGCAGGCAAATCCGTTTTTCTGCCTTACGGGGATCGATATCGTGAATGTGGAACCCGGCAGAGCCGTGCTGACCCTGCCGGTACGACCGGACCTGCATAACGGCGTCGGCTGGCTGCAGGGCGGAATGCTTGTTGCCCTCGCTGACGAGGCAATGGCGCTCGCCCTGTACCCGCTCCTTGAGGAGAACGAGGGGATAGCTACGATTGCCGAATCTACCAGTTTCATCAAGGGTGTCAGGAAGGGGACCATCCATGCAGAAGCACGGGTTATCAAGAAGGGGCGACGGGTTGCATTCATGGAAGCAGAGGTATGGGCAGATGAAGGGGAAAAGACCCTGCTCTCGCGGACAACAGCATCATTTGCAATAACTGCAGCACGATAAAAAAAGGTATTATTTCTTCCGGGATTTCTTTTTCGTTTCTTCCGGAACAGGGTCAGCCGGTTTCCGGAACCTGACATACCAGACAACGATACCAATTGCCAGAACGAGTACGAACACGATGATGAGTGTCATGGTCTGTCTGGCTTCGGCTTCGCCTGTCTTTGCAGCCTCAAGCCCTGCTAATATGTCTTCGTTGAAGGGGTCGGTCTCGTTTGCCTGAGAAAATGCCGCAACTGCTTCTGGGTACCGTCCCATCTCATTGAGGATTAATCCCCTGTTGACGTGCGCCAGAGTATAGGTCGGATTAAAGGAGACTGCTTTATCATATGCTATAAGTGCATCCTGGGTTTTTCCGAGTTTTTCAAGTGCTTGACCCTTATTATTCCAGAGCATAGCGTCGCTCGGGTAGATCGCGAGTCCTGCGTCCAGGGTCCCGGCGGCATCAGAATAGTTCTCCAGCTGGATCTGAGCATACGCCTTGTCACGGTAGAGATACAGGAGGGCGTCCGTCTTTTCGAGCATCGTCGTATTCGATGCAAGGGCCTGGTCGAAGAGCTTGACAGCGTTCTCGTAATCGCCTTTCACGACGAGCTGCTCCGCGTTGTTGAAGTACCCGGTCGCCACATCATTCTCGAGATTGTCCGATGTCGCAGTGACGTTCTCAGATAAAACCGGTTGAACGATCAGAACAGCTGCGAGAAAAACAGCCAGAATGGTGAGAAAATTCCTGCATTCCATAGCTCTCATTTCTCATTTCAGCCAGATTAAGATTGCTTTGTTCCCGTTTTTTTTCATACAACCCTCAGGAGTCCCCCGGGGTCATCAGCCCCTGCCAATGCCCCCCTGAGGGATTCTCCCCCGTTGGGACGATAAGATACAACTAATACGGATTGTGAGCAAAATATAGAACATTCGGGGAGATCTTTGCGTGAAATACATCATTGTTACCGGTGGCGTGATGAGCGGTCTCGGGAAAGGGATCACCGCTGCATCAGTAGGACGGATCCTGAAAAACCGCGGCTACCGGGTAACTGCTGTCAAGATCGATCCTTACCTGAACATCGATGCAGGTACCATGAATCCGGCCCAGCACGGTGAAGTGTTCGTCCTCAAGGACGGGAGCGAGGTTGACCTTGACCTCGGCAATTACGAGCGGTTCCTCGATATCGAGCTGACAGCCTCGCATAATATTACCACCGGCAAGGTATACCGGACGGTCATCCAGAAGGAACGCCGCGGGGACTTTCTCGGAGAGACCGTCCAGATCATTCCCCATATTACGGACCAGATCAAGACCTGCATCCGTCTGGCGGCAGAGGAGGAGTTCCCGGACAAGACCACCGCAGAAATATGCCTGGTCGAAGTCGGCGGCACGGTTGGCGACATTGAGAGCATGCCGTTTCTGGAGGCCATCCGCCAGATGCGGGGAGAACTTCCCGCTCACGATTACGTCCTGATCCACGTAACCCTGTTCCCCGAGGATACCATGGGTGATATGAAGACCAAGCCAACCCAGCACTCGGTCAAAGCCCTGCGGGAACTGGGCCTCCACGCCGACATCATTGTTGGCAGGAGTACCAAGCCCATCTCTGCCGGCACCAAGCGCAAGATCTCGGCGTTCTGCGACCTCCCGCAGAATGCGGTTATCTCCGCGGCAACTGCAGCGGATACCTATGCCGTCCCTATGGAGATGGAGAAGGAAGGTATCGCGGACGTACTCTCCGCCCATCTCGGGCTGGACAAGAAAGAAGCGGATACTACGTGGTACCGGATTGTGAACCGGGAGTATACGAACCGGGTGACCGTAGCCATCGTCAGCAAGTATGGCATCGAAGATGTGTATATCAGTATCAAGGAAGCCCTCAAGCATGCAGGCCGTGCCCTCTCCACCGAAGTGAAGATTGCATGGCTGGACGCAGAACGCTTCGAGCGGGGTTCACTCAAGGACTATGACGGGATCCTTATTCCGGGCGGTTTCGGGAAACGGGGTGTTGAGGGGAAGATCGAGGCAATCAGGTTCGCCCGCGAGAACAATACCCCATTCCTCGGCCTCTGCCTCGGGTTCCAGCTTGCAACTGTTGAGTTTGCCCGCCACAGGGCAGGTATTACCGATGCAACGAGCGAGGAGTTCGGCGAAGGGACGCACGTCATCGCCCTCCTTCCGGAACAGGAAGGGCTCAATGAGCTCGGCGGCACGATGCGCCTCGGGAATTATACGGCAGACATCCGCGAAGCTACCCTGGCAAACCGGCTTTACGGCCAGAAACAGGTTGTTGAGCGTCACCGCCACCGGTTCGAAGTGAACCCGGCGTATATCGAACAGCTGGAAAAAGCAGGTCTGGTGTTTTCGGCCACGAATAAAAACCGGATGGAGTGCCTCGAACTCCCGGGCCACCCGTTCTACTTTGCCACGCAGTTCCACCCGGAATTCAAGTCAAGGCCGACACGACCGTCCCCGCCGTACCTTGGTTTTGTCGAAGCGTGCCGGGTAAACAAGCGGACTACATAGTATGAGGAAACAGTGAGTACAGGAACGGAGAATCCCATGGTCAACACGGAAAAATTCATCAAGAAGGCAATCGAGGAGATCCAGACCGCTGCAGGGAATGAGAAAGTGGTCCTGGCCCTCTCCGGGGGGGTAGACAGTTCGGTCTGTGCAGCCCTTGCCGCCCGGGCGATTGGCGACAACCTGATCCCGATTTACATCGACACCGGCCTGATGCGGAAAGGAGAGACCGACCGCATCCGGACTATCTTCAGTACTATCCATCTCGATATCGTGCATGC
>CAZCZK010000048.1:0-13364 GCA_964503195.1 uncultured Methanoregula sp.
CGACGTGATCGTGGTCGCCTCGGTCTCCTGCATCTATGGCCTCGGCAACCCGGAGAACTTCCGGAACATGGGATTTGAGCTCGCTGTCGGCCAGAAGATCTCAAGGACGGAGATCATGAGCCGGCTCCTCGACATCCTCTTCGAGCGAAACGACATTGAGCTGATGCCGGGCCGGTTCCGGGTAAAGGGCGACACCATCGATATCATCCCCGGGTACTTCAACGATATCATACGGATCGAGCTGTTCGGGAACGAGATCGAACGGATCAGCGAGGTGGACAAGAATACCGGCAACCGGAAAGAGCTGCTGAACTATTTCTATGTCTACCCGGCCCGGCACTTTGTTACCCCAGAGAGCGCCCGCACAGCGGCAATCGAATCGATCCAGCAGGAACTCTCGGAGACCCTGCCCACGCTCGGTATGATTGAGGCGCACCGGCTCGAACAGCGGACGCGGTATGACATCGAGATGATCAGCGAGACCGGCTCAACAAAGGGCATCGAGAACTACTCCCGGCACTTTGACGGGAGGAAAGCCGGCGAGAAACCCTACTGTCTCCTCGATTATTTCCCGGATGATTTCCTGATGATCATCGACGAGAGCCACCAGATGATCCCGCAGCTCCACGGGATGTACAATGGCGACCGCTCGCGGAAGAAATCGTTGATCGATTACGGCTTCCGGCTCCCGAGCGCGTACGACAACCGGCCCCTGAGGTTCCACGAGTTCGAGCAGTATATGGCGAGCGTGGTCTTCGTCTCGGCAACCCCCGGCGAGTACGAACTGAGAAAGTCCGGCACGGCGGTCGAGCAGATCATCCGGCCCACCGGCCTCGTGGATCCGAATGTCGAAGTGCGTCCCATCGAAGGGCAGATGGATGACGTGATTGGCGAGGTGCAGAAGACGATTGAGAGGGGCGATCGCGTCCTCATCACCACGCTCACCAAGAAACTGGCCGAGGAGCTCTCCGAGTTCCTTGCCGACCGGAAGATCCGGACCCGCTACCTCCACTCCGAGATCAAGACCCTGGAACGGACCGAGATCATCCGCGAGCTCCGGCTCGGCAGGTTCGATGTCCTGGTCGGGATCAACCTCCTCCGGGAAGGGCTTGACATTCCCGAGGTCGGGTTCATCGGGATCCTCGACGCGGACAAGGAAGGCTTCCTCCGCGACACCCGGAGCCTGATCCAGATCATCGGACGGGCAGCCCGGAACGTCAACTCGAAGGTCGTGCTCTACGCAGATACCATGACCGATTCCATGAAACGGGCGATTGCTGAAACAAAGCGGCGGCGCGACCTGCAGATCGCGTTCAATAAAAAGCACCACATCATCCCGCAGACGATAAAAAAACCGGTAAAGGAGAAGGAGGTCGACATAAAGGACACGAAGCATGTACCGAAGAACGAGATCCCGAACGTGGTCATAGAGCTCGAGAAGCAGATGCAGGACGCGGCGGATAACCTCGACTTCGAGCGGGCAATTGCCCTGCGGGACCAGGTCCGGAAGCTGAACGAGCGTCTTTTTAAAAAGTGACCCCTCAGGAATCGTTCTTTTTTGGCGCTGGAGAGCCGTTCATGTGAAAAAGGGAGTTTCCCCCGGTCCTGTTTTCGTCTTTATTCCCGGCCGGCTCCCCGGTCCGCCGGAGATTCTTCATCAACGACTTCTGCTTCCTGCGCCCCCACCTCATAATATTTCCTGATGAAATCCCTGACCTTGTCCGATTCAATCCACCCGATATCCAGCTGGGTGATGATCCGGTCGATCTCCCGTGCCTGGAAAAGGATCTTGTCGCTCAGGTCCCCCGGGGAGAGGCTGGACAACCCTACGATAACGGCCAGCGGGTTCCGGATGTGATCGCCGAGGATGGCAAACTGCTCGATATTCTTCTCGATCTGCTCGAGTGCCCTCCGTTTTGCCGATTCCAGCTGCTTACGATCGGTGATGTCGATGAAGGAGGCCATGATACAGATCGGGTTGCCGTCATCGTCCCTGACTTCGTTCATCGAGAGCAGGACATAAAACGGGCTTTGGTTCTGCATGAGAAGGGTTATCTCACCAAACCAGCTGGCGTTCCTGCGGATAGCTTCCTTCACGGTGGCGAACCAACGGGGGGAGCTGAAAAATTCGGCAATACTCCTCCCGATCAATTCCTTTTCATCCTGGTATCCCGTCAGGCTGAGCAGGGACCGGTTGACATAGGTGATGGTAAAATCAAGGTCGATGATGGCGATCGCGTTGATGGAGGAGCTGATCGCGTGATCCTTGATGAGCAGGGCATGCTCTGCAGTCTTCCGTTCGGTGATATCGACGATGGTGAGCACGAACTGGTTCTCCGGCATCATCCCGGCGGAGATGAGCATCCAGCGGCTCTCCCCGGACCGGGTACGTAACTGGGTCTCAAAACTCTCCACGTCCTTCTCCTGGTCCAGCTGGTTGAAGAAATGCTCGTTCTTCTCGGCGTCCAGAAAAAGGTCCCCGAACGGGACCTGGAGAATCTCCTGACCGGCATACCCGAGCATTGAGGAAAAACGGCTGTTTGCATCCTTGATCCGGAGGGTGGTCTGGTTGACGAGCCCGACACCGGCCTGCGAATGGTTGAAGAGGCTCCGGTATTTGACCTCGTTCCGGCGCATGTGGGTGGCCAGGCTCGAGACCACGATCGACACGCCAATCAGGATATAGCAGATGACCGATGAGGCGATGAGCATGGCGATGTCGCTGCCCAGGAAATGGTACACGAGCGCCATGTAGGCCATGGAAATAATAAAAGCAAAGACCGGGCCCCGGTGAGGGTACCAGTAGGCCGCGATAACGACCGGGATATAAAAGAGACTCGGCGCAACGTCATTCCTGCCAAAATAGAGGGAGAGGATATTGATCAGGAGAGCCAGCACCGTTGTGTTGATCACGATGAAGAGCCAGAGATGGTTGAGGCTTTCCTCGCGTTCACCAAAAATCTGTCCTTCAGTCATCTGTGGCTCGTACCTGCTCTTTTCATCATGAACGGGAGGAAGCTCCCTCCACAATCAGGTAAGAAATGCAATGGTTCGAATGGTATTATACTTTTTTAATGTAAACCGGTTCATGCGGATGCCTGCTGACCGGGAAAACGTGGGCATTTCCAGTTCCCCAATTGTGTTTTCATTAATTGCATAAATTGCATTTTGGGCATCTCAATGGGTGTTTTGACACAGTTTTTTTATTTTTCCGAACTTGTGATTAAGAGATACGATACTATTGCGTCCTTCGGAAATCCATCCACTTCCACAAGCTGCCCACCCCCCGTTTTTTACCTTTGTTTTGAGACTGATATTGATGGACAACAAGCAATACCCGAATGAGATCAGCCTGTGGTGTTTGGAAAAGACAATGGGGATAATCTGGTATGCCTTCCCCAATTTCCCTGCAAGAGAGAGGCTTGTGAGCGATACCGGACTGAATACCTGTACTGCGTGATGGTGTCGCGGATCGCTAGATGTGGCAGGGAATATCCGTAGCAACCTGCGACGGGGGAGGACCGGGTGCCCAGAGCAGAGAAATATTTACAGAAACGCATGGCGGGGCTCTGCCGTCATTGCAGGAGATGACGAAATATATATTATCATGTTATTCACAATTCCAATCATTAACCTATGAAAATGAACTACCTCGCAGGTATTGATTTTCCATTTGAGTCATACAACCATCAATTTCTATTAGATGAAAATGGGAATTTATCGAATAGTTACGAAGAGCGTGAAGCGTTAGAAAAAATTTTCCATTGTGATGATTTGCACGAATTATGGTTGGACTTGTGGGATTCTATTGATGCATATGAAGAATTTTTGGTACTCGAGGAAATTGAAAAATTGTCTTACTTTCCTTAAGACCTCCCTCACAACAATAATAGTATATCAATCTCGCTGCATCTGCCCGCAGTCAGGACACATCCACGCGCAGGGGATGCTGGTTGGCTTTCATAAAAAATTTCTTAAGTCAACTACCTTTTTTTAAAAAAAATCTGCGAATGTAGAACCCCGTGTAACCTTTTTATTGGGATCTATCAACTCGTCCCAATTCCATCCAAGAGCTTCAATAATCCGTGAGATTGGCTGTTTTATGGTTTTTTCTAACATTATTTCCTTATCAACATGAAATTCCTTTGGAACCTGATCAGTGTATTCAAAACAAATCACATCTGTATTTGGATATTTTTGATCTCTGAAACCTGAGCTATCAATATTTTTTATATACACTCTTTTAGGTTTGCTTCCCTTGCCAAACTCTGTGTGTAAGTATTGGTTGGAATATTTAGCTCCTCGAACCTGTGCATCATCGTTGTTGTATTCGTCTAGCGATTTCCCAATACCCCCGGGAATGCCGATTTCATCGAGAGAATAACTTCCCATTCGATATTTTTTTACAATTTCAATTAAATATGCCCTAATATCTGCTTGACCTAGTCCAGCGAGTATCATCTCCATTACTTTCATTTGAACGACCTTCGTTATCTGCGGGGTATCGCTCCGGCGGATCTCAAAACCCACAATATCGGTTTCGTGCACGTCCTTTCCTTCTTTCCAGACGAGCGACCCGGCGTACCGTTTCTTCTTGCCGGCCTGGAAGAAGCGGGCATAGATCTTCTCGAACTTGATCGAGAAGTAATGGGTATCGGCATTGAGTTCCTTTTTGGCAAACTCCTCATAGCTCCCGTTGAGATGCTTCTCGATTGCTTTTGCCATAGCAATGGTCTCTTTCCTGTCGAGCCCCGTGGGAAGCTGGACCATGCAGGAGTCCGTGTCCCCGTATATGACCTTGTAGCCCAGGCTCTCTATGGTGCGCCGGGTGTGTTCGATGATCGCACGTCCAACGGACGTTGCAGCAGAACCGATCTCCCGGTCGAAGAGACGGAAACGGGGATACCCGCTCACCCCGTAGTAGGTATTCATGATCACCTTCAGCACGTTCTGCTGCATGTCGTAGAGGATGTACTGCGGTGATCCGAACTCGAACGTGTTGCGGAGTGCCTTCTTCTCATCGCGCTCCTTGAGGAGTTCTGCAATAATGGTCCTGGTCAGCCCGTCCGGCTGCTTCAGGAACCGGATCCCGTTTGGCGAATGGAGTTCTCCCTGCGGGTCCTTGGTCTCCATGGACGCGTTGATCGTCATCATTGCCATCGGGTAGAGCGATTTTAAGTCCAGCACCACCACGTTCTCCCGTACCCCCCTGCTGGGCTCGAAGACCGTTGCCCCCTCAAACTCCTCAGCGTTCACAAATCCTTTTGAGGGCAGGACGTACGTTCCGAAGGCCTTCCGTAAGACAAAGACATCAACAACACTCGACGAGTTGAGGGTCTTGTCCAGCGGACAGCCAACGTACCGGGCAATCTCCCGGTAGAATTCAATGATGTTGTCTTTTTTGTTGATCTTGACGCAGAGTTCGACATCCTTGAAGTTATATTCCACGAGGAGCTCCGGGCGTGTCTTCCAGAGGCCCGAGATGGTCCCGGTGTACCTGACCTTCTGCTCACCGACCTCTTCGAGGGCGATGGCATCGAGCCGGTAGGATTCTTTCTGGCTCAGGTGCATCTTCTTGTATGCCGTGAGGAGGTCAAACAACGCTCGTCCGCGCAGGGCATTGCGCTCGGTCATACCCGAGAGCCGGGCGAGTTGCATTGACGGGAGACCGAGACGCTCCATCCGCTGGCTGATGTATGGCATATCGAATTCGGTAAAATTCCATCCTGAGAGGACATCCGGGTCGCGTTCGGTGATATACCGGGCAAATGCCCTGAGCATCTCGGTCTCGTCGTCGTAGGTGCAGATCGTGTGGTTCTCCTTACCGAAGCAGCCGTTCGCAAGCCCCCCCAAAGCCTGCTTATCTGCAATGGCCGGCGGCGTTCCCCCGCCGACAAGGAGGAATGTCATGTAATCGCCGGGAAACGAGTCGAAGGCGGTGATCGCGATAATTTTATCCCGCTGGGGGTCCGGGAACCCCCGTTCGTCCTCACATTCGATATCGATGATGCAGGACCGGGCAGGGGCATCGACTTCAGCCGGCCTGAGATCCGTATAGTCTGCGCTTGTCGAGGGGGAAAGTACACCCCCGGTGAGCCCGGTATCGATCATGAAACGGGTTGCAAACGGTATGTCGGCCTCGTAATGCGTAAACCGCTCCCGTTCCTCGCGGACATCCCCGGGATTCTGGGTATACACCCTCCGGAGGGGCTCGCCACGGATCGAACGGTAACTCGTCCCGGTCTCCAGGGACACATGCGATGATGCAGGAAGTGATGCAGCCTGGTCAGCCGGTATGTAAAAATAGGGCCGGAACCCGGTCACATCTATCCTGACGGATCTCCCGTCTGCCTCCCGCCCGAAGATATGAATAACCGGGCCATCGGGCGTCCTGCTGTATTCGACCTGGTTGATCGCGATCCTGACTCCGGCGGGGCGCACGTTTGGACCGGGCACGGTCGTGCCGGCATCCTTCAGGAACGGCGTGGAGGACATCAGGACAGCGCCCTCCGGCATAATGCATGGGCGAACTGTCCGGCCTCATCCATCTTCTCCCGCTCCCAGGGATCCAGCGGCCATTCCTCAATCGCGCGGATCCCCTCCCTGCCGATAATGACCGGGACGCCGAGCGAGCAGCCGAAAAGACCATATTCCCCGTCGAGGACTGCCGAACAGACCGCGAGCTCCCGGGTGTCCTTAAGGACCATTCTCACGAGTTGGGTGAGGTGGAGGGCAGGACCAAAAACGGTACCCCCTTTCCCCTTGATCACCTCCATGCTTGCGCCGCGGAGTTCCGAGAGGATCTCCCCGCGCTGCTGCACCCCGACCTTTTTCCCCAGCCGGGAAAAAACCGGCACCTGGTGTTCCCCGTGCTCGCCAAGGACAAAGGGAAAACCGCTGATGTTCCGGTCCCGGAGTGCGATCCCGAAGCGTGCACTGTCGAGCTGGCCGCCAAAGCCAATGCACCGTTCCCGCGGGAGTCCGGTCTTTTCATAGAGATAATAATTATTGATATCCATCGGGTTGGTGACCGTGATAAGAACGCCGGAAAAATCATTGAGCAGGGAGGCAACCTCGCCGGTAGCCGGCAGGTTCGCCTGGAGAAGGTCGGCCCGGGTCTTCACGGCAGGATTGCGGGGCAGCCCCGCCGAGAAGATACAGACATCTGCATGCCGGATATCAGGAGTATTCGTACTGATCTCCACATCCAGCCCGGTGTGCCGGAGGTCGAGCACCTGCGCCCGGAGCAGGTCCTGTGCGCTGTCATAGAGGACGAGGTCGTCTGCTATTCCCATTGCTGACGCAAGGTATGCGACCTCGCCGCCGATCCTCCCTACACCAATTACCGCCAGACGCGCCATCTGGTACTACTATGGGCATACATGATACAAATTAGTTGACTCCGGTGTACGAAAGCTGACCTGCGAAAACATGATGCCGGTGCACTCCGTACCCTAAAAAAAAATCCCGCAGGCAACCCGTGACCCCCGAATCCCATCCTCTTATATTTCTTAACAACCATTTTCTGATGGATGGTATCGTTCAGGCCAGGCAGGGTTTTTGTGGGGGGTGTGACCCTGGAAAACCACCTGCTCCTCGCGGCGGGGATCCTCGGGACAACCGGGGCATCGCTCTCGCGGATGCTTACGCTTGGTGCCGGGGGCGTTGTCACGAAATCGATCGGGCCGGTGCCCAAGGACGGCCATGCAGGCCCCTGTCTTGTCGTGCTCGGGGACGGGCTCCTGAACGCGATGGGACTCCCGAACCCTTCGAAGGAGTTCGTGGACGAACTCGCCCCGCTCATCAAAAAACCGGTGGTAGCCAGTATCTTCGGCGGGACCCCGGAGGAATTTGCCCTGGTTGCCGGGTGGTTTACCGGAAAAGTCGCCGGCTTTGAGCTGAACCTCTCCTGTCCCCATGCCGAAGGCTATGGGGCTGCGATCGGGACCGACCCGGCACTCGTGGAGGCCTGCACGCGGGCGGTGAGTAAGACCGGAGTACCGACCTGGGTCAAGCTCACGCCGAACGTCACGGATATCACGACGATCGGGAAGGCTGCTGAACGGGGCGGGGCGAGCGCGATCGTTGCGATCAACACCGTGAAGGCAATGCGGATCTCCACGGCCATGAGACGGCCGGTGCTCGGCAACCGCTTTGGCGGGATGTCCGGCAGTGCCATCTTCCCGGTGGCTCTCCGCTGCGTGTACGAACTCTACGATGCCGTGAAGATCCCCATCATCGGGTGCGGGGGGATTGCGAGTGCCGACAACGTGGTGGAGATGATGATGGCGGGTGCACGTGCGGTCGAGATCGGCAGCGCCGTGCAGGCCGATACAACGGTCTTTGAGACGATCTGTGCCGGGCTCTATGCAAAGGACGGGATTAATCCGGATGAGATCGTGGGGTGCGCCCATGCCTGAAGGGCTCCCGGTACCGGCAACCATCATCCAGGTGAAGCAGGAGACCCCCTCAGTACGGACGTTCTTTCTCGATACACCGTTTCCTTTTTCACCCGGCCAGTTCGTGATGGTATGGGTGCCCGGTACGGATGAGATCCCCATGGCTCTCTCATCGGAGAACAGCATTACGGTGCAGAACGTCGGTGACGCGACCGCAGCCCTCTTCGGGATCAAAAAAGGCGGGAAGATCGGGATACGCGGCCCGTTCGGGAATGGTTTCTCGAAGGCCGAGAAGGTCCTCGCCATTGCAGGGGGGGTCGGGGCTGCCCCTCTGCTGCCCCTTGCCCGGGCGGACCGTGTCATGACCCTTCTCCTGGGGGCGAGGACCGAGAATGAGCTCCTTTTTGTTGACCTGCTGGACGAGTTCACCGATGTGCTGATCGCAACGGACGATGGCTCGCTTGGCCAGAAAGGCTTTGTCACCGAACTCATGGATGACCTGAACCTGGGTGCCTATGACCGGATAGCGGTCTGCGGACCGGAGGTGATGATGCGGGCCGTGTTCGCAAAGGTTGACGAAAAAGGCATTGCCCACAAGACCGAGTTCTCCCTCCACCGGTACATGAAATGCGGCGTCGGGGTCTGCGGCTCCTGCTGCATCGACCCGTCCGGCTTCCGGGTCTGCCGGGACGGGCCGGTCTTTACGGGCGACAAGTTGCTGAAGAGCGAGTTCGGGCATTATATGCGGGACGCGAGCGGAAGGAAGAAGAATATCTGACCGGGACGGGGAATTGTTTTTAGGATACATGGTTCTGCGCGATTTTCCTGGTCCGGGTGTGAACGCAACGATGTGCAGGCCGGATTCTCCAGAGGAAAAAACCTCATGCCAACCGGGGTCCTCACTCCGGATTGCCCGGGAGGGACTTCTGCCTCCCGATTGCGTCTGTCAGGGGCTTTATGTCGCATCACAACTTTTTTATTTTCATAAAGGTCACACCATATACTGCATTCACAATCGTGAATGGCCCTGGAAAAAAACCAGAAATACCGTACCATCTCGCTCCACCAATAACGTCGCGGAAGAAATCATGGGAGAGAAACGCACCATTCACCAGGATCAGGCAGCACCACGGGTTGTAAAGGCGCCGGGAGCCGGGCCTGATGGGATCAACGAGTCCGACACGTCACCAGACCACCCCGGGAAAAAAATACGCATAACCGCAGTCCTGCTTGCGGTCGTGGTTCTTGCGTGTGCCGTGTTCTTTGGAAGTTATTTTGTAACTGCATCCCCGGTTGCCCTCTCACCCGGAACGGGATATACTTCAACTGCAGGTGCGAATGCCTCTATAACCGCCATCTATTTTTACGGCGAAGGTTGCCATCATTGTGAAAATATTAAACCCTTTATTGCCGAGCTCGAGGCCAGGTACCCGGAGCTCAGCATCGAGAAGCTGGAGAGCTACCGGAATACGACGAATAATAAACGATTCCGGGAGATGAACAGCCAGTACGGGATTATTGAATCAAAAGGTTTTCCAACCGTTTTTATCGGCAGGAACGCATCAGACGGCGAGGACGAAGTCCGGGAGCATTTTGAGGAATACATCCTTGCCGAAAAACAGCGAATCGCCACCGGCGTTCCGGAAGACCCGGTAAACCTGACCACCGTTGATCCCGGCACCCGTCCGGAACTACCCGTACTCAACCTGTATGTCGTTGTCTTTGCAGCGCTGGTGGACAGCATAAACCCGTGCGCCTTTGCAGTCCTGATCATCCTGATCGCGTACCTGACCTCGCTCGGGGAGCGGCGGCGGATCGCGGTTGTCGGCTGCACGTATATCGCCACGGTCTTTATCGTTTATTTCATTGCCGGCCTGGGACTCCTCACCTTTGTCCAGGGGATCGGCCTGACCGGAATCGTATTCACCTTTGCCGCTGTCGTCGCGATTCTTGCCGGGCTCATCAATATCGCCGAGGTGCTCCTCAAACGCGAGATCTTCACGCTCGCAATCCCCGTATCGCAGAAAGACGCCATCGACCGGTACATTAAAAAAGCATCCGTCCCGTCCGCCATTGTCCTCGGGGGGCTGGTTGCCATGGTGGAACTGCCCTGTACCGGCGGAATCTACCTGGCGATCCTCGGGCTGCTGGGCGACCGGATGACGCTTGCCGAAGGAATCCCGTACCTCCTGCTCTATAACCTGATCTTCGTTCTCCCCCTGATCCTGATCCTCATCGTCATGTACTGGGGGGGAACCCCGGAGCGGCTGGAGGCATTCCGGTCCGGGGGCAAGCGCTGGGTGCGCCTTGTCATGGGCATTGTCATGGTGGCGCTTGGGGCAGCAATGCTTCTCGGGATTCTCTAAAAAAAAGGGAAGCATGGTATACCCCCGATTACGGCACGGTTGACGAACCAGGGAGCAGGTCTAATCCTTCAATTGGGGGTGCTCTCTTTTTGAGTACTTGCGAACCTTCAACAGAACGCTTTCACACGGGAAAGAACGATCCCGGGGCACTCTCCGGATTTTCCGGATCTCAAAAAAAGATGAACGGTCATGGCTGCTATTTCCTGGAAGAACGCCACGCTATCCGCGAAGTCGTTCCGGCTGATCCTGTTCAGGCTGGGCATCGCAACCGGTACCCGTATCCCGGGCTATGTGTTTATCGCCCCCTCACTCCGGTTTCCCCGCACCTGCGGCATTGATCCGGTCGAGTTCTTCCAGTTTATTGATATTGGTGAACGTCCGCAGCAATGGATCGAACCGGCGCAGGTCCTCGACCGGCACATACCGGGTATGGAAGCTGCGGATCATGGGCCGGAGGGAATAGGACTCGTGGCTTTCCAGGTACCGGAGCAGGGCATCCCTGCGGTACACGGCGTGGAGCGGCTCCAGCATATCGGTATTCCAGCTGGGGATTGCTGCATCGGCGTCGCCGATCGCGTCGAAGAGGTGCGATACAACGGCCGTTTCTATGCAGGGCATGTCGCAGGCGGAGACAAAGATGAGGTCGCCTTTTGCTGCCAGTGCACCGGCATGCAGTCCCCCGATAGGGCCGATGCCCTGCCGGATATCCGGGATGCACCGGACGTTGTTGAGTGCATCAAACCGCCTGCACTGTTCCGGGCTCCGGGCAACGATGATGATCTCATCGGTGACGTCTCTGAGCGAGTCCACCAGCCTCTCGATGAAGGTCTTTCCCTGGTACAGGAAAAAAAATTTCTCCTGCCCGTTGGCCCGGCGGGCTTCTCCGCCAACAAGGATAATGGCGGATCTCACGAGCTGACCCTCCGTCCGGCCAGTGATTCCTTGAACCGTATCAGGTCAACGATGAAGGCATTATACGGGGTGGGGATCCCATGGGCTCTGCCCTTTTCCACGACAGCGCCGTTGATAAATCCGATCTCGGTCATCCTGCCGCGGGTGAGGTCCTGCAGCATGGAAGAGTGGTGGCGTGCCGTTGCCGGCAGCTGGACCTCCTTTAAATATGCCAGGTACTCGTCTGCCGTGGTCCACTCCAGCTGTACGCCTTCAGCTTCCACAACCGCGAATGCCTCACGCACGATCCTCTCTATGATACGCCATGACGGCGGGGCGGCGAGATCCCCATACGGTACTCCCATGACAGCCCCGAGCGGGTTTAAGGCACAGTTATAGAGTGTCTTTCCCCAGAGATCGGCACGGATGGTACTGCTGGCCCCGACCCGGATCCCGGCGTTCCTGAAGAGTGACACAAGGTCTTCAACGCTGGCATCCATCCCCTCCGGAAACCGGCCGAACTTTGCCGGTCCGGCCTCAACGGAGACGTGGACCGCTGCGTCATCCTGCCATTCGAAGCCGGTGATGATCATCCCCCCGATTACCCGGCTGGTGTAGCGGCTGATGATCTCCTCGTTGCCGATCCCGTTCTGGAGGCTGACGGTCTCCGTATCGCGGATGAACGGTGCAAACTGCCGGCAGACTGCATCGGTGTCCTTTGACTTGGACGTGATGATGACGAAATCGAAGCGGTCTTTCGCCGGAACGGAAACTGATGCCCTGAAGTGGTAGACTGCATCCCCCCAGATGCCGGTCAGGGCAAATCCCTGCTCCGCTATCGCCTTCGCACTGGCCTCACGGCAGACGGCATGGACGGTACAGGCTCCTGAGAGTTTTGCTGCAACTGAGAGGCCGACCGCACCGGCGCCAAGGATCAGGACACGGGTATCAGAATGCATGGGAGGATGTTACCGCGGGGTTATTCTGGTATCAGACAGGGTTGACCCTTTGTCCAATTGTAGTTTGCGCATGGCCTTCTTTTCCATCGCGAGCAGGTCCAGCTTGATCTCCACAGACGGTGAGAATCCCCCGATCCCGTCCGCTGCCACCACCCGGTGGCAGGGGATGATGAGCGGTGTTACATTCCGGGCCATGGCCTGCCCTACAACGCGGGGGGATGTCCCGGTTTCCTGTGCGATCCTGCCGTAGGTGACGGTGCTCCCGTACGTGACCGCCCGGACCGCCCGGTATATCCGTGGGTAGACCTCATCCCCATGAAGGGCCGGGGTATCAAAACCCGAGAGGTCAACCGGCCGGCCGGCGCAGTACTGCCGGATGGTGTCCGGTACCTCGCCCGGTATGCCGGTCGGTGCGAACCGGACCCGGTAGATCGTCCGGTCGTTGTGGTAGACGTGCACGTACCAGAGCCCGAGCCGGCACGAACCGCTGTTCATTTCCATGGGGCGACCACCTCCCGGAAGCCTGCAGCATCGCAGGCAATCATCTCGTCCTGCATCCAGCCGGGAAGGGCAACTCTCACACGGTTCTCCAGGAACCGTTTCTCGGCAAGCACGAGCACGCCTTTGTCCTCAGGAGTGCGGAGCACCCGTCCCAATGCCTGCAGCGAACGGTTGATCGCCGGCAGCGTGTAGCAGAGGAACTCTCCCTCCGCCCCGAACTTGTGCCGGAAATAATCGATCATCATCCG
>CAZCZK010000048.1:13464-15666 GCA_964503195.1 uncultured Methanoregula sp.
AGAGGAACTCTCCCTCCGCCCCGAACTTGTGCCGGAAATAATCGATCATCATCCGCCGTACACGGTTGAACGGGGCGAGCGGGAGCCCCACGACCATCGCACCGTTCAGCATCTCGCCCCGGTAGTCGAGGCCCTCGCTCCACTTCCCGCCGCAGACCGCAAACATAACCCCGGATTCTCCCCGCAGGGGCAGGGAGAGGAAGAGCGAGAGGGCGGCACTGGCATCGGCAGTATCCCGTGGTTCGACAAAGACCTTCCTGTCCCGGAGGTGGGGGGCAGCAAGGCCGGCATAGGACTCGAGGATCTGGTAACTCGGGAAATAGATCGCCCGGTTCCCTTTCAGGTTTGAAAATGCCCGGATATAGTCCACGACCCTCCTGGTATTCTCGTTATTCTGCCGCATCGAGTATGCGGTCGTTATGTCGGTTGCAGCAGCAACGATCCGGTTCTCCCTCGGAAAGGCATTGGGCAGGGAGAGCGTCGTCACCGGTGCATCACCGAAATAAAATTTTTTATAGCTCCCGACCGGCGAGAGGGTCCCGGATATGAGGATTGCACAGGCATGAGCGGAGCAGACTTCCGTGAGGGCGTTGGCCGGGTCGATATTCCGTACCTCAAGGGTGATTCCCGCCTCCCCTTTCCGGTACACGGTCAGGTATGCGGGGTCAGTGGCTGAGCGGGAGAGCCCGAAGAGGAAGTGCGTCAGCCGCTCGATAGCAGTCTCACGGAACTGGCCGGCCTTCTGGTTCTTCTCCCGGATCGATTCCGCGATCCCGATGAGGTCATCCACGATCTCGTCAATTGTTTTGTAGAGCGATTCTTTCACGATCATCCGGTCGAAGATCGCGGGATCGAACCAGTCCTCCGCCTCATGGGAGTTCCCGATCCCATTGATAAACTCGGTGAGCCGGGGGAGGACATGCCGGACCGCATCGGCGCCCTTGTGACGGCTCCGGAGCCCGGCCAGTTCACGGGATGCCTGCTCGAGGTCACGCTGCTCCATCGTCACGGTCCCGATCGCGGTGATGGTGTCCCCGCAGTTGTGCGCCTCGTCGACCAGGAGCAGGACATCCTGCGGCTCGACCCCGATATTCGCGTAGAGCAGTTCCCGGATCTCCCGTTCGAAGAGGTGGTGGTAGTTGAGGATAATCACGTCGGCGGTCCGGGCAGCCTGCAGCATCAGCTCGTGCGGGCAGCACTTGCCGCACATTTCCCCGAGTTCCTTGGGAGGGACCGGGTTTTCGACCACCCGGTCTGCGCGGGTGCGCAGCTCGTTTGAGGGCACCATCCGGACACCCATGGTCTCGGCAGGTACGAACTGCCTGCTCGCAATGTAATAGGGGCAGATGAGCGGGTGCTCCTTGTCCATGCGCCGGATCTGCTGGACGATGAACGGGTCCTTTCCGGGGTCGAGCGCCCCCTTCTCGGCCCGGTCCCGCATGAGCGAGTTCGAGAAGGACTTGACCCCCTCGCACCGGCGGTACACGTCCCCTTCGCCGCCGAGCGGGCACATGCTCTTCTTCCCCACCAGGTACACGGTCCTGACCTGCGGCTGTTTCTTTTTCACGAGCTCGAGCTCCCGGATGAACGTCGTGAGCTGGCTGATGGTCCGGACCGCGATCACGATCTTCCGCTTCTTCCGCTCGGCAAGGAGCGAGGCAACGACACTCGACTTCCCGGACCCGGTCGGGGCATCGATCATCGCGATGCCCCCGTCCCGTGCAACGGTAGCCGCCATCTCGAGCATGGTCCGCTGGCCGGGGCGGTACTCAGCGTACGGGAAGTAGGTGTCGATGGTGTCCATTTCTCTTCTACTGTTGGTGGCCGGATGTTTTATGGGTGTGGATGCGGGGTGAAGGCAACGGGTGTCTTATCCCGAAATGATTTCCCAGAATAATCACGAATATGAGCAAGCCAAACCCTTTGGGGGTCATTCAGCCGCCGCGTCGGGGCCTCGCCGTGTAAGAATGTTGTTTGAAACCTTTCGGGATTACAACGGGGGTCAAGGGGCCCACCCCCTGGGCTGCCTCCCCCTCTGGGGGAGAGAGGGGGAACCCTCATAATACGAAAAAAAAGGCTTCTGATGAGATTATACCGGGTAGCATTTTCGTGAAGGGTAAACTACCAGTTTAGCACCTAACAATCTTAAGCAATCATCAGCCCCCCTTGCGCCAGCCCTGCCCCCATTGGGGGCGGGGGCGC
>CAZCZK010000049.1:0-15630 GCA_964503195.1 uncultured Methanoregula sp.
CCCGAGGATGCCGGTCCGGAGCTTGGTGTCGTTTTTGATACTGACCCCCATCTTCTCGGCCACTTCACCCATATGCAGGAGGTAGGACGGGGTGCAGGCGATCGCGGTTGCCCCGAGGTCCTGCATCAGCTCGATCTGCCGTTCCGTATTCCCGACACTCGTGGGGAGCACGGTTGCGCCGATGCGTTCGGCACCATAGTGCAGGCCAAGGCCACCGGTGAAGAGGCCGTACCCGTAACTGACCTGGATCACGTCGCCGCGCCCGAGGCCGGCGGATGTCAGGGCCCGGGCAAGCGAGGTGGTCCAGAGGTCGATATCGTTCTCTGTGTACCCGACCACGGTGGGTTTCCCGGTGGTCCCGGATGAGACATGGTAGCGGACGAGCTCGTCCTGCGAGGCAGTAAAGATCCGGTCCGGGTAACTGTCCCGCAGGTCCCGCTTGAACATGAACGGCAGTTTCCTGACATCGGAGAGTTCCCTGATATCGTCCGGGTGGACCTTCTGCTCCTTCATCCGGTCATGGTAGAACGGTGAAAAACTGTACAGTCTGTACACGAGGCTCTTGAGCAGCTTGTACTGCATCCTCTGGAGCTCGTCTTTTGGCATCTCTTCGATGCGCGGATCCCAGCATACCATTATTCTGTCTCCCTCCGGTCAATGACGCGTCTGGATTTTCCTTCAAATCGCGGGAGCGAGCCCGGCTCGACCAGCCTGACGGTTGTCCTGAGTTCCAGGGCATCCCGGAGCTCCCTGACCACCTTCTTCTGGAGGTTTGCAAGATCAGCCAGTTCCCCGCTGAAGTATTCGCGGTTTATCTCCACTTCAACTGTCATCTCGTCCAGATGATTAATTTTATCGATATAGACCATAAACTGGTTGCCCACTTCCGGAATCTTCATGAGCACGTGCTCGATCTGGGAGGGGAACACATTGATCCCGCGGATCACCAGCATATCGTCGCTCCTGCCGGTAATCCTCGCTATCTTCTTCCCGCGCCGGCAGAGGCAGCCGTCTTCCATTAGCATGGTGACGTCGCCGGTCCGGTACCGGAGCAGGGGCATCGCTTCCTTGACCAGGGGGGTGACCACGAGCTCGCCGCGTTCGCCATCAGCAAGCCGCTCCCCGGTCTTCGGGTCTATGATCTCCACGAAATAGCTGTCGTGCCAGATATGCAGCCCGTCCCGCTCCGGGCACTCGAACGCGACGCCCGGGCCGAAGAGCTCGGAGAGGCCGTAGGAGTCATATGCGGTGACCCCGAGCCGTTTTTCCAGGGCTTTTCGCGTGCTCTCCGACCAGGCCTCTGCACCAAATATCCCGGTCTTCAGGCTGTCGAGAGATGCGCCGAGCTCTTCTGCCACCTCAGAGAGGTGCATGGCATAACTGGGTGTGCAGTGGATGGTGGTCACGCCAAAATCCGCTATCATCTCGATCTGGCGTTTGGTATTGCCGGTGGCACTGGGGATGACGGTCATGCCGATTTTCTCCGCACCGTAGTGGAACCCAAGGCCCCCGGTAAACATCCCGTAATTGACCATATTCTGGAACACATCGTCTGCGGTAACCCCGACCATGGTCATGTTCCTTGCGATCAGGTCCGACCAGGCATCCAAGTCGTTACGGGTATAACCGACGACCGTGGGTTTACCGGTCGTCCCTGACGTGGTGTGGATGCGGACCACCTTTTTTAACGGTACCGCAAAGAAACCGAACGGGTAACCGTCCCGGAGGTCCTGTTTTTTCGTGAAAGGGATCTTCCGGATATCGTCCAGGGTTTTTATTGAAGAAGCCCTGATGCCGGCTTCTGCGAACTTCTTCTGGTAAAAACCAACGTGCTGTACCTGGTGCAGGGTTTTTTTCAGCCGTTTGAGCTGGAGTGCCTGCAGGTCAGCAGGTTTCAGGGTTTCGGTCTTCTTGTCCCAATACATCAAATACCCCTGTTATGCTATTGCATGACAACTGTATATATGGCGACTGGTTCTGTTTATACCCACCGAATTTACGGCGTGCGCCGGCAGGAATGGCCATAAAAACGATGAGTTAATCAGGCGCTGTGTGGTAGTAATTAGATCAGATGGGGAATTTTTTGTAGTTATGGCGACAGAGTACCCGTGGATAGCGGTCAGCGGTTATGGTGCCCATATAAAGGCTACCCGGAAAACCCTGATCATCCAGAAGAACAACACAATCCAGGAATACCCGATACCCGAGGTAAAAAACCTGCTTATCATGGGGGGGCATACCCTCCATTCGGCAGCTGTCCAGAGCCTGCTCCGTCAGGGTGCATGCATATCGTTCTTCGAAGCCGACGGTACTCCGGTCGGTGCCATCCATCCCCCGGGTGACCAGACCCTGAGGGAGTCGTACGGGCTCCAGGCGATGGTCCCCCGGCAGCGCTTTGCCGCTGCGTTTGCCCAGACCTCCGTCCAGGCCCGGCTCTTTTTCATGGAACAGGAAGAAGGGGCGAGGGACATCCGCCTCTTCTACGAGGGAGAATTGGAATTTCTCCGCAAGTCCCATACAGAACTCGCCTTCCTTATAAAAGTTGAAGAGATCCGGCGGCTGCACCGGATGGTATCGGACATGTACTACGAGATCATGTCCCGCAGCCTGCCCCCGGAACTGGGATTCCGCCGGAGGAGTATGCGGCCGCACGCGGACCCGGTCAATGCCATGCTCTCGTTCGGGTATGCCCTGCTGTTCGGGAACTGTATGGTAGCATCTGTCGGTGCGCGTCTCGACCCGGACGGCGGGTTTTTGCATGACGGAAAAAACAGCCTGATCCACGACCTCATCGATCCCTTTAAACCCGGGATGGTCGATACGGTTATCTTTCAGATTGCCCGTGAAACCATGCACGGGGAGGATTATGAGCTGACCCCGGGCCGGTGCATACTGTCCGATGACCTGATCCATCGGATAACCGGGCGGCTTCACACGTCAATAAGAACGGATAGTATCAACGGGCAGGTAGCAAACCTGGCAGACTCGATCCGGACCGGCAGCCCGTTCACAGTCGTGTATTGATCCGCCGGTCTTCTTTAACGATAGAAAACCCCTCAAACCCCTGGGGGGGTACTTCGGATACTTTCAGGTCGCGGATGACTGCCCGCGGGCAGCCATACACCGATGAGATGAACTTCTCAAGGATCATCGCTTCTGCAGTGGCAAACACCCGGACACGACCGTCCGGGAGATTAAGGACCATGCCGGTGACAGAAAGATCGGTGGCTATCTTCCGGACACATGCCCGGAACCCGACCTTCTGGACCCGCCCGGTGATGAAGATCTCAACCGTTTTCACCGCTCCATCTCCTGCACAATCCGCATCGCAAGCCCGAGTTCGTCAAAGACCTCGTCGCGGAGCGAGGACTGCCTGATGTTGGTGGCTGCGTCAATGGCCGTGTTGAGGATATCCTGGGCAGCGTGTTCGCAACCGGCGGCATGCAGTTTGAGCGCGATATCACAGAGGATAAAGGACCGTCGGGAGAGCGGGCGGATGATCCCCGCTTCCTTGATCGCGTTCTGGAGCATCCGGTTTGCTGTTTTCTCCTCCTTTGCCTTCCGGAAGAAAACGGCAAGCTCGGAGAAGAAGAGTGCCTTCCTCCCGCGGTCGGCCACGGTATGCACGAGGCGTTCGAGCACCGTGACCTGGTTCTGATGAAACCCGTCGGCGATCATCTTCTCTGAAAGGTCTTTGATCCTGACGTACTGGGGAGGAATCTCGTAGGTTTCCGGATACCCGGCCTTCATGAGATGGTTCTGCCGTATCTCATCGGTATCAATGGTCCTGATAACGGCAATTGCCAGGTCCGTGTACTTCTTGTCACCATTTTTCTCTGCGAGAATGATGTAGATCTGGGCAATGGTATCCCGCATCCTGTCGGCAATGTACTGGATATTGATCTTTTTTGTGAGTATCTCTGCCTTCCTGAGCAGCTTTACCATGGTATTTCCATCGGTGTCCTGGATGGCAAGGGGGATGATGTCGAGGAGTGTTGAGACCTTCTCATACGGGGAGGGAATCTTCTCGACTGCTTCTGTCATATAATGAAGAAGTTCGGCCCCCCGCGTACGGTCCCCGCGGATCATGCTGTAGACCGCGATAAGCGAGTTGATATACTCGATCGGGTCAGCAATTTTCTGGACAACCTGCAACGCAAGGTCCACCCACAGTCTCTCCGGCTGCATGGTATTGAGCCGGACAATGGCAAACACCATCTGCCGGCGGGCGACAGATTCATGGTCAAATTCCACCTTCTCCAGCTGCTGTATCCCGTTCATGAGGCATTCCGATGCGGTAGTGGTATCGATCCGGCAATACAGGACCGCGAGATCGGCAAACAGGAGAACCTTCTGGTACTCGGCCGGAAGGCCTTCTATTTCGGCTGCGATCTCTCCCAGCACCTTTTTTGCCCCGGGAATATCCTTCAGCTGTATCAGGGACTCTGCAAGGCCGGCAAGGCCGGACAGCCGGATGAACGGATCATCAATCATCCGGAGGACGCGGGATATCAGGATAAGTACATCGGGGTCCTCTTTTGCCAGGTCGCTTCTCTGGAGGAGGTATGCCATGATCTCGTACGGATCCGTGGAACCCGGGAGTATCACATCCGTCTGCAGACTCGAGATAATCCGGGACATCATGGCATCCCGCTCGAAGGTATTTCCTATCTCGGCTGCATACATCGCGAGGGGAATGATAAAATCCTGGTTGCTGGCTGACTTTGAGTGGGTGATAATGATGTCGATTATCCCGGCGATCTTAAGGGAGACCTGGGGGGATTTGATGTCCTGTTTGATGATCGTAAGGCCGCGGGTAAAGGATCTCTTGGCAGCAGTGAAATCCACCTTTGCCGTCGTGGAATCGGGTTCTTTAAGGATGATGCACCCGATCCGGACGAAACATTCGGCAATTCTTTCGAGCAGCTGCACTTTAAGGGCCGGGTCCTGCATCTCTTTTGCAATGAGATACGCCTCTTCGAGAGCGTCCGAGGATCTCCGGTCAATCGCGTATTTTATCACCCCGTCAATGATGTTTGCCAGCGCATAGACGGCAAGTTCCGGTTCCAGGAGTGTGCCGCTCCATGCCCGCATGCGCAGGAGGAGGTCCAGGTCACCCTGCTGCGCTGCGAGCATTGCTGCTTCGTCAATAATGCTGCTGAGGGTAGCAGAACGCGTTTCCTGTCCTTCTATCACACAGGTCAGGCCGACGGCCCGCTGGAGGTAATCGCGGTTTTTCTGGTGGACGCCGATCTTTGCGATCTTGATGACAATGGAAGAAACCGCCCGCTCCTTGATCGCCAGGTCTCCGATAGAATCCGTAAGATGGATGAGAATGCCCGGGTCATGGCTGTTGAGAAAACCCCGGTCACCAAGGATGGTGATACAATCAAAAAACAGGTGGTCGTGCTGCGGGTGGAGAAGCACGAGATCATTCATGGAACGGGTGTGCCTGACGATATCGTCAAATGCGGCATCCTTGGCGAGTTCGATAGCGGCCCTGTACACCGCGCTCGTGACCGTGGTCTCGTTGAGGTTTTTCAGGAGGGCCTCCTTCATGGTGGGGATACAGTCCTTTAAAAACCCTGCTTTCAGCAGCTGGGTGAGCGTATCGGAATACAGGGAAAGGATCTCCGTCTCGTGGCTGATCTTTCCGAAGAGATCAAGTGCCGATCCAAAATCCCCCCGCAAAAGCATGATCTGGGAAAACTGGAGGTATGTCCGTGAGACGCCGGCAGTGCTGCTGTTCTTTTCAATGATCGGGATAAGGTCATTGAGGACCTGCATGTTGCCCGTCGATGTAGCAACGGCAATTGCGGCATGGATCATCTCCCGCAGGGGGTAACTCGCGGTATCGCCGATATGCTGCTGTAATTCAAGAGCTGACGAGAAGTACCAGAACTCACCAGACCGTTCAGCTTTTTTCAGGAGATCAATGATGATGGTGCTGGTTGCGGCAGGCAGGATCCCGCAGATGGTCTGGAGGACTGAGAGGACCTGTTTTGAGTCCCGGGTCCGTTCCAGCAGTTGTGCTGTCAGTGCGCTGATGATCTCGAGCTGCGCTTCCAGCGGTATCTTCCGGAAATTGTCGATAAAGCGGGGGATGTCTGCCATTTCCCGGTCAAAAACTGACTTAGCACCCCGTTCGATAATGGACGTGATACAGTTCTGTCTCCGGATCTTCTGGTGAATATCGGCAGCGCTGCGGATGCTGTAAAAATAAGCATCCCGGTCCTTTTTCTGAATGGCGAGGGTTGCAAGCGCTTTGGAGAGCTCGGCATGAAGTACGGACCGTTTCGAGATGTCCCCGATCTCACTGATCAGCCGGAGGGATGTGCACAGGAGTTTTTTATCCTGGATGGTGATCGCCCAGACAATGAGGAGCGGAACGATCTCGATCATGATATCCGAACGGTATTTCCGGAAACTGATGCGGCTTAAGATCACCATCCCGTCCTCAATGAGCGCGGGGTTCCTGTCGGAAACGCCGGCATCGATCAGGTCCCGGGCAACCATTGCAAAGACCCGGGACTGGGTGCTCTTCTTGCCGAGTTTTTCTGAAAGGGAATACACGATCTCGAGCCAGCGTTCCTGCTTTGTCGCAGCATACTGCCGGACAATCCGCGTGAACAGGTCATCGATCTCATTTCCATGGATATCCGGCAGGGTGAGGAGGATTCCCGGACGGTCTTCCCGGAAGGCAGTATCAATGATGATATGATTGACCTGGCTGATGAGGGTTTTACGGGCTTTGCGTACCTGCTGGGCTTTAAGTTCCAGAATAGGGGCTTCTATGAGGAGCCATTCCTCGTTTGAAAGGGCATGCTGTATTTTTTCAATGATTTCCGTTGATCTGACCATGCTTGAATCACAGAGGATATACGAGTGATGAGTAATCACAATTTGACGTAATTCATTAATATATGTTTCGTATAGTTTTGGGCTCAATTCTATTTAATTTTATCATAATAAACAATATTTGAAACCTTCTCCACAATACGAATTTATATAGGAGTATGTGGTAAAACGCGTGAGAACCACCAGGGTATCCGAAAGCGGTCGTGGTAAATCATGATACGGGAGGTTCCTTCTGCATAACCCGCCCGTTCGTGCTTCCGGCTGCCTATCCGACCAAGGATTCCAGGCGGGTCCTGACATCCTCGTATAATGCCGAACCTGCCGGAGGGCTTTTCGCATCAATGATAATCCGGATGATGGGTTCTGTTCCTGATGCCCGCACAAGGGCCCATGCATCGGTTGTAAAAATCTTCACCCCGTCCGTCAGATCGATCCTGCAGTCGGGATAGTGTGCAGGGAGCGCAGCGAGGATTTCTGCACCGCGTTTTGTCACAATCTTGTCTTTGATGATATGGCGTTGTGGGAGCTGGCGGGCAAGTTCCGATACGGTTTTCTTCGAGGAGGCGAGGAGGGCGACCATCATGGCGGCCGTCATTCCCCCGTCCCTGCAGAACTGGTGCCCGGGAAAGATGAGCCCGCCGTTCCCTTCACCGCCGAAGATAACAGGCTCCCCGTTCTCAAGAAGTGTCCGCATCGTACGGGCGACATAGATGCTCCCGACCGGAGTGTAATGGACCGTGCATCCTTCGCGCCGGGCTGTTTCTTCAACAACCTGCCCGGAACTCACGGGAGTAACAACAACTCCTTTTTTCTGACGGCAGATATTCTGGACTACAAGGGCAAATTCCGCATTCTCTTCGAGGAACTGCCCGTTTTCATCGATAAAGACAGCACGGTCCGCATCCCCGTCGTGGGCAACACCGAAGGATGCCCCGCTGCTCAGTACCAGCTCCGAGAGGTTTTTCAGCCCCGCAGCAGAGGGTTCCGGCAGCCTGCCGGGAAATGTCCCGTCCATAACCCCGTTGACCGTCAGGACCCGGCAGCCAAGTCCTTCCAGGATTTTCGGTGTTGTGATACAGGCCGGGCCGGACCCCGGATCTACCACAACGGTCATGCCTTTACCCGGGGTACCGGGGAAATGGTGCAGGATCCCTTCAATATACTGTTCCACAAGGTGGGGGACCGGTGTCTCCTGACCAATGTGATCCCAGGGTTCTACGGGTATCGGGGGGCCAAAAATCAGCTCTTCCAGCTGCAGGGTCTCTTCATCTCCCATCTCCGTCCCGTCAGGTTCGATGATCTTCACGCCATTGTATTCCGGAGGATTGTGGGATGCTGTGATCATTGCTCCCCCGTCATACCCGTCCCTCACAAGGAACTGGAGTGCCGGTGTGGGCAGGATGCCACAGTCAAAGACATCGCACCCGGTGGCGAGCAGCCCGGCCTTGAACGCTTTTACGAGCGTTTCACCGGATGTCCGGGTATCCCTTCCCACGGCAATGCACCCACGTCGCATACATCCCAGTGCCCGGCCGATGGAAAAGACGAGTTCCGGTGTGAGATCCATTCCGGCAATGCCCCTGACACCGTTGGTACCGAACAACCGTTTCTCCATTTTTTGTATTGTCATGTGGTTCCCGTTCTCCCTTTATTCTGTGTACGTATCAAAAAGGTCAATGGATGCAATTACATCTTGTACGGCAGGATTGCGTAAAATACATCCTTCGACCTGCAGGTCGCCAATTACGATCTTTTTAAACGAACGATCTTTGAAGCCTTCAATCACGATAAAATCCATGCCAAGCGTTTTCAGGAGCGCAAGCATGGCATCCAGCGAGCTGGTGTGGAGAGCAACCACGGATTTATGAGCGTCAATACCGGCGGAGACCTCAGCTCCGGCCTCAAAGAAGCCGGTGGTATCCTTTCCCGTTTCAAGGATAAAGTCATGGTCTGCGAGATGCTTGATCACGGCGACCCTCCCTTTGGTCTTCAGGACCGGGATGAGGCTTTTGATGAACGTGGTCTTGCCGGTGTTGGAACGCCCGGTCACCTGGATAATCTTCATGGGTCCTCCTCCTGGGGCGCAATGGTATCCGGCTGGGGGGCATCGGTTTCAGCGGGTTTGTAACCTTTACCCCCCCGGGTATCAGCCGGCTCATCAGTTCCCGGGATTTCTGTACTCTCCAGAATTACCGGGGCTGCAGTTTGAGGGGTTGAGCCTCCGGGTATCGGTGTTTCTGTGCCGGGCCCCGCTGTTGTCGGGGAGAGAGGTACCGGTGCAGGGAAAGCAGGCTCTCTCCGGTTATACGGTATTCCTGTTTCACCGGCCGGATCGGGGGATCCCTGCGTCAGAGTTCCATTTTCCGAGTCGATGGCTGGCGGGTCTGCACACTCCTGGTGATCCGGTATGGATGTTTCATCGCTCCGGTTTTTAAGGAGGGTCTTGGCAGCCTCACCGACACCCCGCATTACTCTCGTGATCCGGTCTTCGATATCAATCTCTTCATCAATATCCAGCGTTGTGCCCTCCACTTCGAGCAGGAACCGTGCAACCTCGCTTGCCTCGAACAACAGGTCATCCAGTTCGTCTGTTGTAAAAAAACCGCACATGGCCCCGTAGAAAAAAGTGGCGCTTGACTTCCTCACTTTTTTCTTGAAGGCGTTGCGTGCCTGGTTTACCGCCTGGGGGGTATAGGTATCCTCCATAAAAGGGACGAGCTCCGGGAGGTGCATACCGATAAACGTCATCTCTGCCCCGCCGGATGTGCGGAAATCAGTACAGAGGCGGGCAAGAGCCCATTCCCGTGCAGTGATGTAGGTCCGCTTGCGCAGGAACTGGTTGACCTTGCGATACGTTGCGCCATCAACTTTCTTGAATTTCCTGTACTTGTTTATCTCCTGTCGGGAATTTTGTTCATCCATTGCAGTACTCCTTGAACACACCTACGTTATTGGTTTTTTAGACCTGGTTTTCTTTTGTTCTTTTGTGTTAGTGTTGTGGTAGGGTGCCATAACATATAGCAGTATACGGTTTATAACTTAAGATACAAACCGCGGTTTCACGTCTGAAAACTCGTTCAGGGAAGTGGTCTGATCCCTGCTGATCCGCATGACCGGTTCTGGAGAGCGCCTGGAATGACTCTCATTTTCAGTACCGGGAATTTCCCGTTCCAAGATCTCCTCAGGCAGTGCTCCAGGTTCGTGGTGTGATCGTATCCTTAAGAAACAAGGGCTCCGGGTTCGTCACCGTGAGGGACAGATCCCCCCCCCTTTCCGGCTGTTCCCCGCGTTGGAATGTGTTCGATTATTATTCCGTGAACGTATGCACCGGTGTCTGGTGTGGATCAGGAGAGGGTTCCGATTGCACTAGTGCTGCAAACCGCTGCGTCCTGTCCTCTGCCCCTACACCGGGGAGGCTTTTTCCGGAATGGTTGGATAACAGATACCAATAGTGGTGAACCCGTGTTCTTTTTTGGGGAAAAAGATCCCTGCTGGTTATCCCTCACTCCCTCATCAGCTGTAGCATCCATCGGTGGTTTAAGCGATTCAGGAAGTCCGGTAAGTCGGACTTCTTTGTTACCGGGACATCCATATTCTCTGAAGGCTGTGCCTTCCGGTAACATGCGATCAAATAAAACCGCCTTACGTATAGCAATATATGGTTTATACCAAGAAGCGATGTATTAAATTTTACAACATATATATAATAAAAAATGAACCCAGAACCAGAAAAAAGCCTTAATTTTCGTCTTTTTCATTCAGATCGTAGATAATTTTGGAAGTTGTGCTGCTCCTCTTCTTCACCCCAGGATCACCAGGTGTAAAGGATTTCCCTCCCGGGAAGTGTCAGGCTGAGTGGATCTTTTTGACCATTATCGCAGGCACGGTTCAGAGCAACAGATATTCCTCGTCTGTTTTTTGGTATCGTGCAGCCTTGAAATGGTTTTCGCTGGGCTGAATCCACCGCTGTCACCCGATAGTGATAGAATTTTCGACAATTGGTGCGCCGGGAGTGCCATGCAGGATTTTTAGGGCTCTCTCCGGTTTGCCCCGACAACAAGAGATCAGACGTCGCTGCTTATGACGTTCTAGGGTACCTTTTATTATTTCGGGAATGGGATCCCAGACAAATATCTGACACGTTCGTGCTGGGGTGTTTTGCCCCCCGAATTCCCTCGTTCTTCCAGAATATTCTACACTCTGGTTATCACGTCACACTTTGGAGATCCAATATTTTTATATCTCCATTTTACCTTGTTGAAAAAGGGTTTTGATTTCCAATCCAATTATGGGGATTCTTGTCATCTTCCAGCGTACTTTTGGTACCAAACATAATCGTATTCTTCTTCGGTCAAAGGAAATACAAATAATTGGAAAGAATGAATTAGTGGCGTGAAATCAGGTATACCAATCAAAAGGTATGACGTTTATCCAAAATAATCAAATAAATAGAAATGAAATGCATTCTTCTTCAGTTACAGTAAATACAAAAAATTGGAAAGGATGAATTTATTGGGTTAAATCAGATATACCAATCAAAATGTATGACGTGTATCCAAAAAAATCAATAACTTTGATAAACCAAATGACTGACGAGAATAATTGAATCGTTCCACATTCCAGGAATCTCTATGTGGCATTTGTTCCGTAAGGATAATTGTAAGGCAGAAAACCAGATTAGACAAAATCTATTTTTTCATTTGAATCTGAATTACAGTCATTGAAACATTGGAAATCAAAATATTTCATTTTTCTATTTTACTCCATATAAAATGCCTAATCTGATTAATTCAAAATACCTTTCCGGTTTACCTATAGGATTCCCCTTTGTGGATACCGGATAGTGAAAATAAGCAGCTGATCGGGGCTTGTTGACACCTTTCAGTTCCAAAAAATCAGGATCGTTCTTCCTTATGGTTGCGGCGAGGATGAGTCTGGTCATAATCCACCAATCAGAATGCGTTATACGGGCCGAAGTGAAAATAATTTTATAATAATGCCCAAAATGAAGAGAAAAGGCGATTTGGGGTTTATTGAACGTTTCATCGCTCAGAACAAGGCAATATCGTTCGATCGCAATAGGGAGCCTCCACAGGAGAGGGGTGAAGGCAGTGCAGAAGTTCACGGGGGTATCAGGAGGACAGGATTCTGTGAATTTTTCAAGGAAAAGGGGGTACCGAAAGGTCACATTAATCTTCTGTTTTTATTTCTCACGGTGCATGGAAAATGAATTCAGGCAAACCACGTCGCGGGGTGCAGAGGTGGATGAATCAGGACCGGCAGCCTGCTGCCTCAGGACCAGCCACCGTATTGCATGATTGCCGACGAGCATTCTTTTGGGATTGACTTAGGAGATCAGCTTCTCAAAATTTCTCATCGGGAGGACAGAGCGGGTTGTATGTCAGAATCCAAAAAACATCTCCGCCGTGTATCGGCATTCAATTCTTCAGGAATATTATGGCAAAAAAAGGGTGTCCTTTCAGGAACTTACCATGATTTGAAGGTATGCTGGTTCATGGATATGAGAGTGGAGGCGAATTCCTGAAGGAGCATACCGGACATTATTGGTGGTTTGGGTGAAACAAAGGCAGATAATCGAATCTGTCCTCGATTCCTGCTGCAGGCAGGGGGATATCTTCCTGGAGGTGGCTATTCTACATTTTTGGGAGCGGGGGGATGCCTGACTATCAGGTATCGACTGTAAACCTTCATATTAGCGTTCTGTACGAGTTTTTTTATGATATTGGTGATAATTACCCGTATGTATGAAAAAAGGGCTGTTTTCACCCTGGTGAATCAGTTTCAGTTTTTTCATTTCCCGTGGAGATCTGAAGAAGGGATGGAAAACCCGGAAATACCTGGACAGACAGATTGCTCAAATTCCCGATGAGATATCCCGAATTGCGACTTGCGCAGAATGTCTATTCTGCGCAAACCTTAATTTGTTTGAGATAAAAAAGAATAGACCATGGAAAGCGGGTATTTTTCTGAGTGGCTGAAAAGTTACCGGAATTATCTCCGAATGCGAAATTACTCTCCCCGGACCCTTGACAGTTACGAACAGGTTATCAGGCACTTCGGGTACTATATCTGGCTGCGGCGTAACACCGATGTCACGAAGCTCGTCTTCTACTGGAAAGACTTTGAGAAAGCACGCCTGGATACCCCGGTTGAAGTGACACCGGTTCTGGTGAATGATTTTTTATCCTTTGTATCGTCCATGCAGACCTATAAACCAAAGACGTTCCACCGGATCATCTCTACGCTCAGTTCGTTTTACCGCTTCCTCTATTCACAGGATGTTGTCCGTACCAATCCCCTGATCGGGATTGACCGGCCACGAATAAAACACCAGGAGGTGAAGTACTTAAAACACAGCCAGGTTCTCCGTCTCATCGATTCGATTGAAGATATCCGGGATAAACTCATTGTCAGGACCATCTATGCAACCGGTGTGCGGGTATCGGAGCTCTGTAATATCAATATCGAGGATATTGATTTCGATGAGCATACGATCCGGATTCGTGGAAAGGGGGACAAAATTCGCACCGTTTTCATTGACGATGAAACCCTTGCTGAACTGACAAAGTTTATTGGTACCCGGCTTGCCGGGCCCCTCTTTGTCGGACAGCAGGGCAAGCACATCTCCTCCCGTGCAATTCAGCATATTTTCAAGCAGTATGCACCCCAGGGTATCACTCCCCACAAGATCCGTCACAGTTACGCCAGCGAGCTGTACAAACGCTCAAAGAATCTCCGCGTTGTACAGGAAAACCTCGGTCATACATCCATAAAGACGACAGAGATTTACCTGCATACCGATATCGACGAAAGACGGCAGGTCTATCAGCAGTACTTCCCTCTCTCGGGGACGGATGAAAAAGCCTGATATTCCCCGTTCGGGTTTTTTGTAAGAATAAAACGGGTATCCGGTTACCCGATGCAGAGAGCTCTTTTACGGTGCTCAATCTTGTTTTCACCCATTATTTCAGTCTGAAAATCGTATTCTTTTAACCTTGTTCTTCTTCTTATAAACTGTATAATGCTATATATAAAACTCATTTTTTTCTGGTATAGTTTTAAACCCTTTCATTTGATACTTCACTCCGGCTTTTATCCCTTGTATGATCCCTCCTCCTTGGTATATGCATCAACACGGAAGGCGCTGCATATCCTGGAATTCGACCTTGATAAAAAGTAACCTTAAAGCCGGTAGTGCGGAATTCCCCGTACATCTGCATGAGTATGCACACGCATCGAATTCATTCCCTCCACAAGCCACCTTATTGGAATCAAACGGGTGTCTCGGTCCCTGGTTGCCTGGCAATAATCCATGATCATGATGCAACAGGCAAGTGTAACGACAAAATTGGATTTTGAAACGATTTTGAAATTTCACCTCACAGATATAAAATCCAAAAAAATTTGAAAAATGAATTTGGATCGTCAAAATGTTGTTTTATCTCTGAAGGTTTTCTCAAAATTATTATTATGAAAAATTTCAGAAATTCCAATTTACGACGAATTGTATCCAGATTTTCAATTTTTACCAAATAATATTCAGAATAGGTTCAGGAAGGAAGCACCACATCAGGAATATCCCCGTTAATCCATTCTTTTTATTTTACTTGCAGAAATCCTTCTCATACTTTTGAAATCAAAAATTTTCATTTTTCAAAATAATCTCATAAATAAAGAATAATCAAAAATAATTCCAATTATCGGTTTGAAGATGCTCCAGCATGTCAAGATACAATTTTTTTCATTCTACATTTTCCATCGGTATTTGCCTGGTTTCCAATTTACCCTGCTGGTTATACGTAAGAATCCCATCAAATTGTTTATTGATTGCAGCTGTGCCCCGATCGAAACGGGAGAGAACAGAATCTCATGATAATCTGTTTCAATTAATCCTTTTATTTCACGATGTCACAAAATAAGAAGAAAATTTGAAAATCCAATTATTTTATGGTTAACATTTTATGACGGAGAAACATTCAAATCAGGAAAAATCCAATGATTGTCCTATGCCCCGTGTCCATAAACGGAAATACGAGAAGATTGACGAAGCAGAGATTGATCTGGTAGTCCAGTGCCAGGACAGCCATGAATTTTACACGAGGTACCGCGAACGTTTTCCCGATAAAAAGAAAGGAATCGACAGTATCAGCAAGATCTGGAAACGTCGCGGGGATTTTTTGAAGAAACGGCAGATCATTCCGGATTCATCAGAATCTCCCCTGGGATTGTCACCGGAACTTGAGATCCTGGTCACGGCACAGAACCGGATCTTTAACGACTTCTCAATTCTCTTAAAAGAACAGCTGAAGGTCACCCGGGAAATCCTTGAGCGTCTCCCAAAGCAGGTCCAGAAACCGGACGATCATGTCCATAAACCAGCCACATCCAAAGCTCCTGAACCAAAGGAGGCCGCACGAAAAACCGTCCCGGAAAAACCTGCAGATATTATGATTGGGTCCTGATACCTTTTTTTATTCCACCGGTTCTCTTTTATACTGTAAACTGAACTTTTTCCGTTCTTGAATTTTCTGGATTTTTTGTCCCTGCTCTGGCGCGGGTATCCTTATAGTCAACAAACTCCAATGATATTTCGCCTTCCCTTCAGAATGGGAATGAGAGTATCAAACCAGTTCATTGTCAACCCCCGTAGTGTAGCGGTCAATCATGCAGGACTTTGGATCCGGCGACACCAGTTCGAATCTGGTCGGGGGTATCTTTGTTTTTAATCCACCCGCTTTTAGAGCGGATGCG
>CAZCZK010000050.1:0-15627 GCA_964503195.1 uncultured Methanoregula sp.
ACACGAGGCCAGGTGCTCTGCAGAAAGTCCTGGATATCGACGATCCCGGGATCAACGAAGCGGTCGGCGATATTGAAAGCCTCAAACCCGGAGGGGATATCGGTCTTGAGGGCACGGACAAACGCGTTCACGGTATTTTCCCGGGACGTGCTGATGTAAAAATTCCAGGGGTACACCGAACGGACGCCCGGGAACTCAAGGCGGAGGGCAACAGCCTGCAGGTCCCCGTCCCTGCAACGCCCGGCAAGGTACCGTTCGAATTTCCCCTTCAAAAAGCCATAGGGGCTCTGGCCCTCTTCAGGTGTTGGGAGGTGGTTCGTTTCCAGGATGGGGAACTGTTCGATATGGTCAGGCCTGTTGATGTTATAAACCTGTGCGGAGGAGGCAAAGATGAATTTCTTCACGCCGGCAGCTGCCGCCGCCTCAAAGACATTGACCGATCCTTCATAATTGATCCGCTGGTAATCCGCGGCGGTCATGCCGGGGACGTTGGGGTGCGGGAGCGCGGCAAGGTGGATGACCGCAGAACTTCCCCGGAACCGTCTGGTGAGATGGGGTACCGTATCGAGAATATCATCGGGGGCCGGGCGGAGAAGGTTCGATCTGAGGAGGAGCCGCTCCGTCCCTTTCTGGGCACGCCGGATTTTCGGGGCAAGGAACCGGGACAACCGCGAGGGGGATGTCCCCAGATACCGGGAGTGCAGCATGTCCACGAAAAATCCCTTCATCGGATCGAAGATGTCAATCCCGTACCCCTGGTCACGCAGGCCGGAACGGAGGACACCCCCGACAAAACCGCTTCCCCCGGTGATCGTGACCCTCTTCCCTGCGGCAGTCATCCCGGTTGTTTTGGTTTTTTTGGGATATACACCTGTTGAACCATGCCGGTACTCCGGCATCCCTTCGTGCCTGCGGCGTATACCCCGGTTTTTCTTACACATGCAAAAGAACCGTGGTGCACCAGCCGGCTTACTCCCCTCACCAGAGAGAATACATAAATGGCAACCGGCTCAAGTATACTGAAACGATACTGATGACTGAGTCAGGGCCGGATCCCATACATATTGTTACCTCTTCCGATGATGAGTTCGCACCTGCGTTAGGGGTTATGCTCACCTCCCTGTACGAACATTCGTCATCTCCCGGACGGATCCTGGTCTCTGTTATCGATGGCGGGATCTCGTCACCGAATAAAGAAAAACTCTCTCGGGTTGCGGAAAGATACCACACAACCATCCGGTTCCTGATGATCCATAATGATCTATTCCAGGATCTGGTCATCCGCTACCACTTAAAAACCCCCACCTATTACCGGCTGGCACTACCGGATGTGCTGGATACAACGGTTGACAAAGTATTGTACCTGGATTGCGATCTCATCGTAAAAGATGATATCGAAAAACTCTGGAACACCGACCTGAAAGATCAGTACCTTGCCGCTGCTGAAGGCGTGGGTATTGAACGGGGCGAATACCTGCGTGATACAAAAACCCGGTTGCAGATCCCTGCTGGTCATACCTATTTCAATGCCGGTGTGATGCTCATCAATCTGGCCCTCTGGCGCAGGGAGAATATCCATCGGACTATTATCGAGTTCATTGCCCGTAATCCTGATAAAATCCGGCTGGCAGACCAGGATGGCCTGAATGCCTTTTTGCACGACAAATGCATTCTCGTACCGGTCCGGTGGAACCAGCAGACTTCCCTCCGTACCGGAGTGCAGACAACCAGCGATCCCGGACTTTTAGAAGCCATTAACAACCCCGGCATCATCCATTTCACGGGAAGAACCAAACCCTGGCACTATGCAGACACCGACCCCGGTAAACAAGAATACCTGCACTATCTCGCCATGACGGAATGGAAGCTCCTCGAGGTATCGGTCATCCTTCCCGCGCTTGATGAGGAACGCACCATCGGGGCGTGTCTTGAAAAAATCCGGAAGGTCTTCTCCGGGCACGGAATAACCGGTGAGATCATCGTCGCGGACTCCTCCACGGACCAGACCCCCGGAATCGCCCGGTCCTTTGGGGCCGTTGTCGTCCGCCCGGCTCAGGGCGGGTATGGCAACGCATACCTCGCCGCCTTTCAGCAGGCCGGGGGGCAGTGTTACGTGCTGGGGGATGCCGACAACACGTACGATTTTACCGAGATCCCCCTGCTGCTCGCCCCGCTGAAAGACGGGGCAGACCTTGTCATCGGCTCCCGGTTTTCGGGGACCATCCACCCGGGGTCCATGACCGCCCTGCACCGGTACATCGGCAACCCGGTCCTCACGTGGATGGTCAACCGGATCTTCCATACCCGCTTCACGGATGCCCACAGCGGCTTCCGGGCGATCACGAAGGAGGCCCTAGCCCGGCTCGACCTGAAGTCCGGCGGCATGGAGTTTGCGTCCGAGATGCTGATCATGGCATCCAAGGAAAACCTGAGGATCCGGGAAGTGCCCGTCAGCTATTATCCCCGGAAGACGCCCTCCAAACTGCACAGTTTTGCCGACGGGTGGCGGCATATCCGGTTTGTCCTCCTCATGAAGCCGCTGCCGTTCATTGCCATACCGGGCTTCCTGTTTGCAGCAGTCGGCTTTCTGCTGATGAGTTTTTTTTACCTGCGGGGAAATGTCGAGGCCTCCCACCTGCACACCTTCATCCTCGGTGCAATCCTCATGATGGGAGGCCTGCAGGTGGTCTTTTCCGCGCTCCTGATGAAGACCTATTCCGTCATCCACGGGTACGAGAAAAAAGCCGGTATCATCGAGCTCTTCATGCGCTACCATAACCTGGAAAAATTCCTCATCTTCGGCGCACTCCTGGCGATTTCCGGGATCCTCATCGGCCTCAATATCTTCATCCGGTGGATCAGCGAAAATTTCGGGGTCCTCTCCCAGATCTCGGAAGCGATCATCTCCCTCGTCCTGATCACCACCGGGCTGCAGGTTCTCCTCTTCTCCATCTTCCAGAGCATGATGCTATTGAACGAGAACCATGGTTCCGGTCAGGTAGCTCAATGAAGATCGCTTTCGTCTACGATGCCATCTATCCTTACGTGAAAGGTGGTGTGGAAAAACGCGTATGGGAACTCGCCGTACGGCTTTCTGCACGGGGGCACGATGTGCATATCATCGGCATGAAATTCTGGGAGGGAGCGGATTCGGTTGAAACGGTCGGCGTGACCCTGCACGGCATCTGTCCTGCAGAACCCCTCTACGCGGGGGGCCGGCGGACGGTGGGGGAAGCGATCCGTTTCAGTGCCCGTCTCATCCCGTTCCTCCGTAAGGAAGAGTTCGATATCATCGACTGCCAGCAGTTCCCCTATTTCCCGTGCTTTTCCGTCAAAATCGTCTCCTTCCTGAAAAAAAAGCCATTCGTCATCACCTGGCACGAAGTATGGGGAGCATACTGGTACGAGTACCTGGGATGGACCGGTTTTTTCGGGAGGACAACCGAACGCCTTGTCGCGGGGCTCACGCCAAACATACTATCGGTATCCGGGACAACCGCACACAAGCTCCGGGAGCTGGGAGTACCGGGGGGTGTCCATATCGTCCCAAACGGCATCGATCCCGGCCACCTCAGGTCCGTCCTCCCGGCCACGCGCTCCTCGGACATCATCTTCGTGGGCCGTCTCATCCGGGAGAAGCACGTGGACATTCTGGTGCGGGCGTTTGCACACCTCCTGCCGGAATCTCCGGATTTGACCCTGCTGATCGTTGGCAGCGGGCCGGAGGAGGAATCCATCCGGTCTCTTGTAAGGGAGCTCGGGATCGGGCACCGGGTCCTCATGCAACCGTTCCTGGATTCCCATGACGAAGTCATCGGCCTCCTGAAGGCGTCGCACGTCTTTGGTATCCCCTCCACGCGGGAGGGATTCGGCATCGCTGCCCTGGAAGCGCTTGCCTGCGGTCTTCCGGTTGTCACCACGGGCCACCGGGATAATGCCATCGCCGAGCTGATCACGGAAAAGACCGGGTTTCTCCCGGCCCTGTCCGTGGAAGACCTGGCAGAGAACATCCGGCGTGCCCTGTTCCGGTATCCGGAGATGAAGACCGCGTGCATGGCAGCTGCCGAAGGCTATGACTGGGACCGGATCGTTGCTGATCTGGAAGGCGTTTATCTGGAGGTCGCCGGTACATAGGACCGGAAGGTTCTGGAGAAAACAGTGTTCACGAAAATGGGTGCCCCGCTCCTGCGCCAGGTTGTCCCCCGCCTTTGGGGTGGGGGGAGTAGTGGTGATTTCGGTCAGGTGGCAGGGAATACACCATCGTCACCCCGGAGGGATGCCCCCGTGGCGGGAGCGCAGCTCCCGGGAAGTGGAGATATTCCCTGCTCTGGAAATATTCTCTTATCAAGTGATGATCGCCCCCCTTGCGCCAGCCCTCCCCCCATGGGGGGCGGGGGCGCGTTGCGATGCCTTGGTAGTACCTAAACGGGAAATCTCTCGCAGTGTGTGTACAGGAAATACGGCCCAATCGCAACCGGGGGATACCATAGTGGCGGGGGCAGAGCCCCCGGGAGCGTCATTATTGACACCAGACGATTTCCCCTGGAAATTGCATGGAACAATGGTGATAGGAGGATTTTTCCCTTTCTCAATTAGTACGATGAACCCCGCTGCCCCGGAAAGGGACGCTCCGCGGCGGATAAATTACCTGCAGAAACGGTAGTCTGCCCCGCCGTGCCCCGCGAGCGTCCCTGGGGCGGGGAGATCTCCTCTCCGCGATTTTCTCTTCCGGTCTGAGCTTACGAGAGATTCATGCCCGTTCCTCAAGGGCAGGACACAAAAACCCCCCCGCACACCCGGTTGTTACTGCTGCACGAGGAGTCCCGCTGTCACATCGCTCTCACGGACCTCGATATTCCGTGTTGTCCCGACCAGGTGGTACGGGCCGGTTGCATGCACCTCATACGGGTTGCCCGTGGTGGAGTACGGAACGATAAATTCGCCTGCACTGCTCTCCTGCCGGTAGATGAAGGTCCGGCCGGTGTTTGTCACGAGCGGGAGTTCGATGACACCCGTGCCGGGGATACGGGCCCCCCGGACATGTTCGAATATTTTCACCATTTTGATGCCCGGCAGGGTGATGGGATCGGATTCCGGAAACAGGGTGGCCGTGGCGTCCTGTGCCGACTCGTGGATCAGCCGGTACTGCCGGAGTGCCGGGACCGTCTGCAGGGGCCGGTACGGGAGACTGGCGAAGAGTCCAGCATAGGGTGCCGGGAGCAACGCCGGGCCTTCCCTGATGATCGGAGTCGTGGAATCCAGACCGGATACCGCTACGGACTTCTCCTCTGTGATCACCCGCGAATAGCCCGTTGCTTCGGCAGATTCCTCTGCTGTCGGTTGCCGGATCACATACTGCGTATACTCAGCGGTTGACGGTTCTGTCATCGAACCATCGAAAGTGTGCAGCTTCACCACCATGGTCTGGAAGTAACCGTTGTCGTATTTGTGTATTTTTTTCAGGGTTCTCCGGTCCTGCGCATCCGGCCTGAGGAACCACTTGACATAGCGGGAGATATCCACCGAGCCGCTCTGCCAGGGAACAAGGTTGGTGAACCGGTCCACGGCCATCGTGGAATCGGTGATGATGTACCGCCCCTGGTATGCCGCAAGGATGCCGGTTGCCCCCGACTCATTGTCGGCAAGGAAGAAGGCCGCTGTCCCGGCTGCACCCCCGAGGTTGTCCTGGAAGGGGTTGGTGATCGGCAGGCGGTGGGAAAAGAACGTGATCCAGTGGCCGGCATCCCAGACTGCCATGATGCCATAGGACCCCGCGGGAGGAGTATACCCTTTATCGTCGTACTGCCCGAAATAGTCAATGCCCGGATCGGGGGTATTCGCGTGCAGCCATGCGAGTGATTCCGTCCAGTCACCGGGTATCATACGGTCTTGTGCATGCATCCCGTACTGGTAGTCCTGCTGGAGGGAGAGCGTGATATGGAGAACGGCGAGGAGGCAGACTGCGATGATACAGATGCCGGCCAGGTAGGGTCCGGTAGCAGCCGGTTGTGCGGGTGCAGGTTCGGATCGTCTCTTCTTTGCCGGTTTTCCCGGGAGTGGCGGCTTTTTTTCCGGGGTCCCCAAGAGACTCTCCTCCTCCTTCCCGGAAAAAAACGATGAGATGGCATGACGGACCGGATTTCCTTCCCAGCGGAAGGGTTCCGTGATGCAGAGTGCCGAGAGGAGGACGATGTTGACGGTGAAATAGTAGAGGAACCGCTGGTGCTGGACCGTTATGAGGAGCATCAGAGCCGACCAGACGAAGAGGAAGAGCAGTTCCCGCTCCTGCCGTTTCCAGAGGTAATATCCCAGCACCAGAAAACCGCCGGCCGCAAGGACGATCCCCACGTTGAGCGTTTCGGATGCGTTCGTCCACGACCAGGGAACCTACCGAGTAGACCGAGAAACCCAGGAGCAGGTTTTCTGCCTGCTGTGCGATCGCGTGGAACGGGGGGAAAAGACGGGAGAGAACGAGCGCACCCAGGCCCAGGCCTGCAAGGCTTGTGAAGAACCCTGCCCGTTTTTTCCGGAAGATCTCCGCGAGGACGCGGATGAGCAGGGTCTCTGCTATCAGGGCTACGTGGATGTACACGATGCCCACGGAGTACTGGGAGATTGCGGTCCCTTCGCGCCTGAACCCGAACAGGATGAGAAGGACCGCTGATACCGAGAGCAGGACAAGGTTCTGGATACAGAGATAATCGGCATTATTCTTGGCGTAAAAATCTGAGAGTCCCTGCACAAGGGTGTATACCGCGATAACGAGCAGGACGAGGAGCACCGTTGTTGACGCGAGCAGCCCCAGGAAAAAGACGATGCCGGCGAGTGCTGACAGGAGGCAGATGTGCAGGAGGGTGCTCCGGTTTTTCCCGTCCGCGGGATGCTTCCGGGCATACACAAGGCCGGAGATGTACAGGAATAAGAAGACCGTGGAAAAGAGCACTTCCGCACCATGGTGATCGATCATCCCGTACGAGGTGTACGAGAAATACACGAACGAGGTGAGCGGTATGAGGCCGGCTGCTACAAGACCCGTTGCAGTGTCCAGCAGTTTCTTCCCGATTCCGTACACAACCGGGACCATGAGGACCGCGAGGATCGGCGCCAGATAACCGGCAGTTGCAATAATTTCGTTCCGGGTGGTGTTCCCGGTGACCAGGCAGAGCACCGCGGCAAGGAACGGGTACAGCGGTCCCCAGTCGATCAGCTTTCCCGAAGGATACGACGTCATCGGGTCGAACCAGTTGTACTGCGGGAAATGGTGGACCATCACTTCGACCTGACGCAGGGTGTACCAGGAGTCCGTATCATACACCGGGAAAAAAGCCAGGTCCCGCGTGACGATTGCAGGAAGGATCCGGAGCACGAAGGCGATCACCATGAAGAAAAGGAGGAGCAGGACGATGAGGGAGGGCTGGTATTTTTTACAGGCAGCGATATCCATTGCTGGTTAATACTAATGAACCGGTGATGAATAAAGTTACGATACGGGGTCTGGCGGGTTTCAGGATTTTTTTCACCAGGAATTGTCCCGGGGATTTGAGATCCGGGTGAACAAGCCGGAGAGAAATGACGGCCCTGGGAGGAACCGGCATACCTTGCTTTTTCCCCCGCCGCCGGAGCATCCCCCGGTTTGCGATAACACAGTATTTCCTGTACAATTGTGGAGAAATTTCCCGTTCATGTACTACCGGGGCATCGTCATGCGTGATTGAGCCCCCCATGGGGACAGGGCTGGCGCAGGGGGATCAATCATCACGTGAAAAGAGGGTTTCCCCCGAGCAAAAAATGTGAACCCTCTCATAAAAAGAACCCTGAGCGATTGCTCCCGTGGCAGGTGCCGGCCCGGTCAGTTCCCTTTTTCGATCCCTCAGAACGTGGTCGGGATCCCCCCGGCACAGAACTCTTTCAGGAACCCGCGGGAGGGATACTCGTGCACGCTCGTGACCATGACCCGTCCCTTCCCGAGGCGCTTCTCGATGAGTACTGCAGCCGATTCACTGGTGCCGATCGCCTCCCCTTCGTGTCCGGGAAACGTGCCGTCACACTCGATTGCCGAAGAATCATAATCATCCAGGAATGACCGGGCACAGGAACCGTCTGCGCAGGCAATACTCCGCGGGTGGCAGTCGTGCCGGTACACAAGGGTGAACGGAAGCCAGTCATAGGCATCCGGCCTGTCGGCAGCAGCACCGAAAACCAGGAGGGAGCCCCCGTTTTCGACAAACCGCTGGATACGCGGGGCTGAAGCCCGGAGGGCGGGGAGAAGGTTGGAGTAGGCCGGGTTACCAAATCCCGTGGGGATGATGAGGCAGTTGAGCGTAGGCCGGAAGAACGGTGCAGCGAGCATGTGGGGGGTTATGGGTTCGCAGCCGATCCCGCATTCTTCGATATAGCGGTTGAAGTGCTGCGGGGTTGTCCAGACAAACCCGGCCCGGCAGCTCATCCTTTGATCACCCCGATGGGATCGAGCCGTGCGACAAGCCGGGAGATGCCCACGTCGTGCACAACCTTCACGACCTCACCGCTGGGTTTGTAGACCTCCGGTGCCTCGTCGGCAATCGCATCCTCGTTGGGTGCCCGTACCAGGATACCCTCTTTCAGAAGGGCAGCTGCAACCTCCTTCCCGCTCAGCCGCTTCTTTGCCTGCGACCGGCTCATGACCCGCCCGGACCCGTGGCAGGTGCTGCCGAACGTCTTCTCCATCGCGGTCGTTGTCCCGCACAGCACATAGGAGGAGGTCCCCATGCTGCCGGGGATGATGACCGGCTGGCCGATCCGCGCGAGATCCGGCGGGAGGTCCGGTGTGCCCGGTCCGAATGCCCGGGTGGCACCCTTGCGGTGGACGCAGAGCTCAAGGCGTCCCCCCTCCACCAGGTGCACTTCCCTCTTGGCAATGTTATGGGCCACATCGTACACGAGCGGCATCTCCTGGTAATCAAGGGAAAACATCTTCGAGAGCACCGTTCGTGCAGCGTGCGTGATCAGCTGCCGGTTGGCCCAGGCATAGTTCGCTGATGCAGCCATGGCGCTGAAATAGGCCGTTCCTTCTCGAGAGAGGACGGGGGCGCAGGCCAGCTGCCGGTCCGGGAGGGCGATATGATATTTTTTCGTTGCCCCTTCGAGGATCTTCAGGTGATCGGTACATACCTGGTGGCCAAGGCCGCGGGAACCGCAGTGGATCATGCAGCAGACCTGCCCCACCGCAAGCCCGAACGCACGGGAAGCTTCCGGATCATAGACCTCGCGGACCACCTGCAGCTCCAGGAAATGATTTCCCGACCCAAGGGTTCCCCCCTGGGGCACACCCCGTTGTTTTGCCTTGGCTGATACCGTGCCGGTGTCAGCCTCTTTCATGCATCCCCGGTCTTCGCACCGTTCAAGATCCCCCGGCAGGCCATACCCGGACCCGACAGCCCAGCGTGCCCCCTTCGTCATCATCTGATCCAGCGACGATGAGGATACTTTCTCCCGGCTCTTCGCCCCGACCCCGGTCGGGACCGCGGAAAAGAGCCGGTCGACCAGATCACGCCGGCCGGCGATCTCCGCAAATGCAACCGGTGTTGTGAAGAGTCTCACACCACAGTTGATATCAAAGCCGACACCCCCCGGGGAGATCACGCCCTCATCCAGCGAGAATGCCGCAACACCCCCGATAGGGAACCCGTAGCCCCAGTGAATATCCGGCATGGCAAGAGAGTGCCCGATGATCCCGGGCAGGCAGGCTACATGCGCCAGCTGCTGGACAGCACCCGGTTCAAGAATCCGGCCTAGGGATTCTGAGAGGTAGAACCTGCCGGGTACCCGCATCCCGGGGATAAACCCGACCGGCACTTCCCATTCATTCGCTCCAATCCGCTGTACCCCGTCAATCATAAGCGCTTCCCGTACTGCCGTTTGGGGGATATGGCCGGTTGTCCATAAGAGCCCGTACGGAGGTCCCCCGACTCATGTTCTTATACATCAAATACAATGTCCAGCATATATCCGTTCGCATCGCGGGATATGGCAAGCCCGTAGTACGAGATCCCCTTCACTTCCGTTCCCCGGGAGTGCCGGCGCCGGTCAAAGGGCTCCCCGTCGAGTACAGCAGCCAGGTGATTGCCGCTGATATGGACCTCTGCGCCGGAGAAGACCAGGCTGTCCACCTCGGCAATGAAGAGCACCTCGGAGAGAAAGTCCCTCAGGAGCGATTCATGGTCGTCTGCATCAAGCGCGATCTCCCGTTTTACGCCGCCGCTCCGGTCCGGGCCATAGATGACCTGCATCAGGGCACTGAACGCTTCGGAAAACAGGGTATCCAGGCCCGGTGCCGTTGCCCGGATCTTTACATCCGCGGTATGGGAGACCTCAAAAAAGCTCATCCTCAGTCAGGCCTGCTGATTTCGTCGTCGTCAAAGAACGGGATCATACCCATGTGGATACTGGTGAGAAACCGTGCCTGGTGGATGGATACATAGATGGTATGGTCACCGGCCTTGAGCAGGAGATCACTTTTTTTTGAGGGTTTGACCCGTACCGGCAGGAGGATTGGTCCGCCGCAGGATGTGCAGACGCGGAAATCACAGTCCCGCTCCCTGATATAGTCTATCACTTCAGGAGCAACCGAGACCTCTCCCGCAATGCTGCTCTCAAGCGGATGGGTGAACATGATGCTTCCATTATAGGAAGCACCCATTAAAAACGGTTATGGATCGGGAGAGGACTACGCCCCTACGATACCGACCACAATGTCGACATACTTTTCCTTGAGTTCGTAACTGTTCACGCCCTCGGTATTCCGGTTTGTCCGGAGGATGCCGATGCGGGAAGCAATGATACCAACCATCGATGCGACCGCGTGGAATGTGACGGTGAACTGCTTTTGCAGTTCAACAACAATTTCAGCGATACTGATCGATCTTGTCCTGACAAAGAGCATGAGGACTTCGCGCCGGATGCCGGTCTTGTCCCGTGAAAGGTAAGAGCGCAGGCGCTGCTCAATGACTCTCTTGATCTCTGTGGGAGATCTCATACGTGTATTGTCAAATTTCCCTGTATATATAATCTTTGATTTTGTGCGCAAATATCACCCGAATCCGCTATCAGGCTGTTATTTTTGTTGAACACCCAGGTCCGGCAAACGGCCGCTGCCCCCTTCCCGCGCGGATCGGCGCACGGGAGCGGAAAGGAAAAGGCCCATGCAACGCCTTGTCTGGTAACTATTTAATCCCCGCTGAACAGATGAATATGACATGGGATTGATCAGCTATAACATCGAGAAATATTCACCACAGCAGTTAGTGGTAATCCCTCTCATGCTTTTTGTCATCTCTCTTGTTGTCATTGCAGCCACCATTGCAGCAACGGGGATGCCGGTAACGCCGGGCATTGATTTTTCCGGGGGGACTGCTGTCACCATCATCACATCAGACAGCGGTGAACAGATCAAGACAACCTTTGCCGGCTACCCTCTGTCAGAGATCAGTGATATGAACAACGGGAAGTTCCTGAAATTCGGGACCATGGATGATACACAATACCGGGCCCTGTCACAGCTGATCAGCATGAAATATCCCGATGCAAAGATCGACCAGATCGGGGAATCCTTCGGGAAATCGCTCCAGTCGCAGGCAGCCCTTGCCATTCTTTTTTCCTTTATCGGCATGGCGATCGTTGTCTTCCTCTCGTTCCGCACCTTCATTCCCTCCGTTGCCGTTGTCTTGTCAGCGCTGGCGGATATGGTGATGACAGCAGCTGTGATGAATATCATCGGCATACCCCTCTCCCTCGGGACAACCGCTGCCCTCCTGATGCTGATAGGGTATTCGGTAGACAGCGATATCCTCCTGACCAACCGGGTACTGAAACGGCAGGGAAAACTCAATGACAAGCTGATGGGAGCATTCCATACCGGTATGATCATGACCTCCACGACCCTTGCCGCGGTAGCCGCACTCTTCGTGGTCTCCTGGTTCGGATCGGTCCAGATCCTCTTGGAAATTTCAGCGGTTCTCCTGATCGGGCTGGTCGCCGACATCATGAATACCTGGCTCACCAACGTCGGCATCCTCAAATGGTACGTGCAGAAAGGGGGTGGCAAATGAACGCAAAAGAGTTGAAAGCCCTCGTGACCGACTGGAGAGTTGCAGCCCTCATCATCCTCATCATCGTCTCGGTCATTGCCATTTATCCCCATGTTGACGAGAAGGGCAACCTTGCCACGAACCTCCAGTATGGCCTCGACCTCCAGCACGGATCGTGGATCCAGCTGGAATTCAAAGGGGAGGTTGTCGGGTTCACCACGGACGAAAAGCTTGAAACCTTCATCACCAACCTCTCACAGGTAACCGATACCGAGGTGGTTCTTGTCGATGAAACCCATCTTGAAATCCGGAAAGCCTATACCCGGGAAGAGCTGGAACTCCTCGTGAGGAATGCCGGCGGGGAACTGACCAGTTACAGCCAGGGGGTTTCAAAATCAACCGCGGACGATGTGAAGCGCATCCTTGAGAACAAGATCAATGCCATGGGCACCAAGGATGCCAAGGTCAACACCCTCACCGGCCTGAACAATGTAGCGCGGTACGTCCGCGTGGAAATGGCCGGTGTCGATATGAAGGAGGCCCAGGATATTGTCGGGAAACAGGGCAAGTTCGAGATCCGGATCCAGACTTCCGGAAACGCGAGCGAACACGTGGTCTTTGGCGATACGATCACGAGCGTCCAGCTCCCTACCCAGGAGCCGCCGGGCAGTGGCAACTGGGGCGTCAGTTTCACCTTAAATGAGGCCGGTGCAACTGCCTTCCAGGAAGCAGCTGTCCGGTACGGCGCCACGACGGACCCGGCAAGCCACTACCTCAACATGCTCCTCGATAACGAGACGGTCTACTCAGCACCCCTCTCCGATGACCTAGCCGGGCAGCTGCGGACCCAGAAAATTCGGCAGCTGTACGCATCAACCGGTTCCGGAACCTACGGGTCCAAGCAGGCATCGGAACTGGAGATCCACCTCCGCGCCGGAGCACTCCCGGTCGATGTGGGGATCGCCGGGTCGGGCGGTACGTCCGCACCCCTTGGCGAGCGGTACAAGATGATGGCGGTCCTTGCCGCAGTCCTCGCCCTCATCACGGTCGGGTTTGTTATCTTTTACCGGTACCGCGAGCCCGGCATTGTCCTCCCGATGGTTCTGACCAATGCGTCGGAACTGATCATCCTGCTCGGGTTCATTGCCCTCATCAGGTTCCAGATGGACCTGCCAACAATAGCCGGTCTGGTCGCGGTCGTGGGGACCGGGATCGATCAGCTCGTGATCATCACTGACGAGATCCTGCATGAAGGCAAGGTGCCTTCACCCAACCTGTACCTGAAAAGGCTTACCCGGGCGCTCGGGATCATCGTTGCTGCAGCAGCAACGGTTGTCATTGCCATGCTCCCGCTTGCGCTGATGGATCTCTCAACCCTGAAGGGATTTGCCATCATCACGATCATGGGTGTCCTGGTCGGTGTCATCGTCACCCGTCCGGCCTATGGCAGGATCATCATGCAGATCCTTTCCAAGTAACAATACCATAGATTTATCTTTTTTTTCATCGACACCTCCTACAGGTATATCATTATGAGCAAGCCGATCTTGTTTGATTTTTTTGCTACCTGGTGCGGGCCCTGCCGGATGCAGACGCCGATCATCGAGGAACTGGCAAAAAAAATGGGGGACGCCGTTGAAATCCGGAAAGTCGATGTTGACCAGCACATGGACCTTGCAGAAAAGTACGGGATCCGTGTTGTCCCCACGCTCATCATTGAGAAGGACGGTAAGGTCGTCCAGTCCCTCGAAGGAGTCACGGACGCTGCGACCCTTGAAAAACTCCTGAAGCCGGTGGTGTAGTAAAGTGAAGATCGGCATCGTTGGAGGAACCGGTGATATTGGCGAGGGAATTGCCCTGCGCTTCTCCCCGGTCTTTGATGTTATTGTTGGATCGCGCGAGAAAGACAAGGCAGAAACAACCTGCAGGCTTGGTACCGAGACCCTGAAGGGCCGGGGACAGGCCTGCTCGCTTACCGGGGTTTCCAACCAGGAGGCGGTCGATGGTGCGGATGTTGTCATCCTCGCAATCCCGTTCAAGCACCTTGCCGGGACGATCGAAGGCCTTCACGGTTTTGAGAACAAGATCGTGATCACCCCCATCAATCCCATGGAGAAACGCGACTACTTCATGTTCGTCCCGCCCCCGGAAGGATCTGCTGCCATGATGCTGAAACGCCTGCTCCCGCCGTCTGCCCGTATCTGCTCGGCCTTCAACACGATCGCCGCCAACAAGTGGAAAGCGCTGGATGAGGAGCTCACCTTCTCCGTAGCAGTCTGCGGCGATGATGAAGCGGCAAAGCAGGAAGTAATGGCTATCGTGAACAAGATCTCAAAACTCAGGGCATTCAATGCAGGGCCCCTTGGTGTGTCCGGCATGGTTGAATCCCTCACGCCCCTGGTGCTGAATATCGCACGCTACAACAAGATGCGGGATGTCGGTATCCAGTTCAAGTGAAGTACAAAAGATCGTCAGCATCCCTGGGGACCGCTCCGGTAAGATTATCCGGCAGCCCCGGGAATTCCGATTCGGTCACGAGGGGTGTGATCCTTATTTCACAGGCCACGCGGGAAAATGTTACCGGTGCTGTTGCAGAACTCCGATCCCGAAAAACCCCTGCATCGTTCGTGGAACCGGAAAAAGAGTTCTGCACAAAAAAGAGGTGTGACTCATGTATTCTGGTGAATTTGACCGGATAGGAAAACGGCTCTTTGCCGAACATCTCGTGGGAGGGAATTTCGGCAATATCAGCGTCCGGGACGGGGACAACGGTTTTTATATCAAACGCACGGGGGCTTACCTTGATGTCGCGATCGAACCGGTCTTTGTCCCGCTGGTCGGGGATGCGCCTCCTTCTGCATCGAGCGAGTACCGGGTTCACCGGGAAGTGTACCGGAAAACCGCCTGCACGGCAATCGTCCATGCCCATCCCATGGCTGCCATTGCCCTCTCCCTGGTGCGGGACGAAGTGCGGCCTGAGGACAGTGAAGGCAGGATGTTCTGCCCGGTGATTCCGGTCGTGTCGGGCGAGCCGGGTTCGCAGGAGATTGCTGACACCGTTTCCGATGCACTTGTCAGTGCAAAGCTGGTCATCGCCCGCGGGCACGGCACGTTCGCAGCCGGAAAGACCCTTGACGAGGCATATGTCTACACCTCTCTTGCCGAACACGCGTGCCGGGTGCTGTATCTGAAGCAGGCATTTTTGGTGCGGTAATGTTTCAGCTTTCCGGGCCGGGAGAATCCCTCGTTTCAGGTGCTGATCCTCTCTCTAGACTCCCTTTTCTTTTAAGGACTACGGTCAGCCGTATCAGGGCCCCCTCCTCATGCGGGGATGCCCGGGAGGCGGGGGCAAAATTGCACAACGTGCCTGAGCCTGAAAAGAGCGATCAGGTCAAAAAAACCGGTTATGATAAAAAGAAGCGCCAGAATGGGACGCTACCCTTTTTTCCCCTCGTACATCCTTCCTGAACAAAAAGGGATACACCCTTTACCCTTTTTTATTTCTGTTGCTTCGGAGGCTGGAGCAGCTGGATCTCCCGCACGATCTCCCGGTGGAAGACCA
>CAZCZK010000051.1:0-15554 GCA_964503195.1 uncultured Methanoregula sp.
ATGAGGGTGCATGGGCACCGCAGATTGACGATGCCCTCGCATTTGAGCTCATTGCCGAGGCAACCGGCCTCGTGGCTGATGAAATGAACGTAGACGTTGACATGGGGCTTGACATTGCAGCAAGCCAGATGTGGGACGGGAACTCCTATAAGTACCGCAAAACGGCGCGGTCTACCGAGGACCAGATCTCCTATATCGCGGAACTTGTCGATACGTACAACCTTGTGTATGTCGAGGATCCTCTCCATGAAGACGACTTCGATGCTTTTGCCGAACTCACCAGCCAGATAGGGGACCGATGCCTGGTCTGCGGAGACGATATTTTCGTGACCCAGGTAGACCGTATCCAGCAGGGCATCGAGAAGGACGCTGCCAACTGCGTGCTGATAAAACCCAACCAGGTGGGGACACTCACGGATACCTTTGCTGCGGTGCATCTGGCCCACACGAGCGGCCTGAACACCGTGATGAGCCACCGGTCCGGCGAGACGACGGATACCACCATCGCACACCTTGCAACCGCATTTGACTGTGTTTTCTTAAAGTGCGGGATCGTGGGTGGAGAACGCATTGCCAAACTAAACGAACTGATACGTATAGAGGAACAGCTATGACCACTGTAAATGAAATGGAAATTGAATTAAAAGAGCCGCTCATCCCCGTCGAGGAATACCTTGCCGCCGGTGTCCACATCGGTACTCAGCAGAAGAGCGAGGACATGAAAAAGTTCATCTACCGCGTCCGCGGCGATGGGCTGTATATCCTTGACATCCGCGAGACCGACGCCAGGATCAAGACCGCTGCCAAGTTCTTAAACCAGTATGAGGCCCCGAATATCCTCGTCGTCACCTCCCGGCAGTACGGCCAGTACCCGGCCAAGAAATTTGCTGACACAGTCGGTGCTATGTCTGCCACCGGCCGGTTTATCCCGGGACTCCTGACGAATCCGGTTCTCGAGGCTTACATCGAACCGCAGGTCATTGTCGTCACTGACCCGATAGGCGACGCACAGGTTATCAACGAGGCTGTCCAGTGCGGCATCCCCGTGCTTGCGCTCTGTGATACCAACAACATGACCAAGTTCGTGGATTTCGTCATCCCGACCAATAACAAGGGCAGAAAAGCGCTCTCCATGATCTACTTCCTCTTAACCCGGGAAATGCTCCGCCTCCGCGGCATCTCCACGGCCCTCACCTCAGAGGACTTCGAAACCGAGTTCTGAATCGGTCAACCAACCGTATTTTTGGTGACCGATATCTGGATATAATAGAAGGACAAGAGGTTTGATCCGATGAAGATGAGAACATGCGCAGTAGCCGGCATGTTTTACCCGCGGGAACCTTCTCATCTGGAACAGCTGCTGGAGAAGTTCTTTGCAGGAACAAGCCCGGAAAAAAACCCCCTGGGCATCGTGTCCCCCCATGCAGGATATGTCTATTCAGGGCAGGTCGCAGCCACCGCCTTCGGCGCTATCACCCCGGATTTTTCCGGTACCTTTGTGGTGATCGGCCCCTCCCACCGGGGATACATCACCTGTGTTTCCGAGATGCCGTGGGAGACGCCTCTCGGGTTGATTGATACGGACAATGAGTTTGTCCGGTCTCTTGACATCGAGACCGATGAACTCTCGCACCGCGACGAACATTCGCTCGAGGTGCAGATGCCCTTTATCAAGTACCGTTTTCCCCGGGCGCGGATCGCCCCGGTGATGATGGGCCAGCAGGACTATGCCGGCGCAATACGGCTTGCAGAAAAGATCCACCATGCGGTCCGGCAGACGAACCGGGATATCCGGATTGTCGCGTCCAGTGACTTTTCGCATTATGTGCCAGAGGAAAAAGCAAAATCGGACGACCTCTGGGCGATCGAGCCGCTTATGGCGCTTGACACGAAAGAGTTCTACCAGCGTATCGCGGACCGGCGGATCACTGCCTGCGGGTACGGCCCAATCACCGCAATGGTGGCGGCCTGTACGAAGCTCGGGGCGACTGCGGCAAAACTGATCCGCTATGCAACGAGCGGGGATGTGACGGGGGATACCAAGGAAGTTGTCGGGTACGCGAGTATTGCGGTGATGTAGGTTGGCAATGTGGAGTGCGCCGGGCAAGGTATTTTTGTTCGGCGAGCATGCAGTTGTATACGGAAAGCCCGGCATTGCCATGGCCATAAAACCACGCGTCTTTGTTACGGTCAGGGATACGAAACGGCCCCAGAGGGCAAAGTCCCCGTATATCGACAGCTGTTTCGAGGCAATGGAGGTGACGGGCAGTGTCTATATCAACTCCCAGATCCCGAGTTCGTCCGGCCTCGGGTCTTCAGCAGCGGTAACGGTTGCAACGCTCTCGGCGATCAATGATGAGTTTAACAAGAACAAGACCCGGGAGGATATCGCGAACATGGCATTCGAGATCGAGAAGAAGGTGCAGAAGGGGCGGGCAAGCCCCACCGATACCACGGTTTCTGCGTACGGGGGCATTGTCCTCATCAGCGGTGGCTCCCGGAGGCGGCTCCCCCCGCAGAACATGCATCTCGTGATCGGGGACTCGCTCATCTCGCACAGCACGGCCAGGATGGTGGAGCAGGTCGGGGAATTCAAGAAGAGCAATCCGAACATCGTCGACCCGGTGCTCGATGCCATCGAGGGGGTCAGCATGAGCGCGATCCACCATTTCAGCAATCCCCGGGAACTGGGCCGGTTCATGAATATGAACCACGCCCTTCTCGAAGTGCTCGGTGTCGGTCACCCTCAGCTGGGGAAGATGGTCCTTGCCGCAAGAAATGCCGGGGCATTCGGTGCGAAGATCACCGGAGCCGGTGGCGGCGGGTGCATGGTTGCGCTCTGTCCCAAACCGCTGAAACACCGGGTTGCAGGTGCTATCGAGGCCTGTAACGCCCGGGCAATCGTGACCGGGATCGATACGGAAGGCGTACGGAAGGAGAAGAATGTCTGAGCGGATGATCCTGAAAATCGGCGGGAGTGTCATCACCGACAAGAGTGCCGGCTGTGCGGTTGATCATGCCCGGATTGCATCAGTTGCCGCCGCTCTTGCGGGTGCACCGACGGGCGGTCTTCTCATGATCCATGGTGCTGGTTCCTGCGGGCATCCCGAGGCGATGCGCTACCATCTCGACAAGGGGGCATCTGCCGGCAGCACGGACGGGATATATGTTACGCACCGTGCGGTCTCCAGCCTTAACGATGCGGTCGTGAGTGCACTCCGCAAAAAAGGAGTGGCAGCCGTGGGTATCCACCCCCTGCATACCGGGATAGCAGACAACGGCCGGCTGGTGGGGTTCGAATCCCGCCACCTGGAAAAGATGCTCTCCCTCGGGATGGTCCCTGTGATCCACGGAGACGTGGTGATGGACCTTTCGAAAGGAGCCTGTATCGTATCGGGCGACCAGCTCGTACGCTACCTCGCGGTTGCCTTAAAAATCAGCCGCGTCGGGCTCGCCACCGATGTACCGGGAGTGCTGGATGGAGGCGTTGTGGTACCGGCAATCACACGAAAAACGGCACCGGCTCTCCAGATCGGCAGCTCGCGTCACACCGATGTCACCGGTGGAATGAGAGGGAAAATTGATGAACTGCTCGGGCTTGCAGATGCAGGGATCGGGTCAGATATCTTTCATGTCTCGCGGATTCCGGATTTCCTCCATGGATCCAACCACGGCGGGACGATCGTGAGGGGAGAGTAGATCGTATGGCAGACAAGAAACGGTTTACGTCATCAAGGAAGCTCGATCACCTCCGCATCTGTGCAGAGAAAGAGGTTGAAAGCGGCGATGCCGGCTTCTCGGATATCCGGTTCGTGCACAACGCCCTGCCGGAATGCGACATGGGCACCATCGACTTACGCAGCCGGTTCCTGGGCCACACGTTCTCCTCCCCCCTCTTCATATCGGCGATGACCGGGGGTCATCCCGGTACCCGGGACACGAATGCCCGGCTTGCCCGGGCTGCAGAACGGTACGGGATCGGGATGGGTGTCGGCTCCCAGCGGGCCGCACTTGAGAACCCGTCCCTTGCCGGCACGTTCTCGGTTGTACGCGACGAGGCACCCCACGCGTTCCTGGTAGCAAACCTCGGGGTTGTCCAGCTCCGCGATCACGGGATCGAATGGGCGGAGCAGGCCGTTGATATGATCGGGGCGGATGCGATCGCTATCCACCTCAATTTCCTGCAGGAGGCGATCCAGCCGGAGGGCGACCATAATGCCACCGGCTGCTTCGCTGCTATCGGGGAACTAGCCCGGGATTTCAAAAAACCGGTCATCGTCAAGGAGACCGGGTGCGGGATCTCTGCTGCAACGGCACGCCGGTGCTGGGGCGCGGGTGTCCGCGCCATTGATACCGGCGGCTGGGGCGGGACGTCCTGGGCAGCGGTCGAGAGCGTCCGGGCTGGCGAGAGCGGCAATGCCGGGGACAAGAACCTCAAGTCGCTCGGAGAGGTCTTTTCCTCCTGGGGAATCCCCACGGGGGTCAGCCTTGCTGAGGTGCTCGCAACCGGCGGCCCGGTGATCGCATCGGGAGGGTTGCGGAGCGGCCTTGATATCGCCAAGGGACTTGCCTTCGGTGCAGACCTGTGCGGTATGGCGCTCCCGCTCTTAAAACCGGCAATGAAGGACGACGACGCGCTCTCTCTGGTGATCGATACGATCCATCGGGAGCTCACGGTGGCCATGTTCCTGACCGGATCGGCACGTGTTACCGATCTCAAGAAAGCATCCCTGCACATTACGGGAAGGACCCGGCAGATGATTGAAAAAGACAATCCGGCACGAATTAAACGATAAATCGGCAAACCGGGTAATTTTTCAGGAAGAATAACCAATCATAGACTCAGGAGATACACAATGGATATAGAAATTATCGCAGTCGGCGGATACGACGAGGTCGGGCGAAATATGACCGCCGTCCGCTGCGGAAAGGAAATTGTCATTTTTGACATGGGTCTCCGCCTGGATCAGGTGATGATCCACGAGGACGCGGAGATTGAGAATATGCATTCCCTTGACCTTATCAAGATCAAGGCGATACCGGACGATACGAGGATGAATGAGGTCGAGGGGACGGTCAAGGCGATCATCTGCTCCCACGGCCACCTCGACCATATCGGCGCGATCCCGAAGCTGGCGCACCGGTACAATGCACCGATCATTTCCACCCCGTATACAACGGAATTGATCCGGCAGCAGATATCGGGCGAGCAGAAATTCGGCGTCAACAACAAGCTCTTTGCACTCAAGTCCGGGCAGCGGTACACGCTCTCCCAGAACCTTGTGCTCGAGTTTGTCCGGACGCAGCACTCGATCATCGATACCGTGACACCGGTGCTCCACACCCCTCACGGTGCGATTGTCTATGCCTGCGATTTCAAGTTCGACCGGACACCGGTCATCGGTGAGCCCCCGGATTTTGCCCGCTTCCGCCAGATCGGGAAGGAAGGGGTGCTTGCGGTGATCGTCGAGAGCACGTATATCGAACGCCCGGGCCGGTGCCCCAGCGAGCGGATCGCCCGCGACCTTGTCCGGGACACCATCACCAGTTACGAGGATGACAAGAACGCGATCATTGTTTCCACGTTCTCTTCACACATCTCCCGTGTAAAGACGATTGCCGAATGTGCCCACGAGATCGGCAGGAAACCCGTGCTGCTCGGTCGTTCGATGGAGAAGTACTCGGTGACCGCTGAGCAGATGAAGCTCGTCTCGTTCCCGGAGACCACCAGTGTCTTTGGCAACCGGCGGACTGTTGACCGGACCATGCGCCGGATGATGAAGGCGGGCAAGGAGAAGTTCCTGCCTATCGTGACGGGGCACCAGGGAGAGCCCGGATCAATCCTGACCCGGCTTGCCCTTGGGGATACCCCCTACCAGCTGGCCCGGGGCGACAAGGTTATCTTCTCGGCAAATGTGATCCCGAACCCGATGAACTTCGGGCAGCGGTACATGATCGAACAGCACCTGAAACTGGCCGGGGCCCGGGTATTTGAGGACCTGCATGTCAGCGGGCACGCGTACCGTGAGGACCATTACGAGTTCATCCAGCTCCTGCAGCCTCAGCACATCATCCCGGCCCACGGCAACCTGAAGATGACGGCAAGCTATGCAGATTTTGCCGGCGATCTCGGGTATGTCACCGGATCCACGGTGCACCTGATGAGGAACGGGCAGCGGCTCAAGCTCAATTGAACAGGAGAACTTACATGTCGGAACTTTCACCGTACCTTGCATTGGTTGCAAAAACGATCGATCACATGATCGACCGGTATTTTGTCGATAAGACGGGCGAACTGAACAAGGCTTCAGCCCATCTCCTCGCAGCAGGAGGAAAACGGCTCCGCCCGGCGGTGGTGATGCTTGCAGCGGATGCGGTGAAACCCGGGAGTTCGGATGAACTTCTCCATGCAGCGCTGGCGCTCGAAGTTACCCACACCTTCACGCTTATCCATGATGATATCATGGACGACGACAGCCTGCGACGGGGTGTGCAGACCGTGCATACCAGATGGGATCTTCCCACGGGCATCCTTGCCGGGGATGTCCTGTACTCCCGCGCCTTCGAGCACATCTGCAGGGTGAATGCGAAGGATGATGCGAAAGTCCGTGCCATCGCCATGCTTGCCAAAGCCTGTGCCGACATCTGCGAGGGTCAGCACATGGACATGTCCTTTGCGCATCGCACCGATGTAACGGAGCCGGAATATATGGAAATGGTCCGGATGAAGACGGGGGTCCTCTACGCAGCGGCGGCCGGTATCGGGGCTGTCCTTGCCGGCGGCAGCGCCGTGCAGGTCAGGGCTCTCTACCACTTTGGTCTCAAAACCGGGGTAGCGTTCCAGATCCAGGACGACCTCATTGACCTGGTAAGCCCGGCAGAAAAGAGCGGAAAGGACCAGGCCTCCGACCTCCGGGAGGGCAAGCAGACCCTCCTCATGATCAAGGCGCGGGAGAAAGGGCTTGACTTAAAGAAATACCAGAAGGTTCTCACCCCCGCTGACATCAAAGCCGCGATACAGGAACTGACCGATGCAGGAGTAATCGACGACGTGAAGGGTGTTGCCGCCAGTCTGGTCGCCGAAAGCAACAAACATCTCTCTGTGCTGCCGGATTCTCAGGAACGGCAGCTGTTGATGGACATCGGCGAATACTTTGTCACGCGGAGTAATTAGGATGGCCGGGGACGATCCCAGGGATATCCTCTTTTTATGTGCACTGCAGAACGCGGTGAAGCACGGCGGGGTGCCGCAGGCAGGAGCCGTTATCGGTATGGTGATGGGTGCCCACCCGGAACTGCGGAGCAGGGCACGGGAAATATCCGCCCTCGCAAAGGAAGCGATCGCTGATGTGGCTGCCCTTACTCCTGAAGCGAGGGTGAGCACACTCCAGGCCCGGGCTCCGGAAATGGTTGCCGCCCTCTCTCTGAAGCACGAGCACCGGAACGTGCTTCCTGATCTTGAGAACGCAGAAAAAGGGGTTGTCATGCGGTTTGCCCCCAACCCATCCGGCCCTCTCCATATCGGACATGCCCGCGCTGCAGCCCTGAACGATGCCTATGTCAGGCAGTATGGCGGGCGGTATATACTCCGTATCGAGGACACCGATCCGAAAAGGGTCGATCCCGATGCGTACGAGATGGTGGCCGGGGACCTGCAGTGGCTCGGCCTGGGGATCACCGAGACTGTCACCCAGAGCGACCGGCTCTCCCTCTATTACGACCTCTGCAGACAGTTGATCGAGCGGGGTGGGGCGTATGTCTGTACCTGCGACAACGAGCACTTCAGGGAGTTAAAACAGGCAAAGACAGCCTGTCCCTGCCGCGACCAGACGGTGGCACGGAACCTTGCCCTCTGGCAGAAGATGCTCGATCACGGGTTTTCAGAAGGCCAGGCATCGGTGAGGATCAAGACAGACCTTGATAACCCGGATCCGGCAATGCGCGACTTTCCGGCGTTCCGCATCCTTGACGCACCCCCCCATCCAAAAGTGAAGGCCCATGTCTACCCGCTGATGAACTTCTCGGTGGTCGCCGACGACCACCTGCTCGGTGTGACCCACGTGATACGGGGCAAGGACCACATTGCCAATACCCGCCGGCAGAAGTATATCTACGACCACTTCGGCTGGCCGGTACCGGTCTACCGGCACTATGGCCGTATGGGGATCGAGGGGGTCGTCCTCTCCACCTCCCAGATGCGCCGCGGGATCCAGGAGGGCACGTATTCCGGCTGGGATGACATCCGCCTCGGCACCATGCGTGCCCTCGCCCGGCGCGGTATCAGTCCCGAAGCGGTCAAAAATGCCATGCTTGCCATCGGCATCGGGGACACGGACATCTCGTTCTCGTGGGACAACCTCTATGCTGAGAACCGGAAGATCATTGACCCGGTAGCGAACCGGTACTTCTTTGTTCCCGACCCCGTTACGGTAACCATCGAAGGTGCAGCACGGCATACCGCGCACGCCCTGCTCCACCCGGGGGATACAGCCCGCGGAACCCGGGCTCTGGAGTTTGAAGGACGGGTCCTGCTCCCGAAGAGCGAGATCGTGGCCGGGACTGCCATGGTCCGGCTCAAGGACCTGTTCAATGTGAAGATCTCGTGGGATGGTACGGTGCCCTCGTTCTCGTACAACGGGGATTCGCTCGCCGAAGCCCGGGAGGCAAAAGCACACATCATCCAGTGGCTGCCTGCCCAGGCAGCACTGCCCTGTACGCTCCTGACGCCGGAAGGGGATATTTTGGGGGCATGCGAGACCCCGGTCGTTACAGAGATTGATAAGGTCGTCCAGTTCGAGCGGGTCGGGTTTGCAAGGATTGATGGTGCGGATACATCCGGCATTCGGGCGTATTTTACCCATAAATGACCCGGACGCCGCAGCAGGAAACCGGTACCGGAAAGGCAGAGATCTCTGATCAGAAGGATTAAAGACAAGCAATGAAAAATAGGCACGATAATCATGAATCGCCAAACTAATGGGATGATAGCCTTCCTGCTCCTGTCCGCTGCGGTCCTCACGGCAGCCTATGCGATACTCCAGACTTCAGTCCTCTGGACGCTCTTGTATATTGTCGGTATCCTGTTGTCAGTTCTTGTCATCGTCTACTCGTTCTGCACCAAATGTCCCTCCCGCACAAAAGACTGCAGCCATGTCATCCTCGGTTTTCTGTCCCGGTTCTTCCCCCGCCGCGCAGAAGGGCCATACACCCTCGGTGATAAGGCAGGGGTGGTCGTTCCGGTGGTGTTTATGATTGTCTTTCCCCAGTACTGGCTGCTGTCCCAGCCGGCATATTTCGTCGTGTTTGCAGCCTTCTGCCTCGGTGCCGCAACCGTGATCCAGTTTTTTGTCTGCAAAGGATGCCGGAACTGTTACTGCCCCTTTTTCCAGGGCGTGTGCGAAAAAGAATAACCGGGCGAACACGTGGGGATCGTCCCGTCCCTCTTCCCGGGATTTTTTACTCTGTGAACCCGGAACCCTGCATACAGGACAAACCAAACAATAAGACATAAGAGATCTGCGAGCAACCTGAGAATACTGAATTCGTGTGACCGACTATTACAAGTTCTCCGATGAGATCCCGGATATGCAGATGGTTGAGCGTCTCCTGACCGGGCAGCCGGATCTTGAGCAGCTGATTGAGATTATCCAGCGCTCGTATGATTATATCCAGAAGCTGCCACTCAGGGGGCTCAGCGAGAACTATTCAAAAGAAAATCCCGATCTGTTCGACCCGGCCGGGTAACAGCAGCTCCTTTTTTCCGGGAACCAGACCGGATCCGGGTTGTCAGGTTCTTATCTCCCGGCCCCTGCCAAAAAAGACGGCCTCCCGTGCCATTGCCGCAGGGGTTCACCCGTCCCGTACCAGGGCTTCAACCATGGAAATCCAAATCTGCCGTGCCTCTTGTTTATCCATCCCGGCTATGATGTCGAGAAGCAGGCCGTTGATCAACGCATGGCAGGCGACAGCGAGCACACGGGCGCTGAGCCGGGAGGAGATGAAACCCGTCTCCTGCTGGCGCGAGATGAAACGCTCGACAACCCGGACGTCCTCACGGAGATCCTCCTCAAGAATCTGACGAATCCGTTCATTGTGGGGCGCAATAAGCATCATCTCGGAGTACATGCCCTGGTACTGGGGAGCATACCGCGACACTGCATCGAAGAGCGCCGCACTCCCCCCGAGGAGATCGTGGTTCCGGTAGGAGTGTTCAAGGATGCCGTTGAGCTCCTGACGGGCATGTTCCGCGACCGCTGCGTACAGGTCTTCTTTCCCGGGAAAGTACTGGTAGAGGGCCGGCTTGGTCACCCCGAGTGCCCCGGCTATCCCGGCCATGGTTGTCCCATGGTACCCCTCGGTAAGGAAAAGGCGGTATGCGGTCCTGACGATTTTCTTTCTGACTTCTTCCTTGTATCCGGGTATGATGCGAGGCATGAACCCCTGAGTACCTCCACGTATCCAGAGAATCTAATCCCGTTATCGTTGTTATACCTTTGGTAATTTTCTCTTACCCATGGTAAATTTCATATCTTTGGGTAGTCCACCTGAGTACAGGAACCCCTGTACCGGGACGGAAGACCGATGATGAATCCCATGGGAGTCATCGGGCATCGTTGTCCGCGGGACTGACCCGTCCTGCACCTGCAGTCCGTGGATCTCCCGTCAGACTTTGCACAGGATCGCTCCCGCTGGAGGCAGTATGAAGGAGAATTACCGCAATATCAATGCATGCAGAAGGATTGGCACCTTCGCAGCAGTCCTGGTGCTGTCCGGGCTGATGGTCCTGCTCATTTCCCCGGTCCAGGCTGATACCCCAACCGTCACGATTACTGACTACAAGGTCACACCGTCTGTCCTGATGCCGGACAGCATGGGAACCATTGTGGTAACGATCAAGAACACGGCAGCAAGTGCCTCGATCAGCGAGCGGACCGGGCCGCTCTCCTCCGATACGTCCGGAACCACCAGGGTCACCGATATCAACGTCTATATCGAGAATGTCCATCTCGAAGGAAACGGGATCGGTGTTCTGAGCGATGATTTCAAACGGGTGGGGGAACTGGGGCCCGGGCAATTTACCACCATCACGTTCTCCATCCGCGCACCTGCAACGAGCGGGATGTATTTCCCTGAGGTCTGGGTGGACTCGTATGGAGGCCGGAGCACCCGGTATCCCGTCCCTGTCAATGTCAACACGGCATCCGGTATCCAGAAACAGGCTATCCTGATCATGGACAGTTCCCTTGCCGGAAGCGTGAATCCGGGCGACGAGATCCCGGTAATCCTTACCCTGCAAAATGCCGGCCAGCTGCTGGCGGACGATGTGACGCTGAAGCTCGCCAATGTCAGCAGCATTGCCCCGAAGTCAACCGACCTCTACCACCTCGGGGCGATCGGCCCCGGTGAGGAGAAGACGGTGAACCTGGTCCTCCTCTCCGACAAGGACGCAGCTACCGGCCTTGTCCGTGTGCCGGTGACGGTCAGCTACAATGCCCTTGACGGGACGCCCGTTGCGCAGCAGACAGGGATCGATCTGATGATGAAAGGGATGGCAGAACTCGGGTTTGTCTCCGTTGACACGAGCCCGCCTCGGCTGACGGAGAACACCGCGTTCGACCTCACGATCCGGATCGAGAATACCGGTACCGGCGAGGCAAAGCAGGTGTCTGCAAAAATAGATCTCCCCTCGGAAGGGACAAAGGAGGCGTTCATCGGGAAGATCAAGCCGGGCAACGATGCCCCGGCCGTCTACCTCCTGGAAGGGCTGAAAGGCGGCAACTACCCGTATACCCTGACGATCACCTACACGGATGATATGGGTATCCATACGCTCACCCGGGAGATGAATATGCGGGTGCCACCGGCAGATAATTCAGGGACCCTCTTATTCGGGCTGCTCGTTCTCGTCATCCTTGGCATCCTCGGATACCGGTACTGGTACCTGCCCAGGACAAGGGGCGAGGGTACGTTCCCATGGGAAAGAAAGAGCTGAAGGTAGCCTTCCTCCTGGCGTTGCGTTCGCTCCAGCGGGGAAGCCGCTCAAGCACGGTCCTGACCGTCCTGATTATCGGGATGTGCTTCACCAACATGATCTTCCTTCCCTCCATGTTCAGCGGGATTGGCCAGGGCATCACCCGGCAGATCGTGGATTACGAGACCTCCAATGTCCTTGTTTCCCCGAAAACGGGCGATCAGTACATCACCGGCCTTGGTGCAACGCTCGACCTGATCAATGGCTTGCCGGGCGTGCAGCGGGCCTCCCCCCAGTATTCAAAGGGAGCGACCTTTAAGTACCGGCAGCGGGTCCTCGGCATTCCGGTACGTGCCATTTCTCCTCAGGATGAGAAGGAAGTATCCCCGGTGAACACGAAGATGATTGCCGGCAGTTACCTCGGGGAAGGAGATACCGGTGAGATCATAATCGGGAAACCGATCGCCGGCGACCCCACCGTCCGGCAGGAAGATGAGTTCCAGCCATCGCTGGGGGGTGTCCGGGTAGGGGACTCGATCACGGTTGAGTATGGCAACGGGTACACAAAAGACTACCGGGTCAAGGGCATCTATTACACCGGCTGGAGCCCGGTCGACAACGCAGCGTTTGTGACCTGGACTGATATGGAGCAGGTGGAAGGAAAGACTCTCGACAGGGCGGATTACGTAACCGTGAAGACCAAACCCGGGTATTCCGAGCAGTTTATCAAGAACGAGCTTCTCGGGTACGGGGTGGGAGTGAGCGGGAAGGTCCAGACCATGACGGACCTGCTCTCCAAAAGCGTGGGGAAGGTGCTCCAGAGTTTTGCCATCATCAACATGGTGTCCCTGATCGTCAGTGTGATCATCACGACTGTTGTGCTGTTCATCGTCATCACGATCAAGACCCTCAACAGCCGCAAGCAGATAGGGATCCTGCGGGCTATCGGTGTTGACAAGGAAGTCATTATGCACAATTACGGGTTCCAGGTCATGATTCTCGGCATCCTTGGTATTTTCCTCGGGATCATCATCACGCTCGTGCTCGCACTCTACATGTCAGTACACCCCATCGTGACCCCCGAATGGTCCGCGTACCTGTATATCACCCCGTGGGACCTTTTTACCAATTCGGTAATCCTGTTCTGTTCAGCGGTTGTTGCCGGGTATGTCCCTGCCTACCAGGTCTCCCGCGAGGATATCCAGTCTGCCATGAGGGCCTGACATGATCGAGATCACTGATCTACGGAGGATCTACCGCATGGGAACTGTGGAAGTCAGGGCCCTTGACGGGGTGACGCTGAATATCGAGAAAGGCGAGTTCCTCGGCATTACCGGAGCGAGTGGGAGCGGGAAGACCACCCTGCTGCATATGCTGGGGCTCCTTGACCTGCCCACATCCGGCAGGATCGTCATCGACGGCCTGGATGTTTCCACCCTGACCGACTACGAGAAGACCATGTTCCGGCTCTACAAGCTCGGGTATGTCTTCCAGGACTATGCCCTGGTCCCCGACCTCACCGTGATGGAGAATGTTGCTCTGCCAGCCATGCTCCGCAAGGACCGGAGTGAAGAACAGGTAAAAAAGGACAGTTTCGGGATCCTCCAGAGGATAGGCCTGTGCGACCGCCGGGATCACCTGCCCCGTGAACTATCCGGCGGCCAGCAGCAGCGCGTATCGATCGCCCGCGCTATGGTGAACCGGCCGGATATCCTCTTTGCAGATGAGCCCTGCGCAAACCTCGACTCCGAGAATTCCCGGATGGTGCTCGACTTGTTCCACGAGATCAACGAGGATATGCAGCAGACCATCGTGATGGTATCCCACGAGGACTGGCACCGGGAGTATTTCCACCGGATCATCCGGCTGAAGGACGGCAGGATTATAAGCGACGATAAAAACCCGTCTGCGCACTAGACAATCGGATGCAGTATCCTCTACCTTTTTTCCCTGCATGAGCACACAGTACAGAACGTGCGACTTTCCCATGGACGATATCCGCATCGATACAATCGTTCGCTCCCGCCGCCGGACCATCGCTCTTGTCATTACCCCGGATGCCCGCCTCATCGTCCGTGCCCCCCTTCGGGCGCCGGCTGCCCTGATTGACGAGATGGTCCGGGAAAAGAGCGGCTGGATCCAAAAAAAGATCGGGGAGATCCGGAAGCGGCCGCAGGCTGCCGTCCATACCTACGAAGAGGGGGATATCTTCTCTTTTCTCGGGCGTGCTTACCCGCTGCACCTTGTTGATGATGCGGGAACAGCTGTCCAGCGCACCGACCGGCTCTGCGTCTCCCGCGCCAGATGTCCCGATATCCGCAGCGGGATACGACAGTGGTACATGGCGGAAGCCCACAAGGAGATCCATTCCCGGTGCATGTGGTTCTCGATGATGACCGGGTATTCCCCGGCCTCGGTCCGTATCACCGATGCCCGGCAGCGCTGGGGCTCCTGCACCTCCCGGGGCGGGCTCAACTTCAGCTGGCGGCTGATCCAGGCCCCGCTGGAGATTGTGGACTATGTAATCGTCCACGAGCTGGTCCATCTCCGGCAACCCGACCATTCACGAAAGTTCTGGGAAAAGGTGGAGGCGCTGATGCCGGACTACCAGCGGCGGCGGACCTGGCTGCGGGAGAACGAGCGGCTGCTGAGGATATGACAAAAAATGTCCGGGTGGATTCGGAAAATGTACGACCGTGTTGAATTACTTGGATACTTTTCCCTATCCCTTCGTCACTCTGCATAGAAACCGTGGCAATTACAAAGCCTCGATGAATGCTGATAATTGGAGGGGGGTTAAAGGAGTTTTTTATTAAGAAATCTCATCAAATCCATTTTCCTATCACCGGTGTCCACCCGGTTGTACCGAACGCATAGTTCTTGTCTCCAGTATTCCAGGTCCCGCTGCCGTCGTAATCAAGGTACCAGGCACCGTTCAGGTAGATACCGATCTTATCCTTACCGTCAGCATTCCAGTCACCGATAACCGGAAGCCATCCGGCCGACCCGAACGTATACGTCTTATCGCCGGTATTCCAGGTATAACTACCATCGTAATCCAGTTTCCATACATTGCCCGTTTGAGTTCCAACTTCATTTTGGGCATTGTTATTCCAGTCTCCGGTCAACGGGTTGGATCCAATCGTACCCAACGAAAACATCGGATCTCCTGCACCGTACGATCCATCACCGTTATAATCGATATAATAGACTCCGTTCAGGTAGATACCGATCTTCGTCTTCCCGTCAGAAGACCATTTCCCGACGACCGGCGACCACCCCTCACTGCCAAACGAGCAGCTCTCTCCGCTATCAAAATCCCCGTCCCCGTTCCTGTCGAGATACCATGCACCGTTGTTGTACACACCGACCTCGTCAAATCCGTCCGCATCCCAGTCCCCGATGACCGGTGTCCATCCTGCTGCCCCGAAGCCGTAATTCTTGTCAACAGAATTCCATGACCCGCTGTTGTCGTAGTCAAGGTACCATGCACCATCCCGATACGTACCAATCTCCGAGATCCCATCACCATTCCAGTCACCAACAACCGGGAGCCATGATGGTGCACCAAAACCGGCGTTCC
>CAZCZK010000052.1:0-15433 GCA_964503195.1 uncultured Methanoregula sp.
ACTGCGCCGGACAAAGTCTTCCGTGACTCCCTCCTGCGCCGCGACCTTTTTCATTTCTTCAGTAACGATGCCCCGCTTGGCATCTGCGACAATACTCATACCATACCCGTTGCGGCAAAGAGCAGATAAAGGCTTGTTTTTTCATTTCTGGACTAAATCTGGCTTGTTATGGGAACAAGTAAAGTTGATTTGGAATAGCACAGATTTTTTTGAGTTCCGGGATAACCGGTTCATTGACTTGAAAAGCGGGATGTTACCCGTTTTTACGAGAGGGACATTAACAGGGGGATGTTGCCAATATTTTTATATAATAGCACGCTAACTTATGGTAAACCTTGATGAAATGAGGTGTTTTACTCTTGACTGAACAGGAATTTTTCGAAGTAACGGTAAAGGAAGCTGCTCACGACGATGCCGGCCGCGGTATTGCCCGGGTGAGCATTGAAGTGATGAAGAAGCTCGGGCTGGTGTCCGGTGATGTAATCGAGATCCAGGGCAAGAAGAAGGCCGCCGCAATCGTCTGGCCCGGCTTTGCCCAGGACACCGGCTCCGCCATCCTCCGCATCGATGGGAACATCCGCTCGAATACCGGAACCGGTATCGATGAGAAGGTCAGGATACGCAAATCCGAGGCAGAATATGCGAAACGCGTGGTGATCCAGCCGACCCAGCCGATCCGCCTTGTCGGGGGTGAGCAGTACCTTGCACGGGTCCTGCGCGGACGTCCGGTCTTCGAAGGCCAGTCCGTCCGCGTTGATGTTATCGGGAATTCTATCACGCTCGTGATAGCAAAAGTCGCCCCCAAGGGTATTGTCATCGTTACTGACGATACCGCGATCGAGCTCAAGGAGGAACCCTATAAGCCGGAGGAAGGAAAGCAGGAAGTCTCCGATATCCACTACGAGGATATCGGGGGGCTGGGCCGGGAGCTCGAGCTTGTCCGTGAGATGATCGAACTGCCCCTGCGTCACCCGGAGATTTTCGAACGCCTGGGAATCCAGCCCCCCAAGGGTGTCCTGCTCTACGGCCCGCCCGGCACCGGCAAGACCCTGATTGCAAAGGCAGTTGCAAACGAGGTGGACGCCCACTTCATCTCGCTTTCCGGGCCGGAGATCATGAGCAAGTATTATGGTGAGAGTGAGAAAGGGCTCCGTGAGAAGTTCGAGGAGGCCGAGCAGAACGCCCCGGCGATCATCTTCATCGATGAGATAGACTCCATTGCACCCAAACGCGAAGAGACCAAGGGCGAGGTTGAGCGGCGTGTGGTTGCCCAGCTTCTCTCTCTCATGGACGGCCTCAAGGGCCGGGGGCAGGTCATCGTCATCGCTGCAACCAACCTGCCGGACTCGATCGACCCGGCGCTGCGGCGCGGCGGCCGGTTCGATCGCGAGATCGAGATCGGCATTCCCGACAAGAAAGGACGGCTCGAGATCTTCCAGGTCCATACCCGCGGCGTGCCCCTGGCCGATGACGTGAAGATCGAGGAGTACGCCAATGCAACCCATGGGTTTGTCGGTGCAGACATCTCGCTTTTGGTCAAGGAAGCCGCAATGCACGCGCTCCGGAAGGTGATCCCGCAGATCAAGATTGACGAGGACATCCCGAATGAAGTGCTCGATCAGCTGAAAGTGACGAGCGAAGACTTTACCCAGGCCCGCAAACACGTGGAACCATCAGCAATGCGCGAGGTGCTGGTCGAGGTGCCGGATGTCACCTGGAAGCAGGTCGGCGGCCTGGAAGACGTGAAACAGGAACTCAGGGAAGCGGTCGAATGGCCGATAAAGTACCCTGACGTGTTCGAGCGGCTCCGGACTGCGGCGCCGAAAGGGATCCTCCTGTTCGGTCCCCCGGGTACGGGAAAGACCCTGCTCGCAAAAGCGGTTGCAAACGAGAGCGAGTGCAACTTTATCGCGGTCAAGGGCCCCGAACTGCTCTCGAAATGGGTCGGCGAATCCGAGAAAGGCGTCCGGGAGATCTTCCGCAAGGCGCGTCAGGCGTCCCCGTCGATCATCTTCTTCGATGAGGTTGATGCACTGGTCCCCAAACGGGGCACGTATGCCGGCTCATCTCACGTGACCGAGAGCGTTGTCTCGCAGATCCTGACGGAACTTGACGGTATGGAGGAACTCAGGAACGTGACCATCCTTGCCGCCACCAACCGCCCGGACATGCTGGACGAGGCCCTTCTCCGTCCGGGCCGGCTGGAGCGGCACATCTACGTCCCGGCGCCGGACGAGGAGAGCAGGAAGAAAATCTTCGAGGTCTATCTCGGCGGTGATACCGAACAGATCCTCTCAAAGGATGTCGACGTCGGTATTCTTGTGAAAAAGACTGACGGATATGTCGGAGCTGACATCGAGGCGCTTGTCCGTGAAGCAAAGATGGCAGCAATGCGCGACTTTATCGTCCAGATGGGCACACGGCCGGAAGTGGAACGGAGGGATGCGATCAAGAACGTGATGCTGACAAAGGCACATTTCGATGAGGCTCTCCTCAACGTGAAAGGATCGCTTGATGAGGACGCCCTCGAGAAGTCCGAGCGGCAGGCATGGGAGATGCTCTACAACCAGGAGCAGCGGGAGATCCTGAACCGGGCTGCAATGCTGGTGAGCAGTGCCGGTATGGGGCACAAGAAGGTCGATTTGAACCTGGTAAAGGATCTCCGCAGGCTGACGTTTGCCCGGAAAAAAGACTTTGCCGCTCTCAGCACCATGGCTGACCTGTTTGACCGGAAACGGGAAACCGTGGAGTAAAGGACCCGCTGACAATGAGGTGAAGAACAATGCAGGGAAACCCCATGGATATGTTCGACGAGGTGGACGGGATATTCGCCCGCCTCAATTCCCGTATGGACCGGGAATTCACGGTCTGTTCTCCTTCGGGATACGAATACCACATCACGTTCAGCAATGCTGAAGGTCCCACGATACCGGAGACTGCGGGTAATGCGTGCCCGGTGTCCCATGTCAGGGAAGAGCCCGTGGCTGAAGTCCACCGTATCGGCAATGAAGTGAAAGTGATAACGGACCTCCCCGGCATTACCGAGGAGACGCTCCGCCTTGCCGTGAAAGGAACTACCCTCATCATCGATGCCGGTGATGCGGATCATTCCTTCCGGACATCGGCACCCCTCCCGCCGGTAGATGCTGGTTCGTTGCAGAAAACCCTGAAAAACGGTGTGCTTGAAGTCACGTTTATGAGCCTTCCGGAGCCGTCAGAGAATACCTGATGCTGTGGGAGACCCGGGAGCTCCGGTTTTGGCTCAGCAAAAAACGCACATGAAGGGGAGTATGCACCCGAATCATGAAAAAAAGCCGGTCCCTGCCTCAGGGCCCCTTTTAGGCCATGGCGGGAAAATCCGGTGTTTTCAAAGCATCCGGTCACTGATCCGCCGCCGGCGCTTCCTTTCCTGGGGCAGCCGGAACGGATCCCGTCTTTTCTTCGGTAGATTCTTTCCGGGTCGTCCACCGGGCAAACTCAGGACCGTAACCGATCTCATTCACCGGCCGGGATGATCGGGAAAACAGGATAATAACTCTCATAAACCCCGCCAGCAAAAGACTACTCACCCTCAAGTATCCTTCCGGATAGCTGATGGGAGACTGCCCCGGCATGGCAGAGGAAAAAAGGGAACTACATGAGACTTGCTGACTTCCTGGTTCGTGAGGGAACAGATACAAACCTGGCAGAATTGATCCTGTTCCTGGGAAAACAGTCGCTGGTTGTGAAAAAAGGATTTCTCAGTACGTCCGGTCAACCGACTGCCGGTGAATCGACCCGGAACGTATACGGCGAAGAGCAGATGCCTCTGGACAAGTTTGCCGACGGGGTGTTCCTGTCCTCCCTGCGGGAGTCCCGGCTCGTCAGCACGGTCGCATCAGAGGAGCAGGAACAGGCCATCGAGATAAAAAACCCGAAAAACAGGTTCGGTGTCGTGATGGACCCGCTGGACGGATCATCCCTCATCGACGTGAACCTTGCCATCGGGACCATCATCGGCATCTGTCCCGGCCACGTTCTTGAGAAGGGGTCCCGTCTCATTGCCGCGCTCTACATCCTGTACGGGCCCCTGACCACCCTGACGTATACGACCGGCACAGGAGTACATGAATTCGTCCTGGATGAAACGGGAGAATTCGTCCTGAGGCACCGGGACCTGCGGATCCCGGACGGGAAGATCTATGCGCCTGGTGCGCTCCGGAAAGACTACCTTCCTGCCCATGCACGGTGGATTGCACATCTCGAGCAGTCCGGGTACAAACTCCGCTTCAGCGGCTGTTTTGTGGCTGACGTGCACCAGATCCTTCACAAAGGGGGTGTGTTCACCTACCCCGGGATCCGGGGAAAAGAGAACGGGAAACTGCGCCTCCTGTATGAGGCAAATCCCCTGGGCATGCTCATCTCTGCAGCCGGCGGGGCAGTCAGTGACGGGAAAGGCAGTATTCTCGATATCCAGCCGGAAGCGATCAACCAGCTTACCCCGGTCTATATCGGGGGTAAAACCGAGATCGCCCTGATTGAAAAATTTATGCGTGAAGGATGAATACCGAGTACTGGGAAGTGATGAGGGAATGAACGAGGTAACCTATGGTCCACTATCAGGGTCGGCAATCCTGAACGGGATTACCGGCCATAACGCTATCGTCATGGCAGCAAACACACGGATCGCAACCGTGGCAACGGGGATCTTCCAGGCGGCAAAGGATACCGACTCGGTGGTATTCATGGAGCTTGCCCGGTCCGAGTGCGACCTGAACGGCGGGTACACCGGTATGACGCCGGCGGATTTTTCCCGGAGGATGCAGAAGGCTGCACAGGACGTACAGTTTGGCACGTGGGCACTCCATGCCGACCATATCACCGTCAAGAAAGGGGATGCCGCTGAAGTAAGCGGGACAAAAGAGCTGATCGATGCCCAGATCAATGCCGGTTTCACCTCCTTTGCGATCGACGCCTCCCACCTCTTTGATTTCGAAGGTAAAACTGTCCGGGAGGAACTCGCCGAGAATATCCGGGTTACCACGGATCTCGCACGCCATATCAGGAGCCGGATGAAGACCAAAGACTTCGGGCTTGAGGTGGAAGTCGGTGAGATCGGAAGGAAAGATGGATCGGGTCTCATCCTCACCAGACCTGAAGAAGCGGTAGAGTTTATCAAAGCCCTCAACGAGAACGGGGTCTTCCCGAACGTTCTTGCAATTGCAAACGGCAGCACCCACGGGCATACCTATGACGCGAACGGGAACGTGGTCGCCCAGCTCTCGATCGACATCCCCCAGACCCGGGCGATTGCAAAGGCCCTCCGTGACAACCGGCTGAATGTCGGCATTGCCCAGCACGGTATTACCGGCACGCCCCGCGAACTGATCAACCTCCATTTCCCGAAGGGGGATATTATCAAGGGCAATGTCGGCACCTTCTGGCAGGACATTGTGTTTGACATCCTGAAAGTCTATGAACCCGCCCTTTACCGGAATATCCAGGAGTGGACGCTCGAGAAGTACCGCCCCGCAAACCCCGGCAAGAAGGACTCCCAGGTCTTCGACGGCAACAGTAAGTTTGCGATCAAGGAATTCTATAAAGAGATCTATGCTGTTGATGAGGAGACGAACCGTGCGATACAGGCTCGCGCCTATGCTGAGAGCCTCGTCTTTTTCCGGGCTTTCGGCGCCTACCATACCGCAGCACTCATCAGAAAACGTGCGGGTGCACAATCACCATAATCTTTTTATATCCCCGGGCTATCTCTAACTGTGAAACGCTATGCCCAAGACCACCATTTCTGTGATCAAGGCGGATGTGGGCAGTTTTCCCGGACACTCCCGCACCCACCCGAAGCTTCTGGAGAAAGCAGCAAAGCTCCTCAAAGACGAGGAGGGCAGGCTCCTGATTGACTCGGTTGTCACGCACTGTGGCGATGACCTGGAACTGATCATGACCCACACCCACGGCGCAGACAATGAAAAGATCCACAAACTTGCCTGGGATGTCTTCATGGAATGCACGAAGATTGCAAAGAGCCTGAAACTCTATGGTGCAGGCCAGGACATGCTTGCGAGCGCATTCTCCGGTAACGTTAAGGGGATGGGCCCCGGTGTTGCCGAGATGGAGTTTGAGGAGCGGGCATCCGACCCGGTTCTGGTATTCATGGCGGACAAGACAGAGCCCGGTGCATGGAACTTCTTCCTGTACAAGATCTTTGCCGACCCGTTCAATACGGCCGGTCTCGTGATCGACCCGTCCCTGCACAAGGGCTTTATCTTCGAGGTCCACGACCTGTTCAAGAAACGAAAGATACGCTTCACCTGCCCCGAAGAGTCCTATAACCTGCTTGCGTATATCGGTGCCCCGTCCCGGTACGTTGTCAAGTATGTCTTCCGCCGTGACGGGGAGGTTGCGGCCTCGACAAGCACCCAGCGCCTGGGTCTGCTGGCGGGACGGTACGTGGGAAAAGACGACCCGGTCATGATCGTCCGGTCCCAGAGCGGTTTTCCGGCGGTTGGCGAGATCCTCGATCCGTTCTGCACGCCGGTTCTCGTTGCCGGCTGGATGCGGGGGTCCCACCACGGCCCGCTGATGCCGGTGGGTCTCTGCGATGCGAACTGCACCCGGTTCGACGGGCCGCCCCGCGTCATCTGTTTCGGGTTCCAGATTTGTAACGGAAAACTGATAGGCCCGGTTGACATGTTCGATGACCCGGCGTTCGACCGCGTCAGGAACCGGTGCAACGAGCTTGCTGACATTATCCGCGCCCAGGGGCCGTTCGAACCCCACCGGCTCTCGCTTGAGGAGATGGAGTATACCACCCTCCCGGCCGTTGAAAAAGAGCTCGCCTCACGCTGGGAACCCCTCCCGCAGGAATAACCCCCTCTTTTTTCCTCTGTTTCCGGCTTTATCCGGTGGTTCTCCATGGTCAGACAGAGACGTGCATCCTTCCCCACTCCCATATCAGACGGGATGTGGCACGGCGAGGATCCTTGCGGTTCTTCCCCCCCCAATGACCGTTCCCCTGCCGGTACAATCCCCCCCTGGTAGCTCCCGGAGGAGCAACCTTTAATTATCTTCCATCCCAAATTAGGGCAGATGGTTAACGGAATTGTATTGCCGATAAAGAAAGTGTTTGCTCTCGTGGACTCCAGAATATCTGTCGAGATAAAGGATGAAGGCCGCAAACTCCAGGGGCGCCTCGTTGCCGTGGACGAATATCTCAATATCCATATGGACGAGACAACCGAGTTTGTTGATAACCAGCGGGGCAGGAGCCTTGGAACTGTCGTGATCCGGGGCAACAATATCCTCACGATCGCGCCGGTTATCTAACATAAAGGTGAAAACGTGACAGAAGATCCTGTTGAGGAAGCACTGAACCTGATCCAGTCAAAACCCGAAGGTATCCTCCAGAGCGAGCTCTGGAAGGAGCTCGGGGTTGACAGCCGGAAATGTTCACGAATCGTGAAGAAACTTGAAGACAGCGGGCTTATTCACCGGGAGGACTTTAAAAAGGACGGGATCAAGACCTACCTGCTGCGGGCAACGCAGCAGCCGGTGAATCCCGCCGATCTCCTTGCCGGGGATGAACTGATACCCTGTATCGGCTGCGAGCTCGAGTGTATTGTCGAGGAGTGCCATCCCCTCATGGACTGGATGTACCAACTCGCCATTGTCCAGAACACGGAAGTATAACCGGGTTCTCCCTGTTCTTTTCGGGCAGAACGGCAGATCGTGCCGTTCTCTCCCGTTGTTTTTATCTGGAACAACTATTTATCGGTCAACTATCCACCTTTATCAAGTGTTTCTGACACGCTTTCAGTCGGGAGATGCGTGATGTACTCTGTTTTGTTTATTGACGATTCAAGCGATCTCCTGATCCGGATACGCACGTTCCTTGAGAAGAGCGGGGAGATGCGGGTTGATTACGCCCATTCCATAAAACAGGCCACCGAAAAACTGAAGGGCAGGACGTATGATGTCATCCTCTCCTACGACCAGATGCCTGAGGTGAACGGGATCGAGTTTGTCTCTGAAATGAACGGGATTGAATTTATAAAATACCTCCGGTCTGCCGGCAATGCAACGCCGGTCATTCTCCTTTCCCGCAGATCCAATGGCAGGATCGCCCTCGGGGAAGTTTCCGTTGCAAGCGAGATCACGGGGCCCTCAGCCGGGGATCTCCGCCCCCAGGTTGCCGAGATCGTCACCATCATGAAACAGTCCATCCTGCGGAAAAAAGCCGAACGGGAGGCCAAGGCCTTAAACGAGCAGCTGGCAGCTATCCTTGCGGTAACCCCGCTTGGGATCTTCCAGGTCCGGAATACTACCATCCAGTGGGTGAACAGCCGCATCGCAACCCTTCTTGGGTATCAGGAGACGAACCTCATAGGTAAAGATCTTGCAACCCTTTTTGCCACACCGGATGAGTTCGGGCAGTTCTGCCGCGGGATCCAGCGCACGCAGGACGCACGAGGGTTTGGCCAGGCTGAATGCAGTCTGGTGAAATCGGATGCAACACTCCAGCCATGCCTTGTCCAGGCTCAGGTGCTTGACGCCAGGGATATTACCAGGGGCGGAACGTTCATCGTGACCGATACGACGGAAAAAAAGGCCATGTCCGAAGCCCTCCGGAAAAGCGAGGTCAGGTACCGTGACCTGCTCCAGAGCTCCTTAAGCATCATCATCCGGATGGATCTGCAGGGAACGATAACGTTCTGTAATACCTATGCACTCTCGTTCTTCGATTATGCCAGCGAGGACCTGATCGGTAAAAATGTGGCGGGAACCATTGTATCGCAGAAGTCCCGGTCCGGCCATGACCTCTCGATGATGGCAGATGATCTCGGGTTCAATGCAGACGGGTATGCCGTGAATATCAGCGAGAACATCCGCCACAACGGTGAACGGGTCTGGATCGCATGGATCAACCGGGCAATCCGGGACGAGAAAGGACACATTGTTGAGATACTCTGTATCGGGAACGATATCACGGACCGGAAACGCGATGGTGTCGTGCGTATCAGCACCGATACCTGGAAGGACCTTGTGGTGACCGACACGGATGTTGCCGACAGCGTCTTTGACGCGGTCTTCCACATCTGTACCGAGATCTCGATTGAAGGGAGGGAGGGCAAAGCTGTCGGGACAGCGTTCCTTATCGGGGATATCAAAAACGTGCTGGAAAAATCACGCCAGATCATCCTGAACCCGTTTGAAGGTCACCCCCCGGAATTACGCGTCATCACGAACCCCGGGCTGAAGGAGAACATCAAGGCGCTTGCCCCGCTTGACGGTGCGTTTTTGATCACCGGGGACGGTTTTGTAGAATCCGTGGGACGCTATATCACGGTTGATTCCAGCAATGTCACCCTGCCGCCGGGCATGGGGACCCGGCACAACTCGGTTGCCGCCATCACCAGCGTGACAAAGGCCGTGGGGATCGTGGTCTCCCAGAGCGGCGGGGGGATCACGGTCTTCCGGGACGGGCGGATCGTGAAGAAGATCACGCTGTGATGATCTTAAGTTTTTCACAAACTCTTTGGTATTACGATGGCTTCCCGCCTCAGGGCCTCTCCGAGGCACGGCGGGGCAGATTCTGGTCTCCTCCTGAGTAATTGATCCGCCGCGGGGGCGCCCCGTCGGGGGCGGCGGCGTTAATCACATCGTCCTTTACCCTGACAAACATAATTATAATAAAAACAACAATTTCTTGCAATGGATTTGAAAATCTCACGACTAAACATAATCATTGTTGTCGCATTCGTAATTCTGTTTGCATACCTTTCCTTCCTTTTTTTAGCCCCGATTTTTAATCCCGACCGTCCTGGTATGAGCATTAAAAAAATTAATGAAAGTGGCGTACCAGATGGCCCGGTTGTCCGGATAATCGATGAAGACTTCAGGGAATTCCCTTTTCTGGCACCGGTAATCCGTGACAATTCTCAACACGGAATATCAACAGATAACGGTAAGAGGATATCCTATGTTGTCGGACTTTCCTGGCAGGACAAGGATAGAATTTTAGGAAGTAAATTCTTCTCACATCATAATACTTTTTTTGAGTACAAGGGGACCTATTATTCGTTCGTTCACTCATGGCCGGACTCTAACATGACAATAACAAAAATCAATGAAAGTGGCATTCCTGACGGGTATGTTGTGAAAATAACGGAAGAAGACTTTAAGGAGTTCCCCTATCTGGTCCCGATTATCCAAAATAATTCCCAAAACGGAGTATCACATAACAATGGGACAAGGATTGATCACTATCTTGAACTTTCCGGTCGGGAGAAGGACAAAATGTGGGACAGTAAATTCTTCTTGCAACGTGAAGTATATTTTGAGTATAAAGGAAGTTATTATTACTTCACTCCTCCCTGGATTCCCTAAACGAACCTCTCATTTTTCTATCAGGGACAATGAAAATCACTCATTCCCCGTGCCGGCAATCCATGGAATCCGTGCTGCACCGATGACTGCCGATCATCCCGATCGCCTTGAAGGCATCCTCGAGATCCGGGAAGTTCGGGATCTGGGCGTCGCGGAGGATGCGCAGCGGCGTCTTCATGCTGTCGCCGCCGATCATGCAGCCCACGATCATCTTGTGGGTGTTTTTTGAGAAGCGGACGATCTCGTTTGCCACCCGGATCGGATCCGAGATGGCCGAGGGGACTGCAATAACGAACGCGATGTCCCACAGTGCCTGGTTTTTGATCATGATATCAAAGGTCTTCGCGAAGCGGTCGGCACTCGAGTCCCCCACCATGTCGATCGGATTTGCCCGGCTCCAGTTGGCAGGAAGGACGGCATCCAGTTCCTGAACGAGTTCTTCGGTAAATGGTATCATGCCAATACCGTTCTGCTCGGCGTAATCGGACGACAGGACACCAAAGCCTCCGGCATTGGTTATGACAACCGCACGGGTGCCTTTCGGGTACCCTTCCGAAGCCAGCAGTTCCGCAGTCTGGAAAGCACCCCGTATTGAGTTCACCGGAATGACCCCGGCCTGGCGGAACGCGGCCATATACACGGCATGGCTCCCCGCAAGCGACCCGGTATGGGAGGATGCGGCTTTCTGCCCGACAGCAGATGCCCCCGCCTTGATGGCTACAACCGGTTTTTTCGGTGTGATCCTGCTGACCGTCTCCATGAACCGGCGGCCATGCCGGATCTGCTCGACATAGAGGATGATTGCTTTCGTGTTGGGATCATTGCCGGCAAACTGCACGAAGTCCTCGAAGGTGAGGTCGGCCTGGTTGCCGAGGCTGATCACCGCGGAGAGACCGATCTCTTCGGGCAGGCTCCAGTCAACGACCGTGGTGATGATAGCACCGCTCTGCGAGATGAAGGCGATCTTCCCGGGCTTGGGCGAGACCGGGTCAAAGGTTGTGTTGATCCCCTGGTGGGGGAGCATGAGCCCGAGGCAGTTCGGCCCCATGATCCGGATCCCGTACTGCCGTGCATGGGCGAGTACCTGCTCCTCGATCTGCCGGCCTGCCTCGCCGGCCTCGCGGAATCCCGACGAGATAATGATCACGAGCGGGATCTTCTTCTCCCCGGCTTCTTTCACCACCAGCGGGACGCCCCTTGCCGGGATCGCGACAACTGCTACATCAACGTTTTCCGGAATAGCGGCAAGTGACGGGTATGCCCTGCGCCCGAGAATCTCCGTTGCCGTCGGGTTGACCGGGAAGAGCGAGCCTGAAAACGAGAGGAGGTTACGGGTTATTGCATAGCCGACCTTGTTCGGATCCTGCGAGGCCCCGACCACCGCGATGGAACGGATGGTGAGGAGCTGGTCCGGAAGCGCCGCCTTCTCTTCGGTGTCCAGCGGTGCCGCTCCCTCGTCAACGTACACCCGGGCATCGACAGCACACCCGCCCTTTTCGTACAGGACCAGCGGGTTGAGGTCAAACTCAACAACGCCGGGGCTTGAAAAAAACCACCGGGCGGCAGCGGCAATCGCGGATACGAATGCCTGTTCATCGCGGGGAGGCTGGTTCCGGTATCCCTGTATGAGGCGATAGCTCCGGAGCTCCCGCACCATCGTGCGGAGCTCGAACTCATCGACCGGCAGCACGCGGATGGAGACATCGTGCAATAATTCAACCAGCGTTCCGCCGGCGCCGATGGAGATCACCTTGCCGAAGGTTGGATCGGTCTTCCCCCCGATGATCAGCTCGAGCCCCGGGCGGAGCTGCTGTACCACGAGGATGCCGTCGATCTTCGCGCCCGGGACCCTGGCCTTCACATCCCGGGAGATCGTTTCAAATGCCTCCGCTGCCTGGCCAGGTGACCTGATATTGAGGATGACCCCGCCGGCATCGGTCTTGTGCACCACCTGCTGCGAGATGACTTTCATAACGACCGGATAGCCGATGGTATCAGCGGCGGTCTTTGCCTCTGCTGCGGTCGTGGCGACACTGAATCCGGGGACCGGGATTCCTGCGGATTTCAGGAGGCCGTAGCCCTCTGCTTCGGATAGTAACCGGGGGGTCATCGTGTGTTGTGCTCCGGGTATTAATTATTATCACATTCGTTTATGAGTGTTCTTGATGCGAAGAAATGGATTCATGCGGTCATGATTGGTAAGCAGCGCAATCGATCCCGTATTTTTTTCCTCTGCATAACATAAATAAAACACAAACCTTCCCCGATTCAGAAATCAATCTGGTTGACATTTTCACTATATTTCATGTATTATATTCATGTCGCAGACTTGAAGGTGAATACCTTGAGGAATAATAAATGAATTACCTGTGGTTACCTGGCAATGGTCAATGAGAGGTGCAATTTAAACTCAAATATTTTTCCTAACAGAATCAAAACGATTTATTTTTATATTTAAAAAATAAATTTAACTTCGTATCATTGAATCTGGAATATTCTTGATTGTAATCTATACTATAGTATCATGAAAACAGGAATGATACAGATGAAACGAAAAAAGGTAAAACGAGATAAAACCGGAAAAATCCTTCTGATGGTGCTGGTGCTGGCAGTGATGGCGATTGTACCGATAGTGAGTGCGGATGAAAAAAATATTACGATAAATATTACTTCCCCAGAAGAAGGGGATATTATCTTTTATGACGTAGTGCCTGCGTATCTTGAGGTTCAGGGAACGATAGATACACCACAAGGGATACGTAATGTATCAATCACGAATGGTTTAACCGACAATTATGGAGAGGTAGTATGTGGAAGTAATTTGGGCACTCATTATAATATTTCGTGTAAGATTCTGATAACAAATCATGTCACTATTACCGTTACTGATAATTCAGGATTCGTTGTTTCGAAAACACGAAATTTCTCCAGCTATGCCGGACCACCTCCTCCAGGCACGATCTTTGTTTATGGAAAAGTTGTTGATATCGCAGGGAATCCGGTCAGTGGTGCTGTTCTTACCTTTGAGACTGAAACAAGAGATAACAGACTCGTTTCTGTAAACACAACAACGGACAGAAATGGTACCTATTCAATGAAAAAAGCAAACGGTTTTCATCAGAAAATAACCGTCCGGAAAACGGGTTATCAGACTCTTGTTCAGCAAGTCACGTTCGAACCCTATGGTCATGATGTAGATTTTGTCCTGTCTCCGCAAAAACCGTCTGTTTCCGGATTTAATTTTGAGGGTTCAATATCGGCAATTCTTGTTTGTTTTATTATTATTGTTTTGAGGAGGAACTAGGTATGACCACAAAGAAAACGATTGATTGTATTATTGTTTTGATAGCACTTTCTTTTTTTTGTAGCGGGTTTGTAAATGCTTCAGCAACTGAAAGCTACGTGACACTTCAACCAACTATCGTCCCATTGAAATTTAATGCTTCCCAGGAACCCGACAGTGGGGTAGAATTTCAAAAAAGTAACAGATTTTTTAAATTATTGGAATGCACGGATGGATTGGAGATTACCTCAGGAAAAAATAAGTGATTATTCCATTAAGGTAGAAAATGAAATCCTGAAAAATCGTAAAACTACCGATGGTAAACGGTTTCATATAAAAAACCTGACCAGATTTGATGAAGAACTGGGTGCCCTTATTGGGTTAAGTGATTCCCAGATATCGGCGTTTATTATTGAAAATCAAAATCAATTGGAAATAGATCATATGAATTATCATAAGCCTTATCAAAGTCAGAAAACAGAATTGCTTTCTTCAATATCCCCCGGATCCCAATCTGCACCCTCCGCTCAAGGGAAACTTTTTTATCTGTATATATTTACGGATTTTTCGATTCCAAGTTCCTACGGAACATGGACACAAGAACATATGGATGATGCAGAAGTTGATGCAGGTTCAGGAACGTGGCAAATTCAGGAACAGGCACCATCAGGTGCAAATGTGATCAATAGTGGGGCAACGGGTCACGTTACGGTCATTGGACAAAATTTTGGACCCAATAATGTTACTACATGGGGCCCGGATGGATGGATGGAACATGCAGCTCAACAATTTGAATATGGGCAATTTGGCCCTTATGATAGAGCCACAGAGAATTTGGCGTATAATATAAAAAGAACTTATAATGCTGGTTCTGTAATTCTTGTCTTTTTTACCCATGATGATAAAGGTGCTACAGCAACAGGTCCGGAACAAGGATATGCAGATAAAGTATTGGTTTCATACTGGGGCCCTGGCTTTATTTCAGAGCCTGGTTCATATGAACATGAAATAGTACATGCATATGGTGCGCTTGATGAATGGGGGGGAAATGGTGTCGCATGTAACTATTGGCCAAGTGGACTCGCTGTAAGTCCGATGTACGAGATGTATAGGAATACAAATTATTTCACCTGTCCATCATCGACCAAGCGTGGTGTCATGTATTATCCTTATAATGATCCCACTCACCCATATTGGTGGGAAATAAGTCAGGCATCTCGAAATTGGATCGGCTGGGGCGATTTCGATCTGGATGGAGAACTGGATCCCGCGGACGATAGTCCCAGTGGGGATTCAGGTTCAAGAATTGCGGTCTACAAAGATGGCAACTGGTATATCGACCTGAATGGCAATGGTGTGTGGGATTCCTATGACCGAAATGCTGCTTTTGGAGCGGCCGGATGGCTTTCTGTTGCTGGCGATTGGAATGGAGATGGGCATACAGAGATCGGCTCGTTCCTTAATGGGGCCTGGTATCTCGATAATAACGGCAACGGCGTATGGGATGTTGATGCTGATAAGAATTATGCATTCGGGTCTTCAGGCTGGACACCAGTAATTGGTGATTGGGACGATACAGGGTACGATAAAGTTGGTGTATATCGCAATGGTGCCTGGTATCTTGATTACAATGGTGACGGAAAATATAATTCCGGCGATAAGAACTATGCATTCGGGTCTTCAGGCTGGACACCAGTAATTGGTGATTGGGACGATACAGGGTACGATAAAGTTGGTGTATATCGCAATGGTGCCTGGTATCTTGATTAC
>CAZCZK010000053.1:0-1185 GCA_964503195.1 uncultured Methanoregula sp.
TCCGCATCATCTCCGCCGACGTGTACTGGAAAGACCGTCATAATCCGGCAACCATCCCGCGTCCGGCAACCATACCGCTGGCATGGAAGATAATCTTCGATGACGAGACTATCCGGGCAGACCCGAAATTATCACCTGGTGTCGGGTGGGTTGATGCCCAGACCGGTGAGCTGCTCGAAATTACCTACGAGCACTGAAGGGGATACCAGCTCCCCCCTGTTTCCTGGCGGCACCTGGACGCGAAGCGCATCAGGGTGTGTGGTCAGGATGCGATCCGGACCCGTGCGTTCCCTGCATGCTTCCCGGGAATTCAGTATTTTTCGATAACGGAAAATCCCGGACCGTATCCTCTTCCCCACCCCTAGATCAGCTCCATGAACTACCAAAAATATCATTTTTGGCCAGGAACAATTTCACCCGGGCCTGTTACCATCTGCCATAGATTTTTTTACCGGCACGTGACAATGCACAGGGAACGGATCACCACTGGGGAGAAACTTACCCGCTCACGGGGGATTTCCCGGGAAGATCAGACCAGCTGGCCGGGAGTATGGCAGACCCACCCCACCGGGTTCTTTGGCACGATTTTTTTTAAAAAAGGTTAGTGTTTCTTCTGCAGCCGGCCGAGTGTGGCAACGGCATACATTGCTATGCAGGAAGCCACCGGGAGGAACAGAGAGGGGAATTCCGGGGAGGCAGTGCATTCATCATTCGGTGTATAGACACAGCCGCTTGCCGTATCACAGGTGTCATCTGTACAGATACTGTCGTCGTCACAGGTGATCGGTGTATTAATACAGCCGGCCCCCACTGCGCAGGAATCAGCCGTGCAGGCGTTGTCGTCATCACAGGTCATGCCGGTATAGACACAGCCCTTCTCACGGTCGCAACTGTCCGTTGTGCAGTCATTGTTGTCATTGCAGGAAATCTGCGTAGAGACACAGCCGTCAGACGCATCGCATCGATCTTCAGTGCAGGCATTCCCGTCATTACAGACTAACGGTGTACCTTCCTCGCAGCCGAGAACTGGGTCACAGGTCTCCAGACCGTCACAGACATCACCGTCGTCACAGACTAACGGTGTTCCTTCCTCGCAGCCGAGAACGGGGTCACAGGTCTCCAGACCGTCACAGACATCACCGTCGTCACAGACTAACGGTGTTCCTTCCTCGCAGCCGAGAACGG